>NZ_JARUND010000002.1:2107092-2408105 GCF_036898825.1 Streptomyces sp. B21-083 | reverse complement strand
CACCGGCCGGCCGCGACGCGTCCGGCGCTTGGTGGTCCTGGGCATGGCGACGGTCGCGGGCGTAGCGGCGGCGGCCCGCCCAGCCCGCCGCCGTGAGCGGGGGCTGGCGCGTGTCGCGGCGGGCCAGCTCCATGCCCGCCGTGTACGCCGTGTACGCCTGCGGGCTGGTGAACCAGATCGCCGGGTCCTCGTCGAAGACCAGCGCACGCTTGGCCAGGACGTACCCGAACTCCTCCGGCGTGAGATAGCCGAGCTTCTGCGAGGAGGTCGCGTCCTCGCGGAACGCGTCGAGGAGGAGCCAGCCCGCGCCCAGATACGCCGCCGCCGTGTCCGTGAGGATCTCGTTGTCGCGGGTCCCGGGGAAGGACAGGTCGAGGCGGTGCAGATAGACGTGCATCACCTCGTGCGCGAGGGCCGCGCCGATGTCCCCGCGATGGGTGCGGAAACGGTCGTTCAGCTCGATGAAGTACTCGGGCCCCGCCGCCAGTTCGACGTTCGCCGCGTGGGTCATCTCGCGGAAGCCGATGATCATGCGGGCGTCAGGGAGCCGGTAGTGGCGCACCATCTCACGGGCCACACGCTGTGCGCCCAGATGCAGGTCGTCGGTGTCGCAGAAGGCCACGTCGACCGGGGCCACGCTGGTCGCGAAGGTCTGGACGGTGTCGTACGACAGCCTCTTGTAGAGCGCGTTGATCGCGGCCCGCACCGTCTCCAGGTGTGGGTAGCCGTGCTCGACCGGTCCGCCGTTCGCCACGTCCGTACCCCCAAGACGCCCTGAACTCTTCTCCACTTTACGTGCCGGGGAGCTGTCGGTAAGAGCGGTTTTCCTACCGTCCGGTTCCGCCGTGGGCACGTGAGATCCGCCCTTGTTTCACACCCACCCCGATCTTCATACTTGCGTTCTTTGTCACCACCCCCCAGGAAAGGACGTACGTTGACCCACACCTCGTCGGCCGGAAGAGGTTTCTCCCTGGTCAAGCGGGCCGCGGCGGTCGGTGCCGCGGCCCTCACGATCGCGAGCCTCCAGCCGCTCGCCGCACAGGCCGCGCCCGCGCCCGTCGTAGGAGGAACGCCCGCCGCGCAGAGCGAGTTCCCGTGGCTGGTGCACCTCTCGATGGGCTGCGGCGGCGCGCTCTACAAGAAGGACGTCGTCCTGACCGCCGCCCACTGCGTGGACGGCTCCGGCGCCACCACCGGCATCACCGTCACCGCCGGGGTCGCCGACCTGAACGCCTCGGGGGCGATCAAGGTCAGGTCGACCAAGGTCCGCCAGGCGCCGGGCTACGACGGCAACGGCAAGGACTGGGCGCTCATCAAGCTCGCCCGGCCGATCAACAAGCCCACGCTGAAGATCGCCACGACGACGCGGTACAACCGCGGCACGTTCACCATCGCGGGCTGGGGTGACACCACGGAGAACGCCGGCACCGGCACGACCAAGCTCCTGAAGGCCACCGTCCCCTACGTCAGCGACGCGGGCTGCAAGCTGCACTACGGCAAGCGGCTCGTGCCCGGCGACGAGCTGTGCGCCGGCAATCTGGCGGGCGGCGTCGACACCTGCCAGGGCGACTCAGGCGGCCCCATGTTCCGCAAGGACGACACCGGTGCCTGGATCCAGGTCGGCATCGTCAGCTGGGGCGACGGCTGCGCCCGGCCCGGCGTACCCGGCGTCTACTCCCAGGTGTCCACGTTCGCGAAGGACATAGCCCGGGCGGCGTCCGCGCTGTAGGGCCCCGACTCCGGCGGGGCCGCACGGCCTCGCCGGCAACGCGGGCACGCGCGCGTGCGGGGGCGTCAGCAGCAGCACGCACAGGTCAGGCCCTGCCCGGCTCCACGGAGCTCCGGGCAGGGCCTGACCTGTGCGCACTCCAGCTCCAGCTCCAGCACCCGAACCCCGGTAGCGCCCCAGGTCGAACCCGTTGACCCATGCGAACCCCCGTGCCCACACCGGCAGTTCGAGCCGGGAGTCCCCGGCCTCGCGCACTGTCACGGCCCCCCGGTACAGCCTCGGGGCGTCCTCGGCGGGAAGCGCGGGCACACGCCCCCGGGTGATGTCCTCCGGCTCGCCGATGCGCGGCCCGTAGCCGACCCTCCCCAGGGACTCCACCCACAGCCCCACGCGCGCGTGCCCCGCGACCGGCTCGGTGAGCCGCACATACCCCTCGCCGAGCACCCCGGCCCGCACGCCGTCGACGTACGCCACCCCCAGATCGCGACCGAACCGGCCGGCCGGCCGGCGGAAAGTCCGTGTCCCCCCGGTGAACTCGCTCATGCTCCGCACCCCCACCTCTGGCGGCGGACAGCGTCCATGGACAAAGATCAGCGCCAGTTGGACCGGGCTCTCCACGGTCCTCGACACCTCTCGACCGCTCTCGAACGTCGGTCGGGAGGGACGATCACGGCACAGGCGGGAGGAACGCGGATGTACCGCACCTGGATGCGCTTCTTCAGCCCCGCGCCCGCCCACCACCGGCTCGGCCTCGTCTGCCTCGGCGTCGGCCTCCAGCACGGCGCCCTGCCCACCGTCGGCCCGCGCGTCCTCGACCACCATGTGGCCGTCGTCGTGAGCAGTGGCCGAGGCTGGTTCCAGGGCACCGACGGACACCGCCGGCCCGTCACCGCGCCCGCCCTGATCTGGCTCACCCCCGGTACGACCCACCACTACGGGCCCGACCCCGACACCGGCTGGGACGAGGCGTTCGTCGACTTCACCGGGCCCGCCACCGCCACGTACGCCGAACTCGGCTACATCGAGCCCGAGCGGCCCCTCGTGCCCCTCACCGACGCCGGACCCGCCCGGGCCGTGATCGGGCGCATGGCCCGCGCCGCACGCCGCGACAACCCCATCCTGGAGGTCGAGACGGCCGCCGCCGTCCACGAACTGCTCGTCGCCCTGCGCCGTACCCGCGCCGACCTCGCCCCCGACGGCGACCAGGTCCTCGCGGCCCTCGCCCACGACGCCTGCCGTCCCCTGACAGTCGCCGAACACGCCGCCCGGCACGGCATGACCCCCGCGGAACTGCGCACCGCGGTACGACGCGGCGCCGGATGCAGCCCCAAGGACTACCTCCTCGGCATCCGGCTGAGCCGCGCCAAGGAACTCCTCGCCGCCACCGAACTGCCCGTCGCCGCGGTCGCCCGCCGCGTCGGCTACGACGATCCCGCGTACTTCTCCCGCCTCTTCACCCGCCGCGTCGGCATGGCCCCCGTCCACTTCCGCGCCCAACAGGGACGCACGGTTCCCGGCGGCTGGAGCGACCGGGTGCCCGATCCCGCCGACCCACCGATGATCGAACACCCGTACACCGGTTGACGCCGAGATCCCGCCTGCCTCACCCACCCCGCGAAACCCCGACGCCCCACGAGGCCGCCCGACCGCGCCACGTAATGTGGACGCCCATGACCACCAGCAACAACCGTGAAGTCGACCCCGCGATCCGCGCGGAACTCGGCCGGCTGCGCGAGAGCATCGACAACATCGACGCCGCCGTCGTCCACATGCTCGCCGAGCGCTTCAAGTGCACCCAGCAGGTCGGCCACCTCAAAGCCGCGCACCAACTGCCGCCCGCCGACCCGGACCGCGAGGCCCAGCAGATCGCCCGGCTGCGCCGCCTGGCCGAAAGCGCCAACCTCGACCCCGCGTTCGCCGAGAAACTCCTCAACTTCATCATCGCCGAGGTGATCAGACACCATGAGCGCATCGCCGACGACGCCCTGAACGGCGGGAAACCACCGGTGAACTGACCCTCGGGGCGTGTGCACTCCACGTGCACCCGTAGGCAGCTGACGAGCACGGCGCGTCAGCGCCACGGGTGCCTGCCGGCTGTCCACACGGGAGGGGACCTGGCGTCCGACCTACCGCCGGACGGGCGGGAAGTCAGTCCTGCGGAGGCCACGTAAGGCCGGCCCTCACCGGTCGGCGGAGACCTGTGAAACAGGAACCCGCGGCCGGGCCGCGATGGGCGTCACACCCTGCGCCCCGCCCTCCCGCGCCTGGAGGAAGGCCGCCGCACCTATGCCGTGCCCAGGCCGCGTAAACGGCCCCACGGGCCGGACCGGAGGCAGGGGCGCACGCAGGGACAAAGGCCGTGTACCGATCCGCCCCTGTGCCCTGCCAGCGGCATCGGGCAGCATGTCCTCCATGTCCGTACTGACGCGCGACGAAGCGCAAGCCCGTGCCACCCTCCTGGACGTCCACCGGTACACGGTCGAACTCGACCTCACCACCGGGGACGACACCTTCGACTCCCGTACCGTGATCCGCTTCGCGGTGACGGCGGGCCACAGCGGCGCGGACACGTTCGTCGAGGTCAGGCCCGCCGAGCTGCGCTCCGCCACCCTCGACGGCCACCCCCTGGACACCGGCGCCCTCGCCGACGGCCGGCTGCCCCTGAAGGACCTCGCCGAAGGCGAGCACGAACTGCGCGTGGACGCCGCGATGCGCTACTCCCGCACCGGCGAGGGCATGCACCGCTTCACCGACCCCGTCGACGACGAGACCTATCTCTACACCCAGATGTCCCTGGAGGACGCGGCAGCCGTCTTCGCCAACTTCAACCAGCCCGACCTCAAGGCCGTCTTCGAGTTCACCGTGCGCGCCCCCGAGGGCTGGACCGTCCTCGCCAACGGCGTCACCACCGAAACCGCCGACGGCCTCTGGCAGGCCGCCCCCACCCCCCGCATCTCCACCTACCTCGTCGCCGTCGCCGCCGGCCCCTGGCACTCCGTCCGCAGCGAACACCGCGGCCTCCCCTTCGGCCTGCACTGCCGCCGCTCCCTCGCCCCCCACCTCGACGCCGACGCCGACGAACTCCTCGGCATCACGCGCGCGTGCTACGACCGCTACCACGAGAAGTTCGAGGAGCCCTACCCCTTCGACTCCTACGACCAGGCGTTCGTCCCCGAGTTCAACTTCGGCGCCATGGAGAACCCCGGTCTCGTCACCTTCCGCGACGAGTTCGTCTACCGCTCCGCCGTCACCGACACCGAACGCCAGACCCGCGCCATGGTCATCGCCCACGAGATGGCCCACATGTGGTTCGGCGACCTCGTCACCCTCCAATGGTGGGACGACATCTGGCTCAACGAGTCCTTCGCCGAGTACATGGGCTACCAGACCCTCACCGAAGCCACCCGCTACACGGACACCTGGACCGACTTCGGTGTCTCCCGCAAGGCCTGGGGCTACGACGCCGACCAGCGCCCCTCCACCCACCCCGTCGCCCCCGAGTCCGTCGACGACACCGCCGCCGCCCTCGTCAACTTCGACGGCATCTCCTACGCCAAGGGCGCCTCCGCCCTGCGCCAACTCGTCGCCTGGCTCGGCGAGAAGGACTTCCTCGCCGGCATCAACACCCACTTCGCCCGCCACCGCTTCGGCAACGCCACCCTCGCCGACTTCATCGACTCCCTCGCCGCCGCCACCGAACGCGACGTCCACGCGTGGGCCGACGCCTGGCTGCGCACCACCGGCGTCGACACCCTCACCCCCCGTCTCACCAACGGCGACGCCGGCGTCTGCACCCTCAGCGTCCGCCACGACGGCAGCCGCCCCCACCGCGTCGCCGTGGGCCTCTACGACCACGACGTCGCCGGCGACGGCACCCTCGCCCTGCGCGAGCGTCTCGACGTCGACGTCCCCCAGGACGCCCCGCAGCCCATCGGCAAGCGCCCCGCCCTCCTCCTAGTCAACGACGGCGACCTGACGTACGCCAAGGTCCGCTTCGACCCCGAGTCCTTCAAGACCGTCCGCACCGCCCTCTCCGGCCTCCCCGACCCGCTCACCCGCGCGGTCGTCTGGAACGCCCTGCGCGACGCCGTACGCGACGGCCAACTCCCGCCCGCCGACTACCTGGAGACCGTCCGCGCCCACCTGCCGCGCGAGACCGACCTGGCCCTCGTCCAAGGCGTCCTCACCTTCGCCTCGACCGTCGTCGCCGACCGCTACCTGCCCCCGCGGGAACGCCCCGCCGCGCTCGCAGCCCTCGCCTCCCTGTGCCGCGACCTCATCCGCCGCACCGAGGACGGTGACCACCCCGGCCTGCGCCTCATCGCCGTACGCCACTTCATCGCCGTCGCCGCCCACCCCGACACCATCGCCGCCTGGCTCGCCGACGGCACCGTCCCCGGCGGTCCCGAACTCGACCCCGAACTGCGCTGGCGCGTCCTTGCCCGGCTCGCGGTACTCGGCGCCACCGACGAAGCCGACATCGACGCCGAACTCGCCCGCGACCCCAGCGCCTCCGGACAGGAAGGCGCCGCCCGCTGCCGGGCCGCCCTGCCCGACCCCGAGACCAAACTCCGGGCCTGGGAACAGATGTTCACCTCGGACGCGCTCTCCAACTACCTCTTCGTCGCCACCGCCCAGGGCTTCTGGCAGCCCGAACAGACCGACCTCACCGAGGAGTACGTCAAGCGGTACTGGACCGACGCGGTCGCCCTCGCCGCCCGCCGGGGCCCCGCCATGGCCGACGCCGCCGGCCGCTGGGCCTTCCCGGCCCACTCCGTCACCTCCGACACCCTCCGCCTCGGCGAGAAGTGCCTGCGCGACGCCGCGCCGATACCGGGCCTGCGCCGCAAACTCGTCGACCAGCTCGACGACCTGGGCCGCGCACTGCGCGTCCGGGAAGGGGCACAGGAACGGGCGTAACGCCCCCTACAGCGCCCGGAACGGGTAACGGACAGGGAAACGCGTACGGGTAACGCGTAGGAGCACAGCGGCACGCGTGGGCACGTGTGGGGCACGGGGACACCCCTGCCCCACACACCCTCCCCACGGCAAGCCCCGTACCCCCTTTCGGGTTCCGATCGTTGGTCTTCCCGGGCGCGTCGCCCCCGTCCCGTCCAAGCTGGAACTCCCCAGCCACGCGCCCCGGGAGGACCACCATGCGCACGCCGCCCCTCGCCTCCGGCGCCGAAGGCCCCGACGCCCTGCGGCCGTTGCTCGACACGGTCCTCAGCGCCCTCGTGGACGGCGGACACGCGCGCGGCGGTCCCCTCCCGGCCGGCGGCCCGGCGGCCGTCGCCCAGCGGGTCCGCGACGCCGCCGGGGACGTACTGCCCGACAAGGGCGACGACAACGCCCTGTACGACCTCGTACGCGCCCTCGCCGAAGGCGCCGCCGACCCGGCCCACCCCCACTGCGCCGCCCATCTGCACTGCCCGCCCCTCGCCGTCGCCACCGCCGCCGACCTCGCAGTCAGTGCCCTCAATCCGTCTCTCGACTCCTGGGACCAGTCCCCGGCCGCCTCCGAGCTGGAAACCCTCGTCACACGCGCCCTCGCCGCCGAGACCGGCGCCGCGGACGCCCTCGTCACCACCGGCGGCACCGAGTCCAACCAACTCGCCCTGCTCCTCGCCCGCGAGACACACCCCGGCGTCCGCCTCCTCCACGGAGCCAACGCCCACCACTCGCTGCCCCGCGCCGCCTGGCTCCTCGGACTCCCCGAACCCGTCACCGTCCCCGCCCCCGCCGGCACCCTCGACCCGGCCGCCCTCGACGAGGCCCTCACCGAACTGTCAGGCCCCCGCGGCTCGCTCCTCGTCGCCGCCACCGCCGGCACCACCGACGCCGGACTCATCGACCCACTGCCCCAGATCGCCGCCCTCTGCGCCGCCCACGGCGCCCGGCTCCACATCGACGCCGCCTACGGCGGCGGACTCCTCTTCAGCGGGCGCCACCGCACCAGACTGACCGGCCTCGAACACGCCGACACCGTCACCCTCGACCTGCACAAACTCGGCTGGCAACCCGTCGCCGCAGGCCTCCTCACCGTCAAGAACCCCCACGACCTGACGGCGCTCGCCCACCGCGCCGACTACCTCAACGCCGACGACGACACCGAAGCAGGCCTCCCCGACCTCCTAGGCCGCTCCCCGCGCACCACCCGGCGCCCCGACATCCTCAAGATCGCCGTCACCCTCAAAACCCTCGGCCGCGAAGGCCTCGGCGCCCTCGTCGACCAGGTCTGCGCACACGCCCACGAGTTCGCCCGACTCGTCGACACCCACCCCGGCTTCGAACTCCACGACACACCCACCATCAGCACCGTCCTCTTCCGGCCCGCCGGGGCATCCGACGACACCGTCGCCGCCGTACGCAGACAACTCCTCCACGACGGACGCGCCGTCCTCGGCCGCGCCCACGTAGACGGCCACCTCTGGCTCAAGGTCACCCTCCTCAACCCCCACACGCGGCCCGAAGACCTGGCCGCACTTCTGAAGCTGGTGGAAGGAAACACCCCCCGATGACACCCCCCACGCCCAACGACAACCCCGCCGCCTCCACCCCCGACACCCCCCACGACCTCGTCGGCATCGGTATCGGCCCCTGCAACCTCTCCCTCGCCGCGCTCGCCCACCCCCTCACCGACCTCGACACCGTCTTCTACGAACAACACCCGCGCTTCGACTGGCACCCCGGACTCCTCCTCGACGGCGCCACCGTCCAAGTCCCCTTCCTCGCCGACCTGGTCACCCTCGCCGACCCCGCCAGCCCCTGGTCCTTCCTCAGCTACCTCAAGAGCCGCGACCGGCTCTTCCCGTTCTACTTCGCCGAGCGCTTCCAGATCCGACGCGCCGAATACGACGCCTACTGCCGCTGGGTCAGCGAGAACCTGCCCCGACTCCACTTCGGGCACCAGGTCGACGCCGTCCGCTGGAACCCCGAACGCGACGTGTTCGAAGTCGACTTCACCCAACTCGACGCCGAAGGAGAAGCCGAGGCCCTCGGCCGGACCTACACGAAGAACGTCGTCCTCGGCATCGGCAGCGAGCCCTACGTCCCCGACCCCCTCAAACCCCTCGTCGAAGCCCCCACCGTGCCCGTCCTGCACGCGGCCGACTACCTCGCCCACCGCGACCGGCTCCTCACCGCCGAACACGTCACCGTCATCGGCTCAGGACAGACCGGCGCCGAGATCTTCCTCGACCTCCTGCGCCACCGCCCCGCCGGACGCGACAAGATCCACTGGCTGGGACGCACCGAGGCCTTCGCCCCCATGGAGTACTCCAAACTCGGCCTCGAACACTTCACCCCCGACCACACCCGCTACTTCCACGCCCTCGCCGAACCCGTACGCGACCGCCTCGTCGCCGCGCAATGGCAACTCCACAAAGGCATCGGCGCCGACACCATCGCCGCCATCCACGACGAGCTCTACCAGCGCACCCTCCACGGCGGCTGGCCCGAAGCCGTCCTCACCCCCGGCGTCCACGTCCGCACCGCAGGCCGCGTCGCCACCACCAAGGTCGAACTCCACCTCGAACACACCCAGCAGGGCACCCGCTCCCGCCTCACCACCGACGCCGTCGTCCTCGCCACCGGCTACCGAGACCGCCCCCTCGACCGCGTCCTCGCCGGACTCGACCCCTACCTCCGCCGCGACAACTCCGAACGCCCCCGCATCGACGAACAGTTCAGACTCGTCCTCGACCCCGCCATCACCGGCTCCGGCAGCCACGTCTACGTCCAGAACGCCGAACTCCACACCCACGGCGTCGGCACCCCCGACCTCGGACTCGTCGCCTGGCGCAGCGCCGCCATCCTCAACTCCCTCACCGGCAGCGCCCCCTACCCCCAGCCGACCAGAACCGCCTTCACCACCTTCGGCCTCGACCGGCCACTGCCCGGGGTCCCGACACCCCGCCAGAGCCAGGAGCGAGACAAACGCGAAAAGGGCCAGCACCATGTGCTGACCCCCCTCGTGGACGGAATCTGAGGCAGCCACCCGCCCCCGTCGGCAACCGGTGACTAGAACACCGGTGTACCGTCGCGCGTCAACTTCCAGTCCACCGACGCGAACTCCTTCGGATCAAGCACACCCTTCGCCGTCACCCACTCGGAGATCCGGGTCCGGATCTCCGTCGACTCCGACCACAACTCCTGCGCCGACGCCACATGCGGGAACGCCCCGCCACCGTTGGCACGGTAGTTGTTCACCGCGAACACGAACTGCTGGGCGTCATCCAGAGCGACACCGTCGAACGCCAGGTTCTTGATCCGCGAACCGGCCGCCTGCGCGATGTCGATGTCGTACGTCAGCCCCGACACATAGTCGTAGTTGTAGTCCGGCCGGTTCTCCGCGTTCGTCAACTTCTCCACGTCGACCACCGCGCCCGGCGCCGTCCGCACGAAGTACTGCGCCGAGTGCTCCAGGTACGCCCGCACCTGCGCGCCCGTCAGCAACTTCGCGACCAGCGTGTTGTCGTACACATACAGACTCGACAGATCCCGGATGGTCACCTCGCCGGCCGGGATCTCCGACGTCCGCGAGAACGGCGACGCCTGCGCGATCACCGGCAGCGACGCGTACGGCGTCCCCACCAGCGCCGCCCTGACCACGTCCTCCTGAACCTTCGTGATCAGGTCGATGATCGGAGCGTCCTTGTAACGCGCCTCCACCGTCGTCAACGTGGCCGTCGCCGTACCGACCACCTGATTGACGTACGCCACGACAACGGCGTGCTCGTCCTTCAACAGCTTGGTGATCTTCGGGTCGTCCGCGACCGTCTTCGAGTCACGCACGGTCGCCGAGACCGACTCGACCGCCCACTTGCCCTTCTCGAAAACCAGCTCGACATCGAACAACGACAGCCGCTCCGCATACGCCAGCGGCTCCGACAGCACCACCGTCTTCCCGGTCGCCGTGTTCGTGACCTTCAGCTCGGCGATCTCCGTGTGCGCGTGCCCGACCAGAATCGCGTCGATACCCGGCACCTGCTGCGCCACGAGCGCCGCCGAGTTCTCGACGTACGGCAGCTGGTCCCCGTACGAAGACGTACCCGAAGACCCCGAGTGCGCCGACACCACCACCACATCCGCGCCCATCGAACGCAGCTTCGGCACCCACTTCGCCGCCTGCTCCTCCAGACCCGGGAACGTCAGCTTCCCCTGCACATACGCCTTGTCCCAGATCGCGATACCCGGGTTCGTCAGCCCCAGCACCGCCACCTTGACCGGCGGAGCACCCTTCACATGAAACGTCTTCATCAAGAAGGGCGGAAACGCCGGCTTCAGCGTCTTCGCGTCCAGCGCGTTCGCACCCAGCAGCGGGAAACGGCACTGCGACTCGAACTTGCGCAGCGTCTCGATGCCGTAGTTGAACTCGTGGTTGCCCAGCGCCACCGCGTCGTACCCGATCGCGTTCATCGCCTGCGCCATCGGGTGCACCGGACCACCCTTGGCGGTGATCGGGTCGACCTTCGCGTAGTAGTACGTCAGCGGGGTGCCCTGAATCGTGTCGCCCGCGTCGAGCAGCAGTGTGTTGCAGCGCCCCTTCTCCCTGCGGACCTGCTCCACCAGCGTCGAGATACGGGCCAGCCCCTGCGCGTTGCCCTGCGCGTCGGAGTACTCCGCGTTCTTGAAGTAGTCCCAGTTGAAGACATGACCGTGCAGATCGGTCGTGCCCATCACGGTCAGGGAGTACCGCTTCACCGGCTTCACGGGCTTCCTCGCCTCCGCGGCCTGCGCCGCCGGAGCCACGACAGCACTGGTCAGCGCCACCCCCGCACCGGTCACGGCGGACTTCTTCAGGAACTTCCGGCGGTTCAACGGCATGGTTAGGGCTCCTTGGGGAATGGTCAACGACGCGCGTAGATTCTGACCCGAGCATGACCGGCCGCAACAGCCCCCAAAGGTTTCGATCTGGTGACCGGCAGACTCCGGAACACCGTCCGCGACCGCCCTACGGCTGACAGAGTGGGACGTATGACCTCCAGCCCGGAGCACCCCACCACCCCCGCCGTCCCCTACGGCACCCCCGACGCCCCCCGCATCGCCGTCCGCGGCGAAGCCCACCTCGAAGTCGACCCCGAGATCGCCCGCATCGGCATCACGGTCGGAGCGAGGGGCACGGACCGCCGCTCGGCACTGGACGACCTCACCCGCCGCAACGCCACCGTCCTCGACCTGGTGAAATCGTACGGCGAGGCAGTGGAACGCCTCGAAACGGGAGCCTTCTCCATCGCCCCGGAACTCACCAAACACGGCCGCGGCGAACGCGTCCGCGCCTACCACGGCCGCGTCCACCTCACCGCCGAACTCACCGACTTCACGGCCCTCGGCGAGCTGGCCGGCAAACTCGCCGACCTGGACCTCACCGGGGTCGACGGCCCCTGGTGGGCCCTGCGCCCCGACTCCCCGGCCCACCGCGACGCCCGCAGACAAGCGGTACGAGAAGCGGTACAACGAGCCCGCGAATACGCCGAAGCCCTCGGCACCTCACTGGCAGCCCTCGTCGAACTGGCGGACCTGGGCGCGGAGGCCGCACAGCCCATGGACTACGGGGTCCAGTCCCGTTCCCTGCGCCGCGCGGCCTTCGCAGGCGCCGAGGTCACGGACGAGGCGGCACCGCTCGACCTCGAACCCCAGCGCCAGCAGGTCTACGCACAGGTGAACGCCCGCTTCACCATGGTGCCGCCACAGCTGTGATCAGGTCACTCAAATGCTCATCGGAGCGATGCCTCGCACACTTAAACGGATGTCAACGACCCTTCATACAACGGTTGTTGAGTCGTCATGCGGCGCCAATTCGCTACCCACCGGTAAGGCCTACGCTCGAAGTATGCGCCGAGCAAAGATCGTCTGTACTTTGGGCCCCGCCACCGACTCCTACGACCGGATCAAGGCACTGGTCGACGCCGGAATGGACGTAGCCCGCTTCAACCTCAGCCACGGCACCTACGCCGAACACGAGGCGCGATACCAGCACGTTCGAAAGGCCGCCGACGAAACCGGCCGCAGCATCGGCCTCCTCGCCGACCTTCAAGGCCCGAAGATCCGACTCGGCCGCTTCGCCGAAGGCCCCGTACTCCTCGAACGCGACGACACCTTCACCATCACCGTCGAGGAGGGCGTCGAAGGCGACCGCCAGACCTGCGGCACCACCTACGCGGGCCTCGCCGCCGACGTCACCCCCGGCGAACGCATCCTCGTCGACGACGGAAAGGTCTGCCTCGAAGTCACCGCCGTCGACGAACCCCGCGTCCACACCAAGGTCGTCGAAGGCGGAGTGATCTCCGACCACAAGGGCCTCAACCTCCCCGGCGTGGCGGTGTCCGTCCCCGCCCTTTCCGACAAGGACGAAGCGGACCTGCGCTGGGCGCTGCGCACGGGCTTCGACGTCATCGCCCTCTCCTTCGTCCGCAGCGGACGCGACATCGACGACGTCCACCGCATCATGGACGAGGAACACCGCCGCCTCCCGGTCATCGCCAAGGTCGAGAAGCCCCAGGCCGTCGACGCGATCGACGACATCGTCGCCGCCTTCGACGGCATCATGGTCGCCCGCGGTGACCTCGGCGTCGAAATGCCCCTGGAACAGGTCCCGATCGTCCAGAAGCGTGCGATCAAGCTGGCGAAGCGCAACGCCAAGCCGGTCATCGTCGCCACGCAGATGCTCGACTCGATGATCGAGAACTCGCGCCCGACCAGGGCGGAGGCGTCCGATGTCGCGAACGCGGTCATCGACGGCACGGACGCGGTGATGCTGTCCGGCGAGACGAGCGTGGGCAAGTACGCCATCGAGACGGTCCGCACGATGGCGAAGATCGTGGAAGCGGCCGAGGAGGACATGCTGGCCAAGGGCCTGCCTCCCCTGACGGATCGCAACAAGCCCCGCACGCAGGGCGGCGCCGTGGCCCGGGCGGCGGCCGAGATGGGCGACTTCCTCGGCGCGAAGTTCCTGGTGGCGTTCACCCAGTCCGGCGACACGGTGAAACGCCTGTCCCGCTACCGCTCCCCGATCCCCCTCCTGGCCTTCACCCCGGACCCGGCGACCCGGTCCCAGCTGACGCTGACGTGGGGCGTGGAAACCTTCCTCGGCCCTCATGTCGACTCCACGGACGCGATGGTCGACCAGGTGGACGAACTGCTCCTGCAGTACGGGCGCTGCCGGCAGGGCGACGTGGTCGTGATCACCGCCGGCTCCCCGCCCGGCGTCTCCGGCTCCACCAACCTGGTCCGCGTCCACCACATCGGCGAGGACGACAGCCCCAAGTAGCGTGAGCGGGGCCCCTCTTGGCGGAGGGGCCCTGTTTCCCCGGTCAGTACTTCGGGCCTACGTGGGTGTCCATGAGGGCTACGGAGGCTTTGCGGGCTACGGAGATGTTCTTGGCGTTCGCTCGCTTCCAATCGACGCCGACCTTGTCGAGGGTGTCGGTGTAGAGCTCTCTGATGTCGGACGAGAGGTTCGTGAAGAAGTAGCGCGGGTATTCGTAGCGCTTCTTCTCGCCCGAGATGAGGCGCGTGGTCCAGTTGATCATGCGGCAACCGTCTGAGTGGATGAGCCCTCGGATGAACTGCCAGGGGCTGGAATCGACGATCGCCTGTTGCCATGGTTCGAGAGCTATGAGGCGTTCGTGCTTCTTGCCGGTGCCGTGCTGGGGGAACAGGCAGCGAAGATGGTTGGAATAGAGCTTCACGTCGTGGCAACCGATCTTGGGGGCGCG
This sequence comes from Streptomyces sp. B21-083, assembly GCF_036898825.1. Lineage (GTDB taxonomy): Bacteria > Actinomycetota > Actinomycetes > Streptomycetales > Streptomycetaceae > Streptomyces. The sequence goes on along the minus strand of NZ_JARUND010000002.1, from coordinate 2,393,657 downwards.
GCAGACGGCGTTGTTCGGAAAGACCGTGCGCATGGCCAGCTCGCACTCGTCCATGAGGCCGGGCCAGGAGTCGTCGCAGGTGATTACGAGACTGGGACTCCGGTGACCAGACCAATTGGCGATGTAGCCATCGCCCAAATAGAGGCCCAGCAGGTACGAGTACGCGACCTCGTCGAGGGGCCGATCGTCGCACCGGGGACACATCGGCACTGGTCTCCCAGGGCATTCGCCGTGCTTTGAACGGTCCACGTGGAGCCACTTGCCGACAGTGCCCACGGGGACGTTGAGTTGCCGGGCGACATCCGCGTTCCGCATGCCACCACGCAAGAGCGCGACCGCCTTCTGTCGCACGTCGGTGCCGTGAAAGTTCATGCGAACACTCTGTGTCACTGATCGCGACGACACGCAGCAAAAAGCGGATGTTCACCAGGACGTGGACATCCGCTTGGAGTGCCGGGTATGGGATTCGAACCCACATGTCCTTTCGGACAGAGGTGTTTGAGACCTCCGCGTCAGCCAATTGCGCCAACCCGGCCTGAGTGCTGTTGGGAGTGTACCCGGTGACCACAGTCGGCATCATCTAGGTAGGCTCTTGCCAGCAGCATTCTGCCCTGAACGAGGAGCTCCCCGTGACCGCCCCCGAGTCGCCCCAGCCCGTAGACGCGCCCGACGACGACAAGTCGCACGTGCCTCCGCTGACGACCCGTGTCGTCATTGCCGAGGACGAGGCGCTCATTCGGCTCGATCTCAAGGAGATGCTCGAAGAGGAGGGCTACACCGTCGTCGGTGAGGCCGGTGACGGTGAGCAGGCCGTGGAGCTTGCCCGTGAGCACCGCCCCGATCTCGTCATCCTCGATGTGAAGATGCCGAAGCTCGACGGCATCTCGGCGGCGGAGAAGATCGCCGCGGAGTCCATCGCGCCGGTGCTGATGCTGACCGCCTTCTCGCAGCGCGACCTCGTCGAGCGGGCCCGGGACGCCGGGGCCATGGCGTACCTCGTGAAGCCGTTCAGCAAGAGCGACGTCGTGCCGGCGATCGAGATGGCGGTTTCGCGGTTCAACGAGATGCGGACCCTGGAGAAGGAGATCGCGGATCTCACTCTGCGGCTGGAGACCCGCAAGCTCGTCGACCGTGCGAAGTCGGTCCTGCAGACGGAGTACGGCCTGTCCGAGCCCGCCGCGTTCCGGTGGATCCAGAAGACGTCGATGGACCGCCGTATGTCCATGCAGCAGGTCGCCGAGGCGGTCATCGCGGACGCCGAGGAGAAGAAGGCCGCCAAGGGCTGACGCGGCCCACGGACGGACGTAGACGTACGAGAGGCCCGCACCCCTGGCCGGGGGCGCGGGCCTCTCGTACGTGCTGTCGAAGGACTCAGTCCTCGCCGAGGTACGCCTTGCGGACCGACTCGTCGTGGATGAGGTCCTGGCCGGTGCCGGAGAGGACGATGTTGCCGACCTCCATGACGTGGCCCTGATCGGCGAGGGAGAGCGCCGCCTGGGCGTTCTGCTCGACGAGGAGGATGGTCGTGCCGGAGGCCTTGAGTTCGGCGATGGTGGCCATGATCTTCTGCATCATGATCGGGGAGAGGCCCATGGAGGGCTCGTCGAGCATGAGCAGTTTCGGCTGGGACATCAGGGCGCGGCCCATGGCGAGCATCTGCTGTTCGCCGCCGGAGAGGGTGCCCGCTGCCTGCTTCCTGCGTTCGCCCAGGATGGGGAAGAGGTCGTAGGCGCGCTGGATGTCCTTCTCGATGCCGGCCTTGTCGGTGCGCAGGAACGCGCCGAGCTGGAGGTTCTCGGTGATCGTCAGCCGGGGGAAGATGTGGCGTCCCTCGGGGGAGTGGGCCAGGCCGAGGGCGACGATCTTGTGGGCGGGGACGCCGGTGAGCGGCTTGCCGTCGAAGATGACGCGGCCGCTGCTGGGCTTGAGCAGTCCGGAGAGGGTGCGCAGGGTGGTGGTCTTGCCGGCGCCGTTGGTCCCGATGAGGGTGACGATCTGGCCGGCTTCGACGGTGAAGGAGATGCCCTTGACGGCTTCGATCTTGCCGTAGGCGACCTTGAGGTCTTCGACCTCTAGCAGCGCGGTCACTTGGCGGGTCCTTCCGTGCTGGTGGTGCTCTGCGCTCCGGAGGTTTCGGCGGCTTCGACTTCGGCGATCTCCTCGTCGCCGGGGGCGCCTTCGAAGGGGGTGCCGAGGTAGGCGGCGATGACTCGGTCGTCGTTCTGGACGACTTCGGAGGTGCCCTCGACGAGTTTTTCGCCTTGGACGAGACAGGCGACGCGGTCGCTCAGGTTGAAGATGAAGCGCATGTCGTGCTCGATGACGAGGACGGCGATGCCCCGGTCGCGGATGGCGAAGACGAGGTCCTCGGTCGCGCGGGTCTCCTGGGGGTTCATGCCGGCGGTGGGCTCGTCCAGGAGGAGGAGGCCGGGTTCGCTGGCCATGGCCCGGGCGATTTCGAGCTTGCGCTGTTCGCCGTAGGGGAGGTTGCGGGAGAGGTGGTCGGCCTTGTGGGCGAGACCGATGAACTCCAGGAGTTCCATGGCGCGTTCACGGGAGGTGGCTTCGGCCTTGCGGAAGCCGGGGCCGCGCAGGAGGGCCGACCAGAGGCCTTCCTTGGTTCTGGTGTGGCGGCCGACGAGCACGTTTTCCAGGACGGTCATGTTGGCGAAGAGCCGGATGTTCTGGAAGGTGCGGGCGATGCCGGCGCTGGTCACCAGGTGGGGCTTGGGCGGGAGGACCTTGCCCTTGTAGGAGACCTTGCCTTCGGTGGGGACGTACAGGCCCGTCAGGCAGTTGAAGAAGGTGGTCTTGCCGGCGCCGTTGGGGCCGATGAGGCCGACGATCTCGCCGGCGTTGACCGTGAGGTCGACGTTGCGTACGGCGGTGAGGCCGCCGAAGCGCATGGTGACGCCGGTGGCTTCGAGGACGGGGCTGGTGGCCGTGGTGGTGGTCATGCTGGTCACGCCCCTGCCTTGGTGACGCCGACGGTGGTGTCGGGGAGGCCGGTCTCGGGGATGTCGAGTTGGTCTGTCTCGTGGAATTCGAGTTGGCGGCGCCGGTTGGCGATGATGCCTTCGGGCCTGAAGCGCATGAGGACCACGAGGGCGATGCCGAAGGCGAAGAGCTGGTACTCCTTGAGGAAGCCGAGCTTCTCGGGGAGGAGGTAGAGGAGTGTGGCGCCGAGGATGGGGCCGTTGACGGTGCCCATGCCGCCGAGGACGACCGCGGCGAGCAGGAAGGCCGAGTTCGGCGGGACGGAGCCGGCGAACTGGTAGGGGGCGGGGTTGACGCTGTAGCCGACGTGGGCGCTGACCGTGCCGGCGAGGCCGGCGAGGGAGGCGCCGAGTGCGAAGGCGATGAGCTTGACGCGGAAGCCGTTGATGCCCATGGCGGTGGCGGCGGTCTCGTCCTCGCGGATGGCGATCCAGGAGCGGCCGATGCGGGAGTCCGCTGCCCGGTTGAAGACGACCACGACGATCGCGGTGATGATCAGCATCAGCAGGAAGTAGTTCGCGAATCGGCCGAGGGTGATCGAGCCGATGTCGTGGGACGTTCCGAAGTTGAAGCCGAAGATCTCCAGGTCGGGGATCATCGAGATGCCGTTGGGGCCGTTGGTGATGTTGGGGCCGGAGGTGCCGTCGAGGTTGTTGACGGTGATGCGGAAGATCTCTCCGAAGCCCAGGGTGACGATGGCGAGGTAGTCGCCGCGCAGTCGCAGGGTGGGGGCGCCGATGAGGACGCCGAAGACGAGTGAGGCGAGCATGCCGGTGAGCATGGCGGCCCAGAAGGGGAACTGGACGCCGGAGAACCGGGAGAACTCGGAGCCGGAGACCAGGGCCGCGGCGTAGGCGCCGACGCCGAGGAAGGCGACGTATCCGAGGTCGAGGAGTCCGGTGAGGCCGACGACGATGTTGAGGCCGAGGGCGACGGTGGCGACGACGAGGATGTTCACGCCGAGGTTGGCGTTGTGCTCGTCGTTCTCGACGAAGGGGAAGAGTGCCGCGGCGAGGAAGGCCATGGAGGTGGCGAATCCCTTGTGGCGGGCGTTCAGCTCTGAGATGCGGTCGAAGAGGCCGGCGGTGAGCAGTGCCCAGGCGCCGAAGACGACCAGCAGCAGGTAGCCGAGGAACGTTTCGCTGGCGTCCGGGTCGACGCCGATGCCGTAGGCGAAGACGACCAGGGCGAGAGCGGTGGCGGCGGAGATCACCAGGCGCTCGACCCAGGCGGGGAGGCTGTGCGCCGCGGGGATGTTCTGGGGCTTGGTGACGTAGCTCTTGAACGTGTCGCCGGGCCGGGGGAGCGCGAGGGCGCCGATGAGGGCCACCAGTGAGGCGATGGCGGCGATGTAGGCGCCGGGGTCGAGGGCCACGAGGCCCTTGAGGTCGACGGCGATGGCGATGGCGCTGAACCAGCTGACGGCGAAGGCGGAGGTGGCGGCGAGGACGACGGGTGCGGTGGCGCCTGCCGGGTTGAGCCAGTTGAGGCCGCGTACGTTCCAGAGGGTGAGCGCGTACAGGAGGGTGAGTGCGCCGGCGACGAGGGCGAGGATCTGGAGTCCGGCCGGGGAGCCGTAGTAGGTGAGGTCCCCGGGGAAGTCGGACGTGTAGGTCCAGGACATGAACGTGCTGGCGATGGTGCCGACGGCGCCGACGGCGATGAGGGCGCGGGCTGCGCTCTGGGGGAGTGCGATGAGGCCGCGTGGGGTGGCTGTGGTCTTCTCGGTGGTTGCCATGGTGGTCACGCCCTGTCCGCGACGCGTTCGCCGACCAGGCCTTGTGGCCTGAACAGCAGTACGAGGATGAGGAGGACGAAGGCCCATACGGACGCCCAGCCGCCGCCTCCGAGCTGCTGCATGCCGGGGATGCCGTCGATGTAGGAGGTGGCCATGGTTTCGGCGAGGCCGAGGACGAGGCCGCCGATCATCGCACCGTAGATGTTGCCGATGCCGCCGAGGACGGCGGCGGTGAACGCCTTGAGTCCCATCTGGAAGCCCATGTCGTACTTGACCGAGCCGTAGCGCAGGCCGTAGGCGACGGCGGCGACCGCGGCGAAGAAGCCGCCGATGGCGAAGGCGATCACGATGATGCGGTTGGTGTCGATGCCCATGAGCTGGGCGGTGTCGGGGTCCTGCGCGGTGGCCTGCATGGCGCGGCCGGTGCGGGAGAGGCTGACGAAGAGGGCGAGGGCCGCCATACAGAGCGGGGCGGCGACGATGACGAAGACGGAGCCGCTGCTGATGCTGATGGAGCCGAGGTGCCAGGGGCCGAAGTCCAACTGCGGGAAGTTGCGGTCGGTCTTGGCGTCGGGGTACCAGTTGAAGACGGCCTGCTGGAGGGCGAGGGAGAGGCCGATGGCGGTGATGAGGGGTGCGAGGCGTGGCGCTCCGCGTAGTGGTCGGTAGGCGAAGCGTTCCGCCCCGACGGCGATGAGGACGGAGACGATTCCGCCGCCGATGAGCATCGCTGGTAGGGCTATCCACATGGATGTGCCGTCGGGCAGGACGAAGAGGTAGACCGTGAGTGCGCCGAAGCCTCCGGTCATGAAGATCTCGCCATGGGCGAAGTTGATGAGCTGGACGATGCCGTACACCATCGTGTAACCGATGGCGATCAGCCCGTACATCGAGCCGAGGAACAGCCCGTTGGCCAGCTGCTGCGGCAGAGTGTTCACCGCGTGGCCTCCATGTGGGTGGTGGGGAGTGAGCAGGGCGTGAAGCGGGCCGCGCGGTGACGGTGTGGTCGTGGCCGCGCGGCCCGTGGGTGGTGCTAGCGGCGGTGGGGATCAGCCGTTGAACGTGCCGCTCTTGACGGCCTTCCACTTACCGTCGACGACCTGGTAGACGGTGAGCTGCTTGTTGGTGGTGTCGCCGTACTCGTCGAACGAGACGGGGCCGGCGATGCCGTCGAACTTGGTCTTCTGGACCTCGTCGACGATCTTGGCGCGGGCGCCGTCCGGGATCTTGCCGTCCTTCACGACGTTGCCGATCGCCTTGATGATGGCGGTCGCGGCGTCGTAGGAGTAGCCACCGTAGGTGCCGTAGTCGCCCTTGAGGCCGGAGGCCTTGTACTTCTTGATGAAGTCCGCGGCGGAGGGCAGGGAGTCGACGGGCTGGCCGACGGAGGTGACGAGGTCGCCTTCGGAGGTCTTGCCGGAGGTCTGGATGTAGGTGTCGGAGAACATGCCGTCGCCGCCGAACAGCGGGATCTTGGCGCCGCCGTCCTTGAGCTGCTTGGTCAGCTTCTCCGACTCGTCGTACTGGCCGCCGTAGTAGACGAGGTCGGCCTTGGAGTTCTTGATCTTGGTGACGAGGGCCGAGAAGTCGGTGTCGCCGGTGTTGACGTGGTCCTCGCCCGCGACCTTGCCGCCGGACTTGGTGAAGCCGGCCTTGAAGAGCTTGGCCAGGCCGGCGCCGTAGGTCTGCTTGTCGTCGACGATGAAGACGTTGCGCTTCTTGAGCGTGGTGGACGCGTATTCGGCCGCGAAGCCGCCCTGGAGGGCGTCGGTGGTGGCGGTGCGGAAGTACGTCTTGAAGGGACGCGACTTCGCCGTCTGCCAGTTCTTGCCCTGGGTGAGCTCGGGCGCCGTGTTGGAGGGCGAGACCTCGACCAGGTTGGCGGTGGCGAAGACCTGCTGCATCTGGGTGGCGACACCGGAGTTCAGCGGGCCGACGACGCCGAGAACCTTGTCGTTGCTGACCAGTTGGGTGGCGTTCGACTGGCCCTGGGCCGGGATCGCCTTGTCGTCCAGCGCCAGGACCTTGAAGGTCACGCCGGGGACGGTGTTGTTCTTGTTGGCGTCATCGACGGCGATCTGCACGCCACCCTGGATGCCGAGGCCCGTGGCGGAGTTCTGGCCGGTCAGCGGGGCGTCGACGCCGATGATGATCTCGGTCTTGTCGCTGCTCTTGTCTCCACTGTTGTCGCGCGAACCGCAGGCGGTCAGTGCGAGTGCTCCGGTGGTGAGCATGGAGGTGAGTACGACCAAAGAACGCTGACGCACGATTAAATCCTCTCCCTGGCGCAGCGGCCCTGCTGGGCTGCCGTGTGTCTCGCCGGGCCGTACTGGGGTGGAGCAAACCGTGCTGCAGACGCGCCCGGCGGCGCGGTGACTGGCCGTGACTCTAAGCCCCTCTGTGCACGGGAGCATCTTGGAGGGCTGGCTTGTGACTTTCTTGTTATGACGTGCCGGTTGATGATCCTTGGCGGAAGTTGATCTCGGCCAGTTTGGCCGGAATTACTCTCAGTCCATATTTTGAGAATATGGAGCTTCGATTGCCTCTGCCTGTGTCCTCGTGCTTGGCCGCGGGGGCAAAGGGTCGCAGGCGGTGTGGAGCAGCGTGGCGAGGTCGTCGGGGTAGGTGCCGCCGAAGATGAAGCGGTGATGTTGTATTGCGCGTGTGTTACGCAGCGTTACGGCGAGCGAGGGTCGATGCCTGTCGAGGGGGAGGCCGGTGCAGCGGATCACGGATATCTGGACGGTGATCCGACGGGTGGTCCCCGCGTTGATGGTGGTGGTGGTCTGGGCGGGTGAGATGCGGGCGGTGAGACCGGCGACGGCGGCGCCGTCGACGCGCAGGGTCACGGGGGGCCCGCTGTGTACGGTCACCGCGAACCGGAAGAGGCCGCTGGCGGGCGCGGAGTCGAAGGTCGCGGCGAGTCCGGTGTACCGGAACGTGGTGACGGTCGAGGGCCACGGGATGGGGATGAGGGTGCTGGTCGGCCCGGACGGCTTCGGGGGCAGTAGGGCGATGACTCCGGCTGTCGCGGCGGCGAGCGCGGCGGCGCAGAGAGTGGCTCTGCGGACGCGCGGCGACGCGGCCTTCCAGCGGTGTGCGAGACGTGGTGTGTCGGCACCGATGATTTCGTAAGTCTCTTGCGCGTCCGGCGAGTTGACGGGTTCGACGGGGCCGATGCCGGTCATGGTCGCAGCCTCATGCGGGAACGGTAGTGGGGGGTGGCCGGGCAGGCAACGGGGACCTTCGGCAAGGGTGGGGCGGCAGGTCGGGGCCGGTGCGGCCCCGGCGGGGTTTGCGCCCTTCCGGCGTCGAACCGCGCCTCCGGCCTGTCCGGCGTTCGAGGGCGATGCCCGGTCGGGGCCGCTGGGGGTCCGGGGGCGCAGCCTCCTGGGGCAGGAGGGGTAAAGGGCGGAGGGGGTGAGGAAGCGCCCTCATGCCGCCGCGGGCGCGTCACGCAGCAGGCACGTCAGACGCGCCGTGCATACGCGCTTGTCGGCCTCGTCCGTGATCACGATCTCGTACGTCGCTGTCGACCGCCCCCGGTGCACCGGTGTGGCCACGCCGGTGACCAGGCCGGAGCGGGCCCCGCGATGGTGGGTGCAGTTCAGGTCCACGCCGACGGCGATCTTCGCGCTGCCCCCGTGCAGCATCGCCCCGACCGACCCGAGCGTCTCGGCCAGCACCGCGGAAGCGCCGCCGTGCAGCAGGCCGTACGGCTGTGTGTTGCCCTCGACGGGCATCGTGCCGACGACCCGGTCGGCCGACGCCTCCACGATCTGCACGCCCATCCGGTTGCCGAGGTGGCCCGCGGAGAACATGGCGATCACGTCGATACCCAGTGCCGTGTACTCGTCGATGACCTGCTGCGGGAACTTCACGTGCTGCTGCTCGCCCATGGGGCCCGGCTCCGTTCGTCGTGATCGGTGCGGTGTCCGCACGCCTGTGTCCTCGTCCACTGAGCAAACGCTCAGTCGGTGGCCGATTGTTCCAGACGCACGACCACGGACTTGCTGGCCGGGGTGTTGCTGGTGTCGGCGGTGGCGTCCAGCGGGACCAGGACGTTGGTCTCCGGGTAGTAGGCCGCCGCGCAGCCCCGCGCTGTCGGGTAGAACACGATCCGGAACCCGGGCGCCCGCCGTTCGACGCCGTCCTTCCACTCGCTCACGAGATCGACGTACGACCCGTCCGCGACCCCCAGGGTCGTTGCGTCCTCGGGGTTGACCAGGACGACCCGGCGGCCGTTCTTGATGCCCCGGTAGCGGTCGTCCAGGCCGTAGATCGTGGTGTTGTACTGGTCGTGCGAGCGCAGGGTCTGCAGCAGCAGGCGGCCTTCTGGGAGCTGGGGGAACTCGACGGGCGCTGCGGTGAAGTTGGCCTTGCCGGTGGCGGTGGGGAAGCGGCGTTCGTCGCGTGGGGCGTGCGGGAGAGCGAAGCCCGCCGGGTCGGCCACGCGCGCGTTGAAGTCCTCGAAGCCCGGGATCACGCGAGCGATGCGGTCGCGGATCGTCGCGTAGTCCTTCTCGAACTCCTCCCAGGGCGTGCGGGACTCCTCGCCCAGGACACTTCGGGCCAGGCGGCAGACGATGGCCGGCTCGGAGAGGAGATGCGTGCTCGCCGGGTTCAGGCGGCCCCGGGAGGCGTGCACCATGCCCATGGAGTCCTCGACCGTCACGAACTGCTCGCCGCTGCCCTGCAGATCCCGCTCGGTGCGGCCGAGGGTCGGCAGGATCAGCGCACGCGCGCCCGTGACGGCGTGCGAGCGGTTCAGCTTCGTCGACACGTGCACGGTGAGGCGTGCACGGCGCATGGCCGCCTCCGTGACCTCCGTGTCGGGCGAGGCGGAGACGAAGTTGCCGCCCATGGCGAAGAAGACCTTCGCCTCGCCGTCGCGGAGGGCGCGGATGGCCCGTACGACGTCGTAGCCGTGTTCGCGGGGCGGGGCGAAGCCGAACTCCTTCTCCAGGGCGTCCAGGAAGGCGGGGGCGGGGCGCTCGAAGATGCCCATCGTGCGGTCGCCCTGCACGTTCGAGTGGCCGCGCACCGGGCACACGCCGGCGCCGGGGCGGCCGATGTTGCCGCGCAGGAGAAGGAAGTTGACCACTTCGCGGATGGTGGGCACGGAGTGCTTGTGCTGGGTCAGGCCCATCGCCCAGCACACGATGGTGCGTTCGGAGGCCAGCACCATGCCGAGGGCTTTCTCGATCTCCGCGCGCGTGAGGCCCGTCGCGGTGAGGGTCTCGTCCCAGTCGGCGGCGCGGGCCGCCTCGACGAACTCCTCGTAGCCGTGGGTGTGTTCGCCGACGAAGTCCTCGTCGACCGCACCCTCGGTGTCGAGGATGAGCTTGTTGAGGAGGCGGAAGAGGGCCTGGTCGCCGCCGATGCGGATCTGCAGGAACAGGTCGGTGAGGGCCGCGCCCTTGAGCATGCCCTGGGGGGTCTGCGGGTTCTTGAAGCGTTCCAGGCCCGCCTCGGGCAGCGGGTTGACGCTGATGATCCGCGCGCCGTTCGCCTTCGCCTTCTCCAGGGCGGAGAGCATCCGGGGGTGGTTGGTGCCGGGGTTCTGGCCGGCGACGATGATCAGATCGGCCTTGTAGAGGTCCTCAAGGAGGACGCTTCCCTTGCCGACGCCGATGGTCTCGTTGAGCGCGGAACCCGATGACTCGTGGCACATGTTCGAGCAGTCGGGGAGGTTGTTCGTGCCCAGTTCGCGGGCGAACAGCTGGTAGAGGAAGGCCGCCTCGTTGCTGGTGCGGCCCGAGGTGTAGAAGAGGGCCTCGTCCGGCGAGGCGAGGGCCTTCAGCTCCTCGGCGACGATGTCGAAGGCGCGGTCCCAGGAGACCGGTTCGTAGCGGTCGGCGCCCTCGGGCAGGTACATGGGGTGGGTGAGGCGGCCCTGCTGGCCCAGCCAGTAGCCGCTGCGGCCGGCCAGGTCGGTCACGGTGTGGGTGGCGAAGAACTCCGGGGTGACGCGGCGCAGGGTGGCTTCCTCGGCGACGGCCTTCGCGCCGTTCTCGCAGAACTCCGCGGCGTGCCGGTGCTCGGGCTCGGGCCAGGCGCAGCCCGGGCAGTCGAAGCCGTCCTTCTGGTTGACGCGCAGGAGGGTGAGCGCGGTGCGGCGGACGCCCATCTGCTGCTGGGCGATGCGCAGGGTGTGGCCGATGGCGGGCAGGCCTGCCGCCGCGTGCTTGGGGTCGGCGACCTGGGGCGCGTCCTGGACCGGATCACTCTTGGGCGGCTTGCTGGCCATGGCTGAGCCCCTTCGCTTGCACGTGTGTCTCCGCTTGCACGTGGTGGGCGTGCGCATGGTTCGCCTGCGTATGTGCCACCTGTTCGATCCTCGCACGGGGCAGTGACAACGGCGTACCGGGTCCTGGAGGGCCCGGGCGGCCCGCGTTGTCAGTGGCACGTGGCAGGATCGGGGTCGTGGCAGAAACAGCATCGAAGAAGACCGAGAAGACCTCCGGCACGGGCCGCCCCCGGCTGATGCTCATGGATGGGCATTCGCTGGCGTACCGCGCGTTCTTCGCGCTGCCCGCGGAGAACTTCACGACCGCGACGGGCCAGCCGACGAACGCGATCTACGGCTTCGCGTCGATGCTCGCCAACACGCTGCGCGACGAGGCGCCCACGCACTTCGCGGTGGCGTTCGACGTGTCCCGCAAGACCTGGCGCTCCGAGGAGTTCACGGAGTACAAGGCGAACCGGTCGAAGACGCCGGACGAGTTCAAGGGCCAGGTCGAGCTGATCGGCGAGCTGCTCGACGCGATGCACGCGGAGCGGTTCGCCGTCGACGGTTTCGAGGCCGACGACGTCATCGCCACGCTGACCACGCAGGCCGAGGCCGAGGGCTTCGAAGTACTGATCGTCACCGGCGACCGGGACTCCTTCCAGCTGGTCACCGAGAACACGACGGTGCTGTATCCGACGAAGGGGGTCTCGGAGCTGACCCGGTTCACCCCGGAGAAGGTCTTCGAGAAGTACGGGTTGACGCCGGCCCAGTACCCGGACTTCGCGGCGCTGCGCGGCGACCCGTCCGACAACCTGCCGGGCATTCCGGGGGTCGGTGAGAAGACGGCGGCGAAGTGGATCAACCAGTTCGGGTCGTTCGCGGAGCTGGTGGAGCGGGTCGAGGAGGTCAAGGGCAAGGTCGGGCAGAACCTGCGTGACCACCTGGAGGCCGTGAAGCTCAACCGCCGGCTCACGGAGATGGTCCGGGACGTCGAACTCCCGAAGACGGTCACGGACTTGGAGCGGGCGGCGTACGACCGTACGGCGGTGGCCGTGGTCCTCGACACCCTGGAGATCCGGAACCCCTCGCTGCGCGAGCGCCTGCTGGCCGTCGACCCGGGCGCCGAGGAGGTCGAGGCCGGACCGGTGGCCGAGGGCGGCGTCGAGGTGGACGGGACGGTGCTCGGCGCGGGCGAGCTGGCCCCCTGGCTCACCGAGCACGGCACACAGGTGCTCGGCGTCGCCACGGTCGACACCTGGGCGCTGGGCACCGGCTCGGTCGCCGAGGTCGCGCTCGCCGCGGCCGGGGGAGCGGCGGCCTGGTTCGACCCGGCGGAGCTTGACGAGGCCGACGAGAACGCGTTCGCGGCCTGGCTGGCCGACGCGGACCGGCCCAAGGTGTTCCACAGTGCCAAGGGCGCGATGCGGGTCTTCGCGGAGCACGGCTGGACCGTGGCCGGGGTCAGCATGGACACGGCCCTCGCCGCGTACCTGGTGAAGCCGGGCCGGCGTTCCTTCGACCTGGACGCGCTGTCCCTGGAGTACCTCGGCCGTGAACTGGCGCCCGCCGCGACGGCGGACGGCCAACTGGCCTTCGGTACGGACGAGGGAGCGGAGGCCGATTCCCTGATGGTGCAGGCCCGCACGATCGTCGACCTGGGCGAGGCGTTCGGCGAGCGCGTCCAGGAGGTCGGCGCGGTGGATCTGCTGGGGGACATGGAGCTGCCGACTTCGGCACTGCTGGCCCGCATGGAGCGGCACGGCATCGCGGCGGACCGGGCCCACCTCGAAGCCATGGAGCAGATGTTCGCGGGCGCGGTGCAGCAGGCGGTGAAGGAGGCGCACGCGGCGGCCGGCCACGAGTTCAACCTCGGCTCGCCCAAGCAGCTTCAGGAGGTCCTCTTCGGGGAGCTGGGCCTGCCGAAGACGAAGAAGACGAAGACGGGCTACACGACGGACGCGGACGCCCTGGCGTGGCTCGCGACGCAGACGGACAACGAACTGCCGGTCGTCATGCTCCGCCACCGCGAGCAGGCGAAGCTGCGCGTCACCGTCGAGGGCCTGATCAAGACGATCGCGGCGGACGGCCGTATCCACACGACGTTCAACCAGACGGTGGCGGCGACGGGCCGGCTGTCCTCCACGGACCCCAACCTCCAGAACATCCCGGTCCGCACGGACGAGGGCCGGGCCATCCGTCGCGGTTTCGTGGTCGGCGAGGGCTTCGAGTCGCTGATGACCGCGGACTACAGCCAGATCGAACTCCGGGTGATGGCCCATCTCTCCGAGGACGAGGGCCTGTTGGAGGCGTTCACGTCCGGTGAGGACCTGCACACCACGGTCGCCTCCCAGGTGTTCGCGGTGGACCGCTCGGCGGTGGACGCGGAGATGCGCCGCAAGATCAAGGCGATGTCGTACGGCCTGGCGTACGGTCTGTCGGCCTTCGGCCTGTCCGGACAGCTGAACATCGACGCCGGCGAGGCACGCGGCCTGATGGACACGTACTTCGAACGCTTCGGCGGCGTACGGGACTATCTGCGCCGGGCGGTCGACGAGGCACGGGCGACGGGCTACACGGAGACCCTGTTCGGCCGCCGCCGGTACCTCCCCGACCTGAACAGCGACAACCGCCAGCGCCGCGAGATGGCCGAGCGCATGGCCCTGAACGCCCCGATCCAGGGCACGGCGGCGGACATCGTCAAGATCGCCATGCTGAACGTGGGCCGGGCGCTCGAGGAGACGAAGCTCAAGTCCCGCATGCTGCTCCAGGTCCACGACGAAATCGTCCTGGAGATCGCCCCGGGCGAGCGCGAGGCCACGGAGGAGCTGGTCCGCCGCGAGATGGCGGGCGCGGTGACCCTCCGGGCGCCCCTGGACGTTTCGGTGGGCTCGGGGCTCGACTGGGAGTCGGCCGCGCACTAGCAGCTCCGCCGGGTGGGCGGTCGAGCAGACGGTTCGTTGTCTGCGGGACGGCGGTCGGCGGGTGGGTTTGAGCCGCGTGCCCGCGCGACCCAGGCCCACGCGGCTGACAACAGGGCGCGGTACCGCCCCCGGTCGGCCGCCGGCAGGGAAGCCGCCCCGTCGGCCGCAGAGTGAGAGGGCCGGGGGCGGGGGAGGGCGAAGCCCCGGCGGAGGTGTGCCGTACCGAGCGAGGCGGATGGGCCGGCACCGTCGGACCCGGCGAGGGGGCGGGGCGCAGGCTTCGGTTCAAGTGTGCGGTGGCAAGCCGGGTGGATGCGCGCGCGGGGACCGCCGGGCCAGTGCGAGGCGGTTTGGCGAAGGCTTCGGTCCAGGTGTTGGTGGCGGGTCGGGTGGGTGCGCGCGCGGGGACCGCAGGGCCGGTGCGAGGCGGTTTGGCGAAGGCTTCGGTACAGGTGTGTGGTGCCTGGCCAGCTGGGCGGGCAGACGGGCCGGGCCACCGGGGCAGCCGGAAGTGTCCCGGGGCGTTTCGGGTGCCCCGGGCAGGCGCCGGGTTCGGTGCGGCCCGTGTCCCGTCACGGGTCCATGAACTGGTCCCGGACAACTCTCCCCCGACCCGCCGGGTACGTCACCCGCGTGGCCCCCGCGAACACGCCTCGCCAGGGCCCGCCCGACAGGATGCGGGCATGGGTATACGCACGCTCATCCGCCGGACGGCTCCCACGCGGCCCTCCCCGGTACCGGCATTCGCGGCCGACGCGAGCACCGCCCGCAGCCCCGGCAGCAGCCCGGCGGGCGAACCCCTCGGACGCCGTGCGGAGGCCCTCCGGCACGCGCTCGCACCGCACCCCCGCATCCGCCGCACCCGCCGTGCCCACCTCGGGCCACGCTCCGGCCCGCCGGTGTCCGGCCGCGCCCAGACCTGGCGCCTCTGGGTCGGCTGGGGGCGAGGCTGGCCGCGCCGCCCGCTCCGCGGCGGTCAGCGGGAACCCGCACGGCCTCCGGCCCGTCCACCGGCGTGATCCGCCGCATCCTCCGCCGAGAGACCTTCTGAAGGACCTCCTGCACGACCTTCTGCGTGGTCTTCCGTACGGAGGTGATGGCCTTCAGCGGCGCGAGCCCCCGTCCGCTCCCCGGGACGCCAGGCCCTGACCCTGACGCCCACCGCGTACAGGACCAACCCCGACAGCAGACCCGCACCCACTCCGAAGCACAGCGTCGGGATCACCTCCCAGAGCTTTGCCTTCGCACCCCAGTACGACCACCAGCGCAGCACCCGCTGTACCGCTCCCACCGCCGCGCAGCCGCCGATCACGGCGCAGGCCAGCCACCGGTCCCGTACCGACAGCACCGGTACGCCCGTCGGTTCGCCCGTGCCGGTCCGCCGTAGCGCGTGGTATACGAACCCCGCGATGACCACCGCGGCCAGCGCCGAACTGCCGTACTGCAGGTACCAGTACAGAGGTGAGCCCCGCAGATCGCTGTCGAGGACGGGGAACAGCCGCACCCCCCACCGGTCGTGGTGCGTGAACGCGTCCCAGACGACATGGGTGAGGGCGCCGAAGGCGGCCGAGGCGTACCACCGCAGCGCCAGGGACGGTGTCACGCGCGCGCGGGGTGTGCCGCAGCGCAGCAGGGTGGCCGTCCGGCCCTGCCCGGCGCGGGGCAGCAGGGCCACCAGCGGCTCGCGCAGGAACAGCCACAGGGCCACCAGCGCCCAGGCGACGACCACGTCGATCGTGAAGACGCCCGGGAAGGAATGGGTGACTTCGCCGAACTCCATTGCCTGGGGCAGGACGCTCGCCGCGAAGTAGGTCAGGTCGGGAGAGAAGGAGCCGGCGACGAGTACCGCCGGTATCAGTCGGCCGCGTCCGGTTCCGTCGGCGCGTACGGCGGGCAGTACGGCCGCCGCGTGGCTGAGAGTGAACGGCAAAAGGGCTCCCTGGAGCGGATGTTGGCGGCGGCGAACCGTCCCGGTGATCACCGGCGTCCAGTATGCGGGACGGCTACAACCTGCGGCGGGTGTTACGGGTCAGTAGAGAGGTGCGGGAAAAGACGCATGCGGGCCACCCGGGTCCGCGCGACACGGCAGAATCACAGTTGGTCAATCGGTGAATATCGGGCACGAACGGGTGTTCGCGCAACACAAGTTGTCGTAGGGTCGCCTGGGTCGGACTGCTGGGGAGCACGGACGAACACGGGCGCGTAATGAAGGCGTAACGCACGAACAAGGCGTGGAATCGGGCGAAATGGCCGATTCGCAAGACTGACCGAGATCGGTCGGGGCTGGCCGAGATCGGCCGGGACCGGGCGAAAACAGGCGGAACAGGGCGACTTGTCGCCCGCGGGAGGGGTTCTCTGTATGGCGGCGTACATCGGCAGGAGGCTCCGCAAGGGGGCGGCGACGACCGCCGTGGCCGCGCTCGCGGTCGCGGCTCTGTCCGCGTCCCAGGCCCCGGGAGCGACGGTCGACGACCAGGGCAGACGGACCGCCAGCGACTCCCAGCCCACGTCGGAGGTGACGACCGACGACAGCGCGAGCGCGACCGGCAACTCGCCGTACTACACGGACCTTCCGCCGCTCCACAGCCCGAACCCCAGTCCGAGCCCGACGCAGTCGTCGGCCATCGGCACGCCTGTCTCGCGCGGCGAGGCCGAGGCCGGCATACCCGCGACCGTCCTCGACGCCTACAAGAAGGCCGAGGCGGCGCTCGGCACGGCCAAGCCCGGCTGCAACCTGCCCTGGCAGCTCCTCGCGGCCATCGGCAAGGTCGAGTCCGGTCAGGCCCGTGGCGGCCGGGTCGACGCGAACGGCACCACGACCAGCCCGATCCTCGGCCCGCAGCTCGACGGCAACGGCTTCGCGCTCATCAAGGACACCGACAACGGCGCCTACGACGGCAACAGCAGCTACGACAGCGCCGTCGGGCCCATGCAGTTCATCCCGTCCACCTGGGCGTGGGCGG
This sequence comes from Streptomyces sp. B21-083, assembly GCF_036898825.1. Lineage (GTDB taxonomy): Bacteria > Actinomycetota > Actinomycetes > Streptomycetales > Streptomycetaceae > Streptomyces. Next base: position 2,376,806 of record NZ_JARUND010000002.1, on the reverse strand, counting down.
GCCGCGACGGCAACGGCGACGGCAAGAAGGACCCCAACAACGTCTACGACGCGGCCCTCGCCGCCGGCCACTACCTGTGCCGGTTCGGCTGGGACCTGTCGACGCAGGCCGACCTCGACCGGGCGATCCTCAGCTACAACAACTCGACGGAGTACCTGAACCTCGTCCTGTCGTGGCTGGAGTACTACCGCAAGGGCATCCACGAGGTCCCGGACGGCACGGGCACGCTGCCCGCGGGCCGCAGCGACGGCAACTCCGGGGCGAGCCCCACTCCGTCACCGGACACGACGACGCCGAGGCCCGCCCCGAACAAGCCGGGGACGACCACACCGGGGACGAGCACCCCGGCCCCGGCGAAGCCGGGCAAACCCACGGTGCCGACCCCGACCCCGGTCCCCACACCCACGCCCACCGACACGGTGGACCACCTGGAGGACGCGGGGACCGCCAAGCTCACCGCGATGGCGGGGGACGCGTTCACCAAGAAGATCAGCACCCGCGCGGAGACCTCCGACGGCAAGGCGGTCGGCAAGGTCAGGATCCGATTCACTGTCGTCGGCGACACCGACACCACCTTCACCGGCGGTGAGAGCGTCGCCACGGTCGTCACCGGCAGCACCGGAGTCGCCGTCGCGCCCGCGCTCAAGGCGGGCGAGAAGACAGGCGACTTCACCGTCCGCGCGATCGTCGTCGGCCGTACGGTCACCGGCGTCGACTACACGGCCACCGTCACCGCCCGCGCCGCCGACACCCTCGCCCGCACCGGCACCACCGCCCTCACCTGCGTGGCGGGCGGCGAGTTCGCCGACCAGGTCGAGGTCAGGGCGACGTACGACGGCGCCCTCGCGGACAACGTCGCGGCCACCGCGACCCTGGTCACCTCGGCGGACGACGCGACCGTGAACACCAAGGGCCCCTACTTCAAGGACGCGGACGGCAAGACGGTCCGCACCCTCACGGGGCTCGAAACGGACGCGAACGGCCTGCTCAAGCTGCCCAAGCTGTACGCGGACGACACGGTCGGCACCTTCCTGCTCCGCATCACCACCACCGGCGGCGCAACCCTGACCGTCGAGCTGACGGTGACGGCGGCACCCACCCCGACGGAATCGGCGGGACCAGCGGCTCCGACCGAGTCGGCCGGCCCCTCGGCCTCCGCCTCCCCGAGCGCGTAGGCCGTCGTACTCGTTCAGCCGTCACGCGCTCATACGCAGGACAGCGGCACCCCGTTCACGGCGAGGGGTGCCGCTTTCGTGCGTACGAGTTGTTCTCATCTTGGCCGACCGTTGCTACGGTGCCCCGACCTGACACCCCATCAGCTAACCGCCGGCAGCCGGGGAGGCCCCCTATGCGAGCCCTGATCGCCGCCGCGACCGGCCTCGCCCTCGCGTTCGCGCTCGTCCTCACGATCACGACCCTGGGCACGCCGACGGGCACGACGTCCCCGAAGCCGCTGCTCACGACCGTCCCGCCACATCCGTAGCCGCCGTACCTCTTTGGGAGGGAGGCCGAGATGCGCCGAAAGTCCGGCCTGATCCTGCTCGCCCTCGCCGTGTTCTTCGCGGCGCTGTCCCCGCTGATGCGCTGGTACGCCTTCCCGCGCCTCGCCAAGGTCCCGGCGAACCAGTACACGGACATGGTCCTGGAGGCGAAGGACGCGACCCTTCTCGACTACGACTCGCTACACGCCAAAAAGGTCTCCAAGGTCACCATCGTGCAGACCCTCAAGGGCAACGTCGAGGCCTCGGAGAAGATCGAGAAGACGGCGGGGCGGGACGTGGTCGTCTGGGACGGCCTCTCCTACATCCAGGGGCCCGACGGGAAAATGGTCTCGAAGATCCCCGAGCGCTACATCTTCGACGCGCACACCCAGGAACCCGTGCACGCCACCGGGGAGATGGTCGACGGCGAGCCGGTGAAGCGGGAGGGCATCGAGTTCAAGTGGCCCTTCCTGACGGAGAAACGGGACTACGAGTACTTCGACGCGCAGTCACGGACGACCGCCCCCATCCACTACAAGGGCACGCAGGACTTCCGCGGCGTCTCGGTCTACTACTTCGAGCAGACCATCCCGTGGACGAAGGTTCCCTTTCCCAGGGACCTGCCGATCAAGGGCGTCACCGCGGCGACTGTCGCCGCGACCGGTATGACCCGCTGGTACACCACGGTCCGCAAGTTCTGGGTGGAACCGGTCACCGGGGCGCCCGTCTACGGCGAGGAGATCCACCAGGAGGAACTGCGCGGCGGCTCTCTCCTGGAGGGGCGCGACAAGGTGACGGCCTTCTCCGGACACGTGAAAATGCGCGAGGACTACATCGAGTCGACGGTCGCCCTCGTCAAGTCCCAGCGCGTACTGGTCCTGATGCTGACCTCGTACCTTCCCTGGGGCTTCCTGACCCTGGGCGTGCTCCTGCTGGCCCTCGCCCTCTGGCTGGAGGCCCGAAGCCGCAGGCCCGCCGACCCCGTCCCCACGGAGACCTCGGCCCCCGAGCCGGTCACCGCCTGAGCCGCGCGTTGGTGTGCCGGGTCGGCTCGGCGGTCGCCGGGTCCTCGGGCCACGGATGCTTCGGATACCGGCCGCGCAACTCGGCGCGAACGCCCTTGTAGCCGTCCTTCCAGAACGAGGCGAGATCAGCGGTGACGGCGGCGGGCCGCCCGGCGGGCGACAGCAGATGGACGACGATCGGTACACCGGCCACGGCGGGCGACTCCCGCAGTCCGAACATCTCCTGCAACTTCACGGCGAGCACGGGTCTTTCGGGATCGGAGTAGTCGATCCGGATTCTGGACCCGCTCGGTACCGCCAGCCGCTCGGGCGCCAGCTCCTCAAGGCGCCCGGCCTGCCCCGAGGCCCACGGCAGAAGCCGGTTGAGGGCCTGCCCCGCCTCGATCCGCCCGAGGTCGGCCCGCCGCCGTGCCCGGCTCAGCTCGGGCTCCAACCAGGCGTCCACACGCGCGTGGAGGGCGCTTTCGGATACGTCGGGCCATGGATCACCCAGTCGCAGGTGAAGAAAGGCGAGCCGCTGCCGGAGGGTCTCGGCGTCCGCGGACCACCGCAACAGCCCGAGCCCGTCCCGCCGCAGGCCCTCAAGAAGTGCCTCGCGTACGAGTACGGGGTCGGGCTCTCGCAGGGGGCGCACCGCCAGTTCCACCGCCCCGAGCCGCTCGACCCGCCGGGCGACGACGTCCCCGTCCGCCCAGTGGACCTCCTCGCCCGTGGCGTGCAGGGCGCCGGCCGCCGACCGTGCGGTGTCCTCGTCGACGGTGGCGGCGAGCCGCACGCGCGCGTGCCCGGCCCCGACCGGCCGGTCCGCCACGGCGACCGCGATCCAGGGGGCGCCCCGCAGAGCCGAACCCTCACCGGCCTCGGCACGGGTACCGGACACCATCAGATACGAACCGCCCTGAGCCCTGGCGACCCGCTCGGGAAAGGCGAGCGCGGCGACGAGCCCGACCGCACGGTCGTCCCCGGCAGCCGCGGCGTCGCCGTCGGCGGATTCGTGACGCACGGCGTCCGGCGCCGCCGAGCGCAGCCTGCGGGCCTCCGTCCGCCAGCGGGCCGCGTACGCGTCGTTCCCGCGCCGGGCCGCACGCCAGGCCGCCGCCAGATCGTCGCCGTACTCCCGGGGCGGCTCCTCGCTCAGCAGCGCGACCACCTCGGCGGCCCGGGCCGCGCCCACCACCGGCGCCGCGTCCAGCAAGGCGCGGGCCAGCCGGGGGTGCAGGCCGAGGCGGGACATACGCACACCCCGGTCCGTGGGCCGCCCCGCCGTGTCCACCGCGCCGATCGCCGTCAGCACCGCCCGGGCCGCCGCCATCGCACCGCCCGGCGGCGGATCCAGCAACGCCAGCCCGGAGGCGTCGGGATCACCCCAGCAGGCCGTCTGGAGGGCGAACGCCGTCAGGTCGGCCACCTTGATCTCGGGAGACGGAAAGCGCGTCAGGCGGGCGTCCTCGGCCTCCGCCCAGCAGCGGTACACCGCGCCCGGCGCCTCACGCCCCGCCCGCCCGGCCCGCTGCCGCCCGGCAGCCTGCGAGGCCCGTACCGTCGTCAGCGCGCTCAGCCCGCGCGCGTGGTCCACCCTCGGTTCCCGCGCCAGCCCGGAGTCCACGACCACCCGCACCCCCGGAACCGTCAGCGACGACTCCGCCACGGACGTCGCCAGCACCACCCGGCGGCCCGCCCCGCCCGACAGCACCGCGTCCTGCACCGCCGCCGGTGCCCGCCCGTGCACCTGGAGCACCTCCACGGCGGGCCCGAGGTCCCGCAACTGGTTCGCCACGCGCGCGATCTCCCCGACGCCGGGCAGGAAACACAGGACGTCCCCCGCCCGCTCGGCCAGCGCCCGCCGGACAACCGACGCCACCTGCGTCAGCAACGCCGGGTCGACGCGCATACCGTGCGGGGGCCGTACCGGACGCGTCGGCGGCGCCCACACCACCTCCACCGGATACGACACACCTGCGGCCTCGACCACCGGCGCGCCCCCCAACAGACCCGCCCAGCCCTCGGTGTCGGTCGTCGCCGACGCCGCCACCAGCCGCAGTTCGGGGCGCAGCGCCGCCCGTACGTCGACCAGGAACGCCGCCGTCGTGTCGGCGTCCAGATGCCGTTCGTGGCACTCGTCGAGCACGACGACGTCGACGCCCGGCAACTCCTGGTCCCGCTGCAACCGTTGCAGCAGCACACCGGTCGTGACGACCTCCACGCGCGCGCGTGGCCCGACCACCCGCTCTCCGCGCACGGTGTACCCCACGCTCCCGCCGACCTGCTCGCCCAGCAGCCACGCCATCCGCCGCGCCGCCGCCCGCGCGGCGATCCGCCTCGGCTCCGCGACCACGACCCGCCGCACCGGCTCGCCGGCCTGCAGCAGCCCCGCCAGCGCCAGCGGCACCAGCGTCGTCTTGCCGGTCCCGGGCGGCGCCACGAGGACGGCGGCACCGTGCGCGTCGAGCGCGTCGGTCAGGTCGGGCAGGGCGCCGCGTACGGGCAGGACGTCCAGGGCGTCGTAACGGATCACGCCCCCCAGTGTCGTACGTCCACGGAAAGCGCCCTCCACGTGTGCGTGGAGGGCGCTTTCGATGTCGGTCGTCTCAGTCGCGCTCGCAGACGAAGATCGCCGTTCCGGGGATGAGGTTGCCGCGCAGCGGGGACCAGCCGCCCCACTCGGAGGTGTTCCAGGCCGGCCACTCCGGCTCGACCAGGTCGATCAGGCGGAAACCGCCCGCGACGACGTCCCGGACGCGGTCGCCGATCGTCCTGTGGTGCTCGACGTACACCGCGTCGCCGTCGTCGTCCTGCTCGACGTACGGCGTGCGGTCGAAGTACGAACCCGAGACGGACAGGCCCTCGGGGCCGGGCTCGTCGGGGAACGCCCAGCGGACCGGGTGCGTCACCGAGAAGACGAAACGCCCGCCCGGGCGCAGCACCCGGCGGACGTCGCGCAGCACCAGCACCGGATCGGCGACGAAGGGCATGGCCCCGTAGGCCGAGCACACCAGGTCGAAGGAGCCGTCCGCGAAGGGCAGGGCGCCCGCGTCGGCCTCCACCAGAGGGACGTTGCCCCCGATCCGCAGGGCGTGCTGGAGCTGACGGTGGGAGAGGTCCAGGGCCACCGGGCGGGCACCCTGGGCGGCCAGCCAGCGTGAGCACTGGGCCGCGCCGGCGCCGATCTCCAGAATGTCCTTGCCCTTGAGGTCCTCGACCGGGCCGAGGAGTTCGGCCTCCACCTCGTCCAGGCCCTCGGGGCACCAGACGAAACGGTCGTCGCCGAGGAAGGTGCCGTGCTCGTTCTGGTAGTCGTCCGCGTTCCGGTCCCACCAGCCCCGGTTGGCCCGGGAGCTCTCGGTGACTCCGGCGGACCGCCGGGTGGCCTCCGGCTCAAACAACTCGGGCTCTTGGATGATCGGCTCCCTCGTATTAGTGTGCGGGCTCTTCCGCCCGACCTGTCCCCTGAGGTCGTCACCCATGGGGCGTCATCACGCCCTCGTGGCCTCCTGAGACACCTCTTGTGCCGGGTATGCGGTGATCCGCCCCGGGTGTGCGCCTTCGCGCATTGACCCTGCCCGGCTGCCCCCGTATGCTACAAGTTGCGCTGCGGGCCTGCGCACCTCAGACGTAGCAGGTTGCGCTCGCATCTGTATGTATGTCCCCTCGGTTGTCGAGGCGCCACCGGATCTTCGGGTCCTGGTGTGGCGCTTCCTTGGCTGTCCGGCCTTCTGCAGAGCGAAACGGGCTCCCGGCGTAAGCAGTACCTACGACTCTCTGTCCGTACCGGAGCCCTTTCCCACATGACGAGCAGCACCGAGATCACCGCCACCACTCCGCAGGTTGCGGTCAACGACATCGGTGACGAGGAAGCATTCCTCGCCGCTATCGACGAGACGATCAAGTACTTCAACGATGGCGACATCGTCGACGGCGTCATCGTCAAGGTTGACCGGGACGAGGTTCTCCTCGACATCGGTTACAAGACCGAAGGTGTCATCCCGAGCCGTGAGCTCTCGATCAAGCACGACGTCGACCCGAACGAGGTCGTCAAGGTCGGCGACGAGATCGAAGCCCTTGTTCTCCAGAAGGAGGACAAAGAAGGCCGCCTGATCCTCTCGAAGAAGCGCGCCCAGTACGAGCGCGCCTGGGGCACCATCGAGAAGATCAAGGAAGAGGACGGCATCGTCACCGGTACCGTCATCGAGGTCGTCAAGGGTGGTCTCATCCTCGACATCGGCCTCCGTGGCTTCCTGCCGGCCTCCCTCGTCGAGATGCGTCGAGTCCGCGACCTCCAGCCCTACGTGGGCAAGGAGCTCGAGGCGAAGATCATCGAGCTGGACAAGAACCGCAACAACGTGGTCCTGTCCCGCCGCGCCTGGCTCGAGCAGACCCAGTCCGAGGTGCGCCAGACGTTCCTCACGACCCTGCAGAAGGGTCAGGTCCGCTCCGGCGTCGTCTCCTCGATCGTCAACTTCGGTGCCTTCGTGGACCTGGGTGGCGTCGACGGTCTCGTGCACGTCTCCGAGCTCTCCTGGAAGCACATCGACCACCCCTCCGAGGTTGTCGAGGTCGGCCAGGAAGTCACCGTCGAGGTCCTCGACGTCGACATGGACCGCGAGCGTGTCTCCCTGTCGCTGAAGGCGACGCAGGAAGACCCGTGGCAGCAGTTCGCCCGGACGCACCAGATCGGTCAGGTCGTCCCCGGTAAGGTCACGAAGCTCGTTCCGTTCGGTGCGTTCGTCCGCGTGGACGAGGGCATCGAGGGTCTGGTCCACATCTCCGAGCTGGCCGAGCGCCACGTGGAGATCCCGGAGCAGGTCGTCCAGGTCAACGACGAGATCTTCGTCAAGGTCATCGACATCGACCTTGAGCGTCGCCGGATCTCGCTGTCCCTGAAGCAGGCCAACGAGTCCTTCGGTTCCGACCCGGCCTCGGTCGAGTTCGACCCGACGCTGTACGGCATGGCCGCGTCGTACGACGACCAGGGCAACTACATCTACCCCGAGGGCTTCGACCCCGAGACCAACGACTGGCTCGAGGGCTTCGAATCCCAGCGTGAGGTGTGGGAGAACCAGTACGCCGAGGCGCAGCAGCGCTTCGAGCAGCACCAGGCTCAGGTCATCAAGTCCCGCGAGGCCGACGCTCAGGCGGAGGCCGAGGGCACCAGCACCACGGGTGCGGCTCCGGCCGCCTCCGGCGGTGGCGGCGGCTCGTACTCCTCGGAGTCGGACGACACGTCCGGTGCCCTGGCGTCGGACGAGGCCCTTGCGGCGCTCCGCGAGAAGCTGGCCGGTGGCCAGAGCTGATCGCTGCCGCTGAGGCATAGCAGCTGGTAGAAAGTCGAGGGGCCCGCACCCACAAGGTGCGGGCCCCTCGGTGTTGTGCGCTGCCGGCCGCAACTGGCCGAACGTAACCGGCCCTTGGGGGGCTTGCCCGACAACGAGTGCGCCGGGCAAGGGCACTTCAGTGGTGACCGGCTCAGGCACACCGACGCCCGGCCCTAACAGCGCTCCCCGCGCGCGTGGTGTCCGTCCGGCGGTCATGCGCGAGTCCCAGGCGGGTAAGTCGTACCTGTGAGCGGATGTCGGGCGGGAATGCCCGCGCTCCGTTTCACGTTGTGCAGTACGAACACGAGGAGGAGCGGTCACAGTGCTTGATCCGCAGGGTTTGTACGCATGGGAGCCGAAAGGCCTGGCCGTCGTCGACATGGCGCTGGCGCAGGAGTCGGCCGGTCTTGTCATGCTCTACCACTTCGATGGGTACATCGACGCGGGCGAGACCGGCGACCAGATCGTCGACCGGCTGCTCGACACGCTGCCCCACCAAGTGGTGGCCCGCTTCGATCACGACCGGCTCGTGGACTACCGCGCGCGCCGCCCGCTGCTGACGTTCAAGCGTGACCGGTGGACCGACTACGAAGTCCCCACGCTCGACGTGCGGCTCGTCCAGGACGCCACCGGGGCGCCCTTCCTGCTGCTGTCCGGACCCGAACCGGACGTCGAGTGGGAACGCTTCGCCGTGGCCGTCCAGCAGATCATCGAGCGCCTCGGTGTCCGCCTCGCCGTGAACTTCCACGGCATCCCCATGGGCGTCCCGCACACGCGCCCCGTGGGCCTCACCCCGCACGGCAACCGCAACGAACTGGTGCCGGGCCACCGCAGCCCCTTCGAGGAGGCGCAGGTTCCCGGCAGCGCCGAGTCGCTCGTCGAGTACCGCCTCATGGAGGCCGGCCACGACGTCCTGGGTGTCGCCGCGCACGTCCCGCACTACATCGCCCGCTCCCCGTACCCGGACGCCGCCCTGACCGTCCTGGAGGCCATCACGGCCGCCACCGGTCTGGTCCTGCCCGGCATCGCGCACGCGCTGCGCACGGACGCCCACCGCACCCAGACGGAGATCGACCGTCAGATCCAGGAGGGTGACGAGGACCTCGTCGCCCTCGTTCAGGGTCTTGAACACCAGTACGACGCGGCTGCGGGCGCCGAGAGCCGGGGCAACATGCTCGCGGAGCCCGTCGACATCCCGTCCGCCGACGAGATCGGCCTGGAGTTCGAGCGGTTCCTCGCGGAGCGGGAGGGTGAGGGCTGAGCCGCCGACGGCCGACCAGCCAGGGGGCGAGCCCGCACGGGCGCCCTGTCGCATCCGCTGTCAGTGCCAGGCCCTAAGCTGCCGGTCATGCTGACAGTGGGCCTGACCGGCGGCATCGGGGCCGGCAAGAGCGAGGTGTCGCGGCTCCTCGTCGCGCGCGGCGCCGTCCTGATCGACGCGGACCGCATCGCGCGCGAGGTCGTCGCGCCGGGGACCGAGGGCCTCGCTGCGGTCGTCGACGCCTTCGGTACGGAGGTGCTCGCCGAGGACGGCGGCCTCGACCGGCCCAGGCTGGGCTCGATCGTCTTCGCCGACCCGGAGAAGCTCGCCGTGCTCAACTCGATCGTGCACCCCTTGGTGGGCGCCCGTTCGCGTGCTCTCGAAGCCGCCGCCGAGAACGATGCCGTCGTGATCCATGACGTGCCGCTGCTTGCGGAAAACGGCCTCAAGTCGCTGTACGACCTGGTGATCGTCGTCGACGCCAGCCCCGAAACCCAGCTCGACCGGCTGGTCCGGCTGCGCGGCATGACGGAACACGACGCACGCGCGCGCATGGCCGCCCAGGCCACCCGCGAGCAGCGCCTGGAGATCGCGGACGTCGTCATCGACAACGACGTACCGCTGCGCGACCTGGAACAGCGTGTAACGGACGTATGGGCGGAACTCGTGCGCAGGACGCGCGCCTCGCGGGAATAGCGTTGCCGCGTCCTGGCGTTGAACCGCCGTAGTGAGGGAAGGACTCAGCCGTGCCCGAGACCAGCGGATGGACCGGACGTACTCCGGAGACGCATGTCATCGACTTCCGCGCGGCCGAGCGACTGCTCGAAGCCCGCGATCCCCGTGGCGCGGTGAAACTGCTCGACTCCGTGATCGCCGCGCACCCCGAGAACACGGCCGCCCGGCTGCTGCGCGCGCGTGCCTTCTTCGCCGCCGCCCAACTGCGCCCCGCCGAGCTCGAGTTCACGATCGTCCTGGAGCGCGAGCCGGACAACGCGTTCGCGCACTACGCGCTCGCCCGCACCTACGAGCGCCAGCGCCGCCCCGACCAGGCCAAGCGCCACTTCCGGCTGGCGGCGGCACTCGACCCGAACCCGCGCTTTCTGGAAGCGGCGCGCTTCGACGACTCGCCGTCCTGAGCCCTCGGCGGTGGACGGTTCGACTTCGGTCAGCGCACACGCGCGCGGGGTCATCGGCCGTGCTGTTCAGGGGGCCGGTACGGCGGGATGTCGGGGCCGGGCTGGTAGTGCGGGCCCTGTCGGATGTGCCGCAGGATCATGGTCATGTCGACCGTGACGACCAGCCACAGCACACCGCAGGCAGCCGCCCACCCGGGACGCCCGGCGAGCGCGAACGCGGCCGTTCCCGCGATCGCCCAGACCAGCCCCCACACGCTCAGCCACAGCCGCGCCCGCAGAGCACTGCGCGCTGTCATGGGCTCACTGCCTGTACGCATCAGGACCACTACTCCTCTCTGCAACGTACTCTTCGCGCCGGACGTTGACCAAGGGCCGTAGGCCGGGCCGCCGGCCTACAAGACGACGAGGGAGAACCACACCGTGCTGCCGGACGCCGACGACCTCCCCGAGATCCTGCTCGACCTGGCCGTACCCCATGAGGACATCAACGAACTGGTCGCACTGCGGAGCCTGTTGACCCGTGACCCCGCCGCGATGCGACTCCTGGAGGAATGCGTCGAGGGGCTGGTCCGGAACATGGGCGAGGTCGGCGGGGCGGCGCCCTGGCCCGACGGCCGGATCGCGGAGCTGTTCACCGGCCGAGCGGAGGGGCGGGTGGACGGACGGGTGGACGGGGCGTCGGCCGCGCTGGGCCGGTACTTCGCCGTGTACGTGTACGTCGCGGCGCTTTCCCGCGTACGCGCCCATCACCATGCCCTGGGGGTCCCGTCCGAGGTGTCCCGCCGTACGCTCGCCGACGTCGGGCGGAACATGGCGGCGCACCGCAGAAGGCACGGCCGGGGCGGTGCCCAGGCCCCATGGTGGCTCCGCCTGCATTTTCACGGGGAGCTGTTCCAGCTGGGGCGGCTGCAGTTCCAGCGGGCACGCGTGGGAGAGCGGGCGGCGGGGCTGCTCGCCGCCACCGGCCTGGCACTGGACGCCGACGCCATGTGCCTCAGCGTGCACATCCCCGACTTCCACGGACCGCTGTCCGCGGCCGCCTGCGACCGGTCCCTGGATCTTGCCCTCGACTTCTTCGCGCGGCATTTTCCGGGGGAGCGGTACACGGTCGGGGTCTGTCACTCCTGGCTGCTGGATCCGCAGCTGAAGCGGTATCTGGGTGCGGACTCCAACATCGTGCGGTTCCAGGAACGCTTCCGGATCGCGCCGGAGGCGGGAGAGCCGGCCGACACCGAACCGGTCCAGTTCGTGTTCGGGGACCCGGACCTTCCGGTCGCCGAGCTGCCCCGGCGGACCACGGTGGAACGGGCCGTCGGGGACCATCTGCGGGCGGGCGGCCACTGGTACATCGGGCACGGATGGTTCCCGCTCCCGCCGGTTTGACTCGAACGGGTGAACAGACGCAGGGCCGGAACGCCCGTGCGGCCGCGGGCCGTTGTACGGGCATGCGACTGGAAATGCGTGAAGGACATGAGGGCACGGGACCCGGTGCTATCACCCCGGACGGCTGCGCGGTCGAGCTCTACTCGCGGCTGCCGATCGGGGACGAGCCCGACATCATCGCCGCGTCGGCGCCGGGAGGCGCGCACATTCTGGAGCTGGGCAGTGGCGTGGGACGTATGACCCATCCGCTCTTGGAGCGCGGATTCACGGTCACGGCGGTCGACGAGTCGGCCGAGATGCTGGAGCGCGTCCGGGGAGCGCGCACGATATGCGGCCCGATCGAGGATCTCGATCTGGGAGAGAAGTTCGACGTGGTGATGCTCGCGTCTTTCCTCGTGCACGCCGGGGATCCCGAGGTGCGGCGGGGGCTGCTGCGCACCTGTGCCCGGCATCTGGCGGAGGGCGGGCAGGTGCTGATCCAGCGGGAGGGCGCGGACTACCACACGAACCTGCCCCGCGAGCGGGTCGGCCCTAGTGGTTCCACGATACGGCTGGTGTCGTCGGAGCCGGTCGGGGACGGCGTCAACTCGGTGCGCGCGGAGTACGAGTTCCCGGACGCGGTGTGGACCCAGACCTTCCTGGCCCGGCCGTTGACACCGGAGCAGTTCGAGGAGGCTCTGGGGGAGGCGGGGCTGAGGGTCGACCGGTATCTGACGGAGGACGGGGTCTGGGTGAGGGCGGTCAGTGGGTAGGGGAAGGGTGTAACGCACCGGGAGACATGAGGCAGGGGGTTCTGGGGATGAGCGGCACAGTGGTGGCGGTCAGCAGCAACGGCGGGTATTCGTTCAGCAAGCCGAACAGGGACAGCGTCAGACTGCTGGCGGGGCTCGGCGTGGAGGGTGACGTGCACGCCGGGACGACCGTGAAGCATCGATCGCGGATGGCGAAGGACCCCACGCTGCCGAATCTGCGCCAGGTCCATCTCATCCACGAGGAGCTCTTCACCGAGGTCGGTGAGGAAGGGTTCGAGGTGGCTCCCGGCCAACTCGGCGAGAACATCACCACCCGGGGGGTCGATCTGCTCGCGCTTCCGGTCGGCACCCTGCTGCACATCGGCGACGACGTGGTGCTGACGGTGACCGGCCTGCGCAACCCCTGTCCGCAGATCGACCACTTCGAGGGCGGGCTGCTGAAACGGATGGTCGGACGGGACGCCGCCGGGAACGTCGTCCGCAAGGCCGGAATCATGAGCATCGTGACGGAAGGAGGCGAGGTGTGTCCCGGGGACACGGTCAAGGTCGAGCTTCCCGACGGGCCGCACCAGGCTCTTGGTCCGGTCTGAGAAGTCCCGCCGGGTGCCGATGAGTTCTGGGCCGGCGGATGGTCTACCTCTGTGACAGCAACGCGAACGAACCGCTTCACACAGGAGACCTCCATGTCCGAGACCACCGCTCCCGTCACGTCCCTCACCGCCGACGCGTCCACCACACAGGTCGCTTCCGCTGAGTTCTGGGCCGGCGGATGGTCTACCTCTGTGACAGCAACGCGAACGAACCGCTTCACACAGGAGACCTCCATGTCCGAGACCACCGCTCCCGTCACGTCCCTCACCGCCGACGCGTCCACCACACAGGTCGCTTCCGCCAAGTCCGTGTCCGCTCGTGGGCGGCGCGCCAGGATCGCGCTGCGGGCGCTTCAGGTGGTGCTGGCGCTGTTCTACGGGTTCGCGAGCGCGCTGCCCAAGCTGATCGCGCACCCGTCGGCCGTCGAGTCCTTCGACAAGATGGGCTGGGGCAGCGCGGGGATGTACACCATCGGACTGCTCGAACTGGCCGGAGGGGTCGCGCTGTTGATTCCGGTGCTGCAGTCGGTGGCCGCGGTGGCACTGAGCGCGCTGATGGTGGGCGCGTTCGTCGTGCAGGTGACTGTCTTCGACGGGCAGTACGCGGCGACGCCCCTGATCCTCATCGTGCCGCTCACCCTCATCGCCTGGGCCCGCCGAGGACACAACGCTGACCTGCTGCGGCTGCTGCGGCGACGGGCGTGAGGTGCCGGCGTACGGCTGGGGTGGCGTTCGGCGGGTCATGGGGACCCTGCCGGACGCCGCTGCCGCGTCCCCGGGGCCGTGCGAGGTCGCACCCCCGAGGGCTTTGTGCGGAGACGGAACCTTGCGGCCGCTACGAGTCGTCGTCGGGTCCGGTGATGCCTCGGAGGCGTTCCATCTCGCGGCGGTCACGCTTCGTCGGGCGGCCCGTGCCGCGGTCGCGGATGCCGGCCGGGGCGACCGCCTCGCGGGGCGGCGGCGGAGGGCTGTTGTCGACGTAGCACTCGACGGCCACCGGGGCTCCGACCCGCTTGCGGATCAGACGTTTCACCACGACGATCCGCTCGTGACCGGCGTGGCGGTAGCGAACCTCGTCGCCGACACGCACGGCGTACGCGGGCTTCACACGCTCGCCGTTGACGCGTACGTGGCCGCCTCGGCAGGCGCTCGCGCCCATGGAACGGGTCTTGACGAGACGCACGGACCAGATCCAGCTGTCGATACGGACGCTCTCACCGCTCGCCGGACGGGCGGCGTCGGCCGCGGCCACCGCAGGGGAGGCCGGCGCGGAGCCTGCCACGGTGCCGTCCTCGGTGTGCGCGCTGCCTTCGGTGTCCGCGTCCTCGGGAGCCCTGCCAGATGCCATGCCCTCGACCTTAGTACTCCGGATTACTGCTCCGGGCCGGACGGCCCGGACGGGTTTTCTGGTCCCTGGTGGCGACCATGGTCCGACGCTCCTGCCCGGCCGCTCTACCGTGGACGTATGGACACCAGTCTCTCGGGGCTCGACGAGCGGATCGCAGGGTGCCGGACCTGCCCTCGGCTGGTTGCCTGGCGGGAGGAGGTCGCCCGTACCAAGCGGGCCGGCTTCGCGGACTGGGACTACTGGGAGCGGCCGGTGCCGGGGTTCGGGCCGGCGGACGCCCGGCTGCTGATCGTCGGGCTGGCGCCCGCCGCCCACGGCGGGAACCGCACCGGCCGGATGTTCACCGGGGACCGCTCCGGAGATGTGCTGTACGCGGCGCTGCACGACGTCGGGCTCGCCTCGCAGGCCGGCTCGGTGAGCGTCGACGACGGGCTCGAACTGTACGGCGTACGCATCACCTCGCCCGTGCACTGCGCCCCGCCCGCCAACAAGCCGACGCCCGAGGAGCGGGACGCGTGCCGGCCGTGGCTGGTGAGCGAACTGGAGCTGCTGCGGCCGACCCTGCGGGCCGTCGTGGTCCTCGGGGCGTTCGGCTGGCAGGCGGCCCTGCCCGCCCTCGACGCGGCCGGCTGGAGCGTGCCTCGTCCGCGCCCCGCCTTCGGACACGGGGCGCGGGTCACGCTCGGCGACGGGCTGCGCCTCTTCGGCTGCTTCCACGTCAGCCAGCGCAACACCTTCACCGGCCGCCTCACCCCCGCGATGCTCCGGGATGTGCTGCGGGACGCGGCGAGCGCGGCCGGCCTCCCGCATGAGCGGTGAGCGCGCCGGCGCCAGGACCGGCGCCCGCTCGAAATTCGCGCGACCGAACCGGCGTACGCGCGTTACGTTGCCCTGATGGGCCTGTATCCGGAGATCGAACCGTACGACCACGGCATGCTCGACGTCGGGGACGGCAACCACGTCTACTGGGAGGTCTGCGGCAACCCGCGAGGCAAACCGGCGGTGTTCCTGCACGGTGGGCCTGGGTCCGGGGCGAGCGCGTTCTCCCGGCGGTACTTCGATCCGGCCGCGTATCGGATCGTGCTGCTCGATCAGCGTGGCGCCGGGCGTTCGACACCGCACGCGAGCGCGTACGACACCGATATGAGCGTCAATACGACGGGCCACATCATCGCCGATCTGGAGCTGCTGCGGCGGCACTTGGGGATCGAGCGGTGGCTGGTGTGGGGGGTGTCGTGGGGATCGGTGCTCGGGCTGCGGTACGCGCAGACGCATCCGGAGGTCGTGTCCGAGCTGGTGCTCACCGCCGTCGCCACCGGCTCCGACGCCGAAGTGGCCCTGCTGACCAGGGGACTTGGGCAACTGTTCCCCGAGGGGTTCGAGAAGTTCCGCGCCGGGGTGCCCGAGGATGAGCGGGACGGGAACCTGGCCGCCGCGTACAACCGGCTGCTGGAGTCGCCCGACCCCGAGGTGCGCGAGCGCGCCGCGCGGGCGTGGACCGACTGGGAGACGGCCATGGTCCCGGCGCCGCCCCGTTCCGTACCGCGATACGAGGATTCGGTGTTCCGTATGGGCTTCGCCCGGACCGTCACCCACTACTGGGGCGCCGACCACTTCCTGGGCGAGGGCAACGAGGGCGCGCACGGCGTCGTACTGCGCGACGCCCACCTGCTGAAGAACATCCCCGGCACCCTCGTCCAGGGCAGCCTCGACCCCGGGAACCTGCTGGGCACGGTGTGGCGGCTCCATCACGCCTGGCCCGGCAGTGAGTTGATCGTCGTCGACGAGGTGGGCCACAACGCGGGGGCGCCCGGCATGGTGGACGAGCTGGTGGCGTCCACGGACCGGTACGCCGCCCGCGGTTGAGCCGTGGGGGTCTGCTGTCGGCTAGCGACTACGTCGGGTGCGGTCCCGGGTGCGCTCGCCCGAGGACTGGACGAACTGTAGTTCCAGCGAGGGTGGGGGAGGGGCGACTCCCGGGCCGCCCGCCTCCGCCCAGCGGAGTATCTCGTCGGTGCAGTCGTCGCCCATCGACCAGCCGATCCACACGGCTTTCCCGCCACGCCTGCGGCCCTCGCCGGACGGCTGTACGACGATGACGTTCGCCTGGTCGCAGGGGCCGAGGCAGTCCGTCGTACGGACCGCGAGGCGTCCGGCGGAGGCCGTGGCCGCCGCGCGCAGCCGGTCCAGCTGCCAGTCATGGTCGTAGCCGGGGTACTTGCGCGGGTCGCCGCAGCAGCAGCCACGGCAGACGACCAGTGTGCAGGGGCGGGTGCGGGCGGCGCCGATCACCGTACGGGCGCTCACAGGTCGCCTTCCGTTCCGAAGAGGTGCCGTACCGTCGAGCGGTGGTTGGCCTGGACGTGGGTCAGGGCGTGGGCGCGGGCCCGCGCCGGGTCGCCGGACGCGATCGCGTCGTACAACTCGCGGTGTTCGGTGAGCAGATGGGGCCACTCCTCGTTGCGGCGGGTGAGCCAGCGCAGTCGGCCGTCGACCGGTTCCATGACCGAGATCAGCAGGCTGTTGCCGGCCGTGGCCAGGATGCGGTCGTGGAAGCGGGTGTTGACGTCGGTGATGGTCTCGGCGTCGTCCGCCGCAGTCGCCGCGGCGGCCCGGTCGAGGAGTTCCGCCAGTTCCGCCAGGTCCGCCGAGGTCGCGCGGGTCGCGGCGAGGCCGGACGCGTAGACCTCCAACGCCTCGCGCAGTTCGAAGAGTTCGGCCACGTCGGTCCGGGTGAGACGGCGTACGACCGACCGCCGCGGGGTCTCGAAGAGGACGAAGCCCTCGGCGACCAGGGCCCGGATCGCCTCGCGGACGGGGACCCGGGAGACCCCGAAACGCTCGGCCAGCTCGCGCTCGACGAGCCGGTCCCCGGGTCCGAGCCCGCCCGCGATGATCTCCTCCCGCAGGGCGGCCAGGACCCGCTCGCGCACCGCTCCGAGCGGTTCGATCTTCGTCATGGCCCCATCTTCGCCGACCCGGGGGTGATTTACGGAGCCGTAACAGAGCGGATATCGGACCGGACTCTTGACGGAGGGACCATGGCGGCAGTTTGGTATACCAAAAAAATCCGCTCTCGCTCCTCCATCCCCCCACCCCCGCCGCCCTCGTCCCCTCGCCCCTGGAGTCACCGTGTCCCTAGCCGACCGTGCCGAAGTCACCGGTACCCCAGCCTTCGTCCCCGATCCCCGGCTCACCAACGAGGACCTCGCGCCTGCGGGCAAGCGCAACTGGAAGGTCTTCGACCTCTTCGCGATGTGGATGTCGGACGTCCACAACCTCGGCAACTACACGTTCGCGGCCGGCCTGTTGGTCCTCGGCATGAACGTCTGGCAGATCTTCACCTCCCTCCTCGTAGGCTTCGTGATCATCTACGTCGGCATGAACTGGATGGGGAGGATCGGCCAGCGGCACGGCGTCCCGTTCCCCGTCATCAGCCGGATCAGTTTCGGCGTCTGGGGCGCCAACATCCCCGCGCTCATCAGGGCCGTCATTGCCATCATGTGGTACGGCATCCAGACCTACCTGGCCTCCGTCGCCGTCAACGTCATGCTCCTCGCGGCCTGGCCGAACCTCGAATCCTGGACGCACAGCTCGTTCCTCGGGCTCGACGCGCTCGGCTGGCTCTCCTTCGTCTCGCTGTGGCTGATCCAGGCGTTGATCATCAGCCAGGGCATGGAGTCCGTACGGAAGTTCCAGGACTTCTGCGGTCCGGCCATCTGGCTGGTCATGATCGCGCTCGCCGTCTGGGTCCTCTCCAAGGCGGGCTGGACCATCTCGCTCACCTCCACCCCGCACCCGGTCTCCGTCGGCGAGCAGTGGCGGCAGTGGTTCGGCGCGATCGGGCTGATCATCGCCACGTACGGCACGCTGATGCTCAACTTCTGCGACTTCTCCCGCTTCGCGCCCGACTACAAGACCGTCAAGCGCGGCAACTTCTGGGGACTGCCCTTCAACTCGACCGCCTTCGTGATCGTTTCGGTCATCGTCACGGCCGGCTCCATCGAGGTGTTCGGCGAGGCCATCACCGACCCGGCGGAGCTGGTCGCCAAGGTCGGCAACACCTGGGTGCTCGTCCTGGCGGCCCTGACCTTCGCCGTCGCCACCATGGGCGTCAACATCGTCGCCAACTTCGTCTCACCCGCGTACGACCTGGCCAACGTCTGGCCGCAGAAGATCAGCTTCAGGATCGGCGGAATGATCAGCACGGTGGCCGCGCTGGTGGTGACCCCGTGGAACCTCTTCTCCAACCCCACGGTCGTCCAGTACTTCCTCGGCGGTCTCGGCGCCTTCCTGGGACCGCTGTTCGGCGTGATCATGCTCGACTACTTCTGGGTCAAGAAGGGCCGCATCGACGTCGACGAACTCTTCAACGGCGAGCCCGGATCGCGCTATTACTACCGCAAGGGCGTCAATCCCAAGGCTCTGTGGGCCTTTCTGCCCGCGGCCGGTGTCGCGGCGGTGCTCGCCCTGGTGAAGGACTTCCATGATGTGGCCCCGTACTCGTGGTTCATCGGCACGGCGCTGGCGGCGGGGCTGTACGCGCTCCTGTGCCGGGACGAGCGGGCCGAGTCGGTCGGAGCCGAAACGTCATCCGCTTCCGATACCGCGTCCGCGGCGGGCTGAGCGTGCGGATCGTCGTCACCAACTGCAATACGACGCGGACGATGACCGAGGAGATCGTACGAGGTGCCCGGGCCGCCGCAGGCCCCGGCACCTCCGTGCATGGTCTCACCCCCGGGTGGGGCCCCGAGTCGGCGGAAGGCTGGCTCGACAGCTACCTCTCGGCCGCCGCCGTCCTCGACACGCTGCGAACGTACGAGGGCCCCTGCGACGCCGTCGTCATGGCCGGGTTCGGTGAGCACGGGCGGGAAGGCGTACGGGAGTTGATGGACGTACCCGTCGTCGACATCACCGAGGCCGCCGCGCACCTCGCGTGTCTGCTCGGGCGGCGCTACGGGGTCGTCACCACCCTCGAACGCTCGTGCGGCCAGATCGAGGACAGCCTCGACATCGCCGGCGTCGGCCGGAACTGCGCCGCCGTCGTCGGCACCGGCCTCGGCGTCCTCGAACTCGGCGACGACCGGCGCACCGAGGAGGCGTTCGTCGCGGCGGCCGAGCGGGCGGTGGCGGCGGGGGCCGAGGTACTGGTCCTGGGTTGCGCGGGGATGACCGGTCTGCAGCGGGCGGTGGGGGAGAAGCTGGGGCTGCCGGTGGTCGACGGGGTGGGCGCGGCGGTCAAGCTGGCGGAGTCACTGGTCGCCCTGGGGCTGACGACGAGCCGGGCGGGGAGCTACGCGAAGCCGTTGCCCAAGAGACGGGGGTGGGGGCGACCGGCGGAGTGAGGGAGCGGCTCATGGGCGGGAGCTTCATGGCGCCGGTGGGGTGCGGTCGGGGCGGCGCGGTGGGTGACGTGCCGCGGGCCGGGAGCGCCGGTGACCGGGGGACTCCGGGGGCTTGGGGAGGCCGCCCAGGACGGTCACCGTCACGCGTGGTTCGACGCCCGGCCGTGGCTCGGACGGCCGGGCGAGTCCGACTGCACCTGCCGGGTCGGGCCGCCGGCCGGGCAGAGGTGGGCGGCGCAAGCGCCCTCGACCTGGCCCGCAACGCACGGCAGTGAGCCCGGGCCCGCCGCCCCTATGCGCGGTTCGGCTGCCAGACGTACCGCACGTCCGGCTCACGCTCCTCGTTCTCGCTGCCGTCGGTGTGCTCGACGGCGACGAAACCGTGGCGCTCGTAGAAGCGGTGGGCGGGCTTGTTGACCTGAAAGGTCCACAGGGTCAGCCCGCCCGGGCTGCGTTCCTTCGCGAGGGCGACGAAGAGGTCACCGATGCCGTGCCCACGCCAGTCGGGGAGCAGATACAACTGGGACACCTCGTCACCGGCGAGTACCAGCACACCGACCGTCCCGCCCCCGTACGGCGCCTCCGCGATCCAGGTCTCGCGGTGCGGCACCACCACGTCCCGGAAGTAGTCGCGGACCTCGTTGTCGGACCGTGGCCAGCCGACCGTGGGTAGGGCGGCGGATCTGGACCGCAACAGCACGTCGGCCGCGGCACCGGCGTCGTCGGCCGTCGCGCGGCGGAGGGTGATCTTCGGGGCGGGGGCTGAGGGGGTCACGGGGGCGGAGCCTGGCAGAGGTGCCGTACCGAACGCACCTGGATTTACGGGACGGCGGCCGTCGCCGTGATCTCCACCAGCTGTCCGGAGTACCCGAGGCAGGCCACCCCGATCAGGGTCGACGAATGCGGTCCGGTGGACAGGCCGGACGCCTCGACGACCTCCCAGACGGCGCCCAGTACCTCCGGCTCGCCGCTCACGACATACACATCGGTCGCCAGGACATGCGCGAAGTCGCTGCCCACCGCCCGGAGTTGCTCGCCCAGATTGGCGATCACCTGCTCCGCCTGCCGCACCGGATCGCCCACGCCGACGATCTGCCCCTCCGCGTCCAGCGGCACGGAGCCGGCGAGAAACGCGAGACGCGTGCCCGCCTCGACGACGGACGCATGGGAGTACGTGGGCGGCGGGAACAGACCGGGGACGGTGACGCGCTTGAGCATGGCGGGCTCCGAGAGAGGTGAGTGCTGGACGGCGGATGGAGGACGGACGGAGCGGACGCGAGGCGCGCCCACAGGACAACCTGCCGATCATGCGGAATGCCGGGTGTCGGGCGCACCTGGATTTCCGTTGAGTGCGCGCTGTCGTGGTCGTACGGCGGCCGATGTCCGGTCCGTCCGTGTCGTGGGTACGTGCGGGTAAGGGCGGGTAGGTGTCAGTCGTGGCGCGAGTGGGACGACCGGCCGTACAGGCCTGTCAGTCGCCAGCCGTCGTCGCGTGCCACCTGCTCGAAGACGTCGATCTTCCGCGCGAGACCCTCCGGGTCGCCGATGTCGCACCATCGGCCCGCGAGCGCCTCGGCCCACTCCTCCTCCCCTCTCACCAACGGCAGCCCGCGCACGGCGAGATGCAGGGCGAGTGTCGACCGTGCGTAGTACCGGACGGCGTTCAGCTCGTCGCGGGTACGGGCGTACTGCTCGGTCTCCCGCAACCGCAGCCGCCCGTCGCGGGTATCGGCGACGAGCAGCGGGACCGTCACTCCGGGTGCGCACGCCTCCGGATCCGCCACCAGGAACGTCAACTCGCCCTCGGTCTCCCTGACTTCGTACCTGGGCAGGTACGACAGCCGGGCGAGCCCGAGCGCGTGCTTCCACGACGTCACCCACAGGCCCCGGTTGAGGTAGTAGCGAACGCTCCGCTGCCAGGTCCAGCACGTGTCGAGCCGGAAGCCGTGCAGGCCCTCGGCGCGGCACGCCTCGTACACCGTGTCCAGCGTCGACGAGGCGAGGCCGCGTCGGCGGGCGACGGGATGGACGTACAGCGACGAGACGCGCAGCGAGCCCACGCCGCTCGGCCAGGTGTCCACGGCGACAGTCCCGAGCGGTCCCCTCGGCCGGCCGCCTTCCCTGTGCTCGGTGGGGTCCCGGATCCAGTACCTCCTGCGGTAGTCGTCGTTGTGCGCGTACTCCCGCCCGGTCGCCCCCAGCCGAAGGCGCAACCGCTTCTCGTGCGAGGCCGTGAACGAGTCCGGGTCGGCGCACTCGCCGAGGGCGCCCTCGGCGAGTGAGGCCAGGTCCCAGAGGCCGAACCGGTGTCCTTCGGCGGCCCCGACCGGGCGTAGGCCGGGGCCCGCCGTCAGACGTTCGTGCACGCGCAGGGCGAGATCATCTTCCATGGCCGGAGCGTAGGGACGTGGACAGGGTGCACGTCCGGCCCGGGAGGGGATCTCACCTGGGGATTCACCTTGGCGGTGGACCCGCTCATTGGTCGCGCGTCTGCCTCTCGCACTCCTGTTCAAGTGGCGGGTACGCCTCGGCGATGGCCGCGCAGATCCGTCGGCGGAGCAGTTCCGTGGCCTCGGCCCGGCCTGAGTCCCGCTCGCCTCCCGGCAGACCGTCCAGGAGGCCGTCGTAGTGACTCATCCGATGTCGTAGGTAGTCGACTTTCCAGGGGGCGAGAGAGGCGCGTTGGACGCGGCCCGTGTCCTGCGCCGAGTTGTCGTCGGTCAGCTCGATCCGGCAGCCGGCCGCCGCCTCCCGTCGTGCCCGGTGTTCCACCGCCCGCAGGGCGAGTTTGCCCGGATCCAGACGCGGTACCTCGATCGGCTCGGTCCTGATGCGCTCCAGAACCTCCAGACGTCGGCGGCGTACCGCGCCGCGCACCGCCTCCGATCGCCGTGCCGAGAATGCCGCCACCCTCCGGAACTCGTCGGTCCGCTCGGCCGCGTCGACCCGCTCGACGCGGTACAGCCGGACCTGCGGCGCCGCCCTCAGCCGTGGATTGACGCTGAGCCGGTCCGGAGTGCCGAGCAGCCGGTGCACCATCCCGCCGGTCCACCCGCGAGCCCGCAGCCCCGCCAAGGAGACGTACCGCTGCCCGTCCTCCTCATAACCTTCACCGCTCTGTGAGCTCTGCTCATCCCGACTGTCCTCGTAGCCCTGATCGCCGGCACGACAATCCATGACTACCTCCCCCGTAGCTCGGTCGTGACGCTCTGTGACGACACCTCCCATTGAAGCGCCCACCACTGACAATCACCCGAGCCACCCTGGAGTCGGGAGCCGAACGGCTCGCTCTCAGGCGGTCAGGACAAGACCGAGCCCGTTGCCGGCCATGCCCTCAACCACCGTCAGAAGGGCTCTGAGCTGCGGGGGGGGGTGCCCCGATCCGCGACCCAGCCCCGGCGAGCGCGGCGCCGGAAGGTCGATCAGGTCGCTGACACCCGCCACCTTCTGCAGGGTCCGGGCCAGTGACACCAGCGTCTGACGGACCGCCGCGATCTCCGAGCGCAGGGCGTCCGCGTGTTCCCAGGCCCGTTCGTACGCGACCGGGTCGACATCCGCGGGCCGGCTCGACTCGTACGCGGCCAGGCGGGGGTGCCAGGACGCGAGCAGGGGGCGCAGGACACGGTTGAGGACCGTGACGGCCAGGACGCCGAAGCTGACATGGCCGGGGGCGAGCGGCGGGGCGATGTCCGGGCCGTACCGGCGCAGGATCTCGCGGGTGGTGCCGAAGAAGGTGTACAGGGAGGACAGTGCCTCGCGCAGGAAGCCCTCGTCGCGGTCGAGTTCCTCGACGGACACCCTGGTGACCAGCTCCAGGTACAGCTCCCAGGCCGCGCTGCGCTCCGCGTCGGCCGGGATCCAGGTGCCCGAGATCTCGCCGACGAACGGAATCGCCAGCGTGGCCGTTATCTGCGACGGGCCCCTCGGCCCGCGTCGCCTGCGTCTCATGATCGCCCTCCCCGCACTCACAGTAGGGTAATCCGTCGTGTGGGATGTCTTCCTCAGTTACAGCCGCGGTGATGTGGACCGGGTGCGTCCGCTGGCCCGGGCGCTGCGGGACGGCGGACTCTCCGTGTTCACGGACGAGACCGGAGTCGCGTCCTTCGCCGGCATCAGCGACACCATCCGGCGTGAACTCGCCCGCTCGACGGCCCTGCTGGCCTACTACTCGGCCGGCTATCCGGAACGTGAGGCCTGCCAGTGGGAGCTGACGACCGCCTATCTCGCGGGACTCGGCGAGGGCGATCCGCGCCGACGGGTCATGGTCGTCAACCCGGAGCCCGGCACCGGTCACATCCACCCTGTCGAACTGCGGGACGCCCGGCATGCCTCCGCCGACGACCTGGACACCCTCGTGACCGTCGTACGCGACCATGTCGGCCGGCTCGAAGGGCCGATGCCCGTCAGGGAGTACGGCGCGGTGCGCCGTACTCGGGGAACGCCCCAACCGTTCCCCGAGTTCCTCGGCCGGCTCCCCGAACTGTGGCAGGTGCACTCCGCACTGCACGCCCACTCCGCGCCCCTGGTCACCGGCCGCGCCGCCGCCCACGCCGTACAGATCCGCGGCATGGCGGGCATCGGCAAGACCCGGCTCGCACAGGAGTACGCGCTGCGCTTCGAGGCGGCCTACCCCGGCGGCGTGTACTGGCTGAGCGGTGAGTCGTACGGCGACTACGAGGAGCGGTACGAGACGTACGCGGGATACGCCTCCGGTGCGGAGGCGCGGCGCGGGCCGACCGCGGGCGAACCGTTCCTGTGGATCGTCGACGGGATCCCCGGCGGGCGGCTCTCCACCCGCGAACTCGCCCGCCTCGCCGCGCCCCGCCCGGGCGGCCACACCCTGTTCACACTGCGCAGCCGCGCGCACGACGGGCTGGGCACCCCCGTCGACCTCGGACCCCTCGACACGGCACACGCGCGCGTGCTCGTCGGTGACGACGTGCTCGCACAGGCGGTCGGCGGACATCCGGGCGCGTCGGACCTGCTCGGCCGGGCGGTCCGCGCGGGACACGCTCCCGGGTCTCTCTATGACCGGCTGCACGGACCGGGCACGTCCCCACTCGACACCCTCGCCCACGGCCAGGGCGACGACACGGCCGCGAGCATGACGGCGTCCCTCGTCCGGGACGTCGACACCCCGGACGCGGCCGACGTACTGCGCTGCGCGGCGGCCCTGCACCCCTGCCGCTGAGCGTCGGCGACGTGGCCGGTGTGCTGGCCGCGACCGACGCCGTCCCGCACGTGGTCGCTCACCGGCGCGCCGCGAACGGCATCGCCGAACTGCGCGTACGCAGCCTGCTGAGCCCCGTCTCCGAAGACCGCTGGCAGCCGCATCCCGTCGTCCTGCACGCCTGGCGCCACCACGACCCCGCCCCGGCCCGCGCCGAGGCCCTGCGGCACGCGGCCCTGCGCACCCTGTACGGACGGCGCGACCCGGTTACGCTGGCCTTCCGCGGAGGCCGGAGGGAGGTCCCCATGGCGGTACCCAGCGAGTCGGAGCGGATGGCGGCCTTCGACATCCAGGTCGAACTGGTCACCCGTATCGGCGTGCAGGAGCTGGCGCCCGGCACGGGCAGTCTGCGCGAGGCCCTGGCGTCCCTCAAGTCACTGATCGACTTCACGCGCGGCACGCTGCACACGTACAACATCGGTCTCCAGCCGGGTTCGGCGGCCGGCGCCGTGACGGTGCAGAGCCTGGCGTACACCCTGATCAACGACACCATCCGGCCCTTCACGACCACCTGGCATCCCCGGCTCGCCGCGCACGAGACCGGCCGCCCGCCCGCCGTGGCCCCCCTCGACCACGAGGCGGCCTGGCCACAGGCGTCCGAGATGCGCGCGGAACTCACCGCGCTGCGCGAACCGTTGGTGCGCATCGCCGAGGGGTTCGGCGGAATCTCGGGGGCGGACTTCGGCGTTCCCGCCGCAGGCTAGGGGCGTACGGAGGGCTCCGGCCGTCACTGCATGTGCCGACGGACGACTTCGTCGCCTCATCGTGCTTGCGTTCATAAAGAACGCGGGTTTCCCGCAGACCGTCACATCCCCGAAATACTTGCGTCCCATCTCCTCCACCGCCCCGAACTACGGTGGACACCACAGCCCGGCCGACGTCGCCCGAAGGCATCGCACCCCAAGCCCTCGCCCGACAGGAGCTCTGTGTCACGCCCCAACAGCACGCGCCCGCGTTTCGCCCTGCCGCCCTGGCTCGCCCACACCCTCCGCGCCCAGCGCGGCCCCGTTCCCTGGAACGCGGTCCTCCGGGGTGCGCTGGCCGCCGGGCCGTTGCTGCTGGCCGGGGTGCTGGCGGACCGTACCTCCCTCGGTGTCGTCGCCGCGCTCGGTGCGATGCTCGCCGGGATCAACGACCGGCCGGGCAGTCGGCGTTCCTCCGTCAGACGGCTCGGCGTGCCCGCGTCGGCGGGTGCTCTCGGGCTGGTCGTCGGGACGTACGCCGGACAGCAGTTCGGAGCCGTGCCGCTGACCCTTCTCCTCACCGGCCTCGGGCTTCTCGCGGGCGGCATCAGCGCCATCGGGCCCGTCGCGTCCGGCGCGGGCACGCAACTGCTCGTCGCCGCCGCCATCGGAGCCGGGATGCCGTTGCCCGAGCCGGGCTGGGAACGGGCGCTGCTCTTCCTGGCGGGCGCCGGCTGGCTGCTCACCCTGCGGCTCGCGCTGCCCACCCCCGGAGGCAGCGCCGGTGACTTCCGGTTCGACGGGGAACGGACCGCCGTCGCCGCCGTGTACGACGCCGTCGCCCAGCTCCTCGACGCCGCAGGGACGGACGAGGCCGGCACCCGGCGCGTCGCCCTCACCGCAGCGCTCGACCACGCCCAGGACGCGCTCGGCGGACCCCGGATCCGCCAGTACGCCAGTTCCGCGGACGAGCGACGGCTGCGCACCCAGTACGCCGCCGCGCTGCCCCTCGCCGAGGCTGCGACGGCCCTCGCCTGGACCGGGGACGCCCTCCACGCGCGCGTGGCGGAAGGACCCCGGCGCCTCGCAGCCGCCGTACGGACCAACACGCACACCGGACCGCTCCCCGCCCCGGCCCGCTCCGCACCGGGGCTGCGCGCCCTCGACGACGCGCTGCTGCACGCCGCCGACGCGTTCGACCGGGGTGGCGACACACACGACCTGCACACCAGGCGCCGTGGCGTCCTGGCCCTGCTCCGCACGGCCGTCGACTCCGGTGGGCGCGAGTACGGGCTGCGCGTGGCGCTCTGCTTCGGCGCGGGTGCGGCCGTCGCGCAGGCCACGCACCACGCCCATTGGTACTGGATTCCGGCCACCGCCGTCTTCCTCGTCAAGCCCGACCTTGGGCCGCTCGTCTCGCGTGTCCTGTGCCGGGCGGCGGGGACGGTCCTCGGGGCCGTCGTCTTCGCAGGGTTCGCCGCCGTACTCCCCCGGCCCGAGGGGCTCGTCGCCCTCGTCGCCGTGAGCGGCGCGCTGATCCCGGTCGCCACCCGGCACTTCGCCGCCCAGACAGCCGTCGTGACGGTGCTCGTGCTCGCCCTGGTGATGGTGGGCGGCGAGCCCCAGGCGTCGTGGAACCGGATCCTGGAGACCCTGGTCGCCTGTGCCCTCGTCCTCATCGTCGGGCATCTGCCCATGCCCGGGCAGCGGGGCGGGGGCGTACGGGCGCGGCTGGCGCGGGCCGCCGAGGCCGCGCAGGACTACCTCCAGCATGTGATGAGCGGCTCGGACGACCGGCACGCGCGCTGGATGCTGCGTCGCGAGGCCTACCGCGCGCTCGCCGAGGCCCGTACCGCCATCGCGCACTCCGCTGCCGAACTGCCCGCGCTGGCACGGCACACCGAGGGTACGGAGGAGGTCGCCGCCACCCTCGAACGCATCGTCGACACGGCGACCGCCTGCGCCGTACACCTCGACGACACCGGACACCTCACCCGTCGGCACACCGAACACCTCACCGAACTCCTGGACGAACTCGCCGTGCGGCGCGAGCGCGCCGGGTTGCGCGTACGGGTACCGGAGGCCGGGGAGAGGCCGCTCGCCGGTTGACGCCGGCCGGCGCCCGCCCGTTCTCACGGTTGGCGCCGCCCACTGCACGACCGCGCCGTACGGTGGCCGCAAGACGACTACTCCGCTGAAGTCGTGCGGGAGTTGGGGGAGCGGCTGCCCGCGCTCGTCTACCGGAGCCATGGCAGACGGATCCAGGAGTACGGCACCTGAATACGTGAACACTGAACACGTGAACACGTGAACACCTGAAGTCTTTCCGTCGGCTCCGATGAGTTTCGCGTGCCCCATCGGTCCAACCCCTGGGAACAGACCGTTCCACCACGGGGCCTGGAGGGGCGATGACACTTCCGCGGATCGTTTCGCGCGACGAATGGCGGGCGGCACGCGAGGCGCTGCTGGTCAAGGAGGAGGTCGTCATGCGCGCGCGTGACGCGCTGAACGCCGAGCGGCGCGAACTGCCCATGGTCGCGGTGGACGAGGAGTACGTGTTCGAGGGCGGCGACGGCAAGGCGACCCTGCTCGACCTCTTCGAAGGCCGCCGCCTGCTCGTCGTCCACCACTTCATGTTCGCCCCCGAATGGGACGAGGGCTGCCCCGGCTGCTCCGAGTTCCTCGACCGCGTCGGTCACCTGGCGCACCTGTGGGCACGCGACGCCTCGTTCGCGGTCGTGTCCCGGACGCCGTACACGCGGATCCTGCCTTTCAAGGCGCGGATGGGGTGGACGGTGCCGTGGTTCTCGTCGTACGGCAACGACTTCAACCGCGACTTCCTGGTGACCTCCGAGCGCGCGGGGGAGGTCGTCGAGCGGTCCGGCGTGAGCTGTTTCCTGCGCGACCGTGACCAGGTCTTCCACACGTACTCGGCGTACGGGCGAGGCCTGGAGGGACTCGGGTCGGCCGCCGGCTTCCTGGACCTCATGCCACTTGGACCGGACGCGGACAGCGAGAACGTGCGCCATCACGACGCGTACGACGACTGATGCGGAAAGTAACAAAAGCGGCGTAGGGGATGTAACGGGATGAGGTCATCCCCACATCTGGCGCTGAACCGGTGTCAACTACGTCTCAGTACGGTCACTTGGCGAGGCCCTTTCCCCATGATGAGCGTTTAAGACTATGAGATCGGCGCTACATGGAGGTGCAGGGTGAACGGGCGAAAGGTGCTCGAACGCTTTCCCGCCGGCGGGCCACGCGGTTCCTGGCCCGCGGAGGAGTTCGCGCAGGAGCGGCGGCTGGAGGGCCAGGCCGCGGAGGTCGTCATGGACCTCGCGACGGACACGTTCCTCGTGATCGTCCGAGGTGGGGGCGTGGGGGAGTGAGGCGGTCGCCGGGCCCCTCGCGAAGGGGGCAGGGGCTCAGGCGCTGATCGGCCTCGACCAGGTGGGAATCGTCCCCGTCACCTGGCACAGGGCGAGGTAGAGCGGTATCGGCGGGGTGTACGGGAGGGTGTCGTGCGGGCGGTGCAGAAGAGGCGGGACGCGCGGGGCGTCGAGGACCACCGCTCCCGTGGCGTAGTGCGCCGGGGCCGGCCACTCCAGGGCGTAGTCGGAGTCGGCGGGGACGAGCCACCACCAGTGGGCCGTGTCCGCGTACACGCAGCCCACGCGCGGCAGCCGGGGGAGAATCTGGGGGCCGAAGCGTGCGGGCACCGCCACCGCGTCGCAGCCCAAGGGGGCGGTCATGCCGGCCGGTATCGGAAGGCACAGGGGGGTTCCCGGGTGGGGCGGACCGTTCAGACCGCGCTTGACGCGCATCAGCGTGTTCATGCTGACGACCCGGGCCCCCGTGGACGAACCCCTTACACCCATTCGGCCTCTGTCCCCGTCCCCGAGTTCGCGTGCTTCTGGAACCTGTGGCGCCCGTGGTGGCCGCCTGGAGCCTGTGTGTCGTCGGCGGGCTCCGGATCGGGGTCGCCGGCCGTGCCGGGACGGGGCGATGGCGCGCCCCAGCCGAGATCGTTGCGGATCTCGGTGTCGTCGAGGATGCCGGCGCTCACGTCGGCAGCCCGGGCCAGTTCCGCCCAGACCAGCAGGCCGGGGCCGTGCTCCTGGGCGCCCCAGGC
The DNA here is from genome assembly GCF_036898825.1 of Streptomyces sp. B21-083. Taxonomy (GTDB): domain Bacteria; phylum Actinomycetota; class Actinomycetes; order Streptomycetales; family Streptomycetaceae; genus Streptomyces. Next base: position 2,347,128 of record NZ_JARUND010000002.1, on the reverse strand, counting down.
CCTGCACATGGCCTCTACGAGGAGCAGTCCCCTGCCACCCTCGTCATCGGCGCGCTGCGGCGACTGATGGGGCACGCCGGGCGCGCGGCCCTCGTCACGCACGGCTATGCGCACCAGGTCGGCGCCGTCGTGCAGCTCGCAGACTATGTGGCTGCTCGCGGTGTGCACGATGGCGTTGGTGACCAGCTCGGTGACGACCAGGGCCGCCGTGTCGCAGGTGTCCTCGCAGACCGACCAGCCCGTGAGCCGGGCACGCGTCAGGCGCCGGGCCTGCGCGGGCGAGCCCGGATGGGCGGCCAGCTCGAAGCGGAACCGGCGCTCGGCCGCCGTACCGGGGCGCGGCGAGGCCGCGGCCCCGGGACCGGAGCGGTCCGCGGCGGCGTCTGTTCCTAAGGGCGGGGACGGAATCACGCTTGCCACTATCTCCCCGCCATGAACACTTGGCAAGTGTCACTCTGAAAAATGCAGAGTGCGGTGTGACGAAGTGAAACGGCGTGGCACACTGCTCGCAACAGCACGCGGAGCGGCGCCAGTTGGGACTTTCGGCAGGTTTTCGAATAAACCTTCGAACAGATTCCCGGTGGCGCCGCCGGGCTGTCAGGGATCTTCACCGGCATGAGCCGGTGCTCGATGGAGGTGGAGCGTGAGCGAACCGCGGTCCGCGCCGACGGTCGGACAGGTCGTCCTGGGCCGACGCCTGCTGGACCTGCGGGAACGCGCGGGCCTGCGGCGTGAGGAGGCCGCGCGCGTCCTCCGGGTCGCCCCCGCCACCGTCCGCCGTATGGAGATGGCGGAGGTCGCCCTCAAGATTCCGTACCTCCAGCTCCTTCTGAAGTCGTACGGCGTCTCGGACCACGAGGCCGACGCGTTCGTCCAGCTGGCCGAGGACGCCAATCAGCCCGGGTGGTGGCAGCGGTTCCACGACGTGCTGCCCGGCTGGTTCTCCATGCACGTCAGCCTGGAGGGCGCGGCGAGTCTCATCCGCCAGTACGAGCCGCACTTCGTCCCCGGACTCCTGCAGACCGAGGAGTACGCGCTCGGCGTCCTGAGATCGGGCGCCATCGGCCAGACCAGACCCGAGGACATCGAACGCCATGTCGCGCTGCGCATGGAACGCCAGAGCCTGCTCACCCGTGAGGGCGCGCCCCGGCTGTGGGTCGTGATGGACGAGACCGTTCTGCGCCGCCCGGTGGGCGGTCCGGAGGTGATGCGTGCGCAGATCGACACCCTGCTCGAAGCCACGAACCTGCCCAACGTGACGCTCCAGGTCGCCCCCTTCCTGTCGGGGCCGCACCCGGGGACGTACGGGCCGTTCGTGCTCTTCCGTTTTGCCGTGCCGGAACTCCCGGACATGGTCTACAGCGAGTACCTGACCGGCGCCATCTATCTGGATTCGCGCACCGAGGTGGCCACCCACCTGGAGGTCATGGACCGCATGGCGGCTCAGTCCGCTACAGCACATCGCACGAAGGAGATCCTCCGGGATCTCCGCAAGGAGCTCTGAATCTCTGCATGGATCGCATGATGTCCAAGGCCCGGATACGCCACGAGCGAATCAATGAGCTGACCACTGAACGGGTCGCCGAGCGGGTGAGCGCCCGTATCTACAACGGCATGCCCGCCGGTGAGCTGGGCAGCGAGGGCTGGCACAAGCCGTGGAGCGGCGGCAACGGCGGCAACTGCCTGGAGGCGATGAAGCTCGCCGACGGCCGGATCGCCCTGCGGCAGTCCACCGATCCCGAAGGCCCGGCGCTCATCTACACCACGGCCGAGATGCTCGCCTTCATCGAGGGCGCCAAGGCCGGGGAGGCCGACTTTCTGCTTTCGTGAGGTCCGGTTCCAGCCGTTCGTGTGTCGGCGGTTCCTTTGTGTTCAGTCAGTTCCCTAATTTTGGTGCTCAGTTGATCACGTGCCACGCCAGACACCGCAGACACTTACGGAGTTCGCCATGACCGGGCAGCACCCCATAGAGATCGACACCAGCAGGCCTCATCCCGCGCGGATGTACGACTGGTACCTGGGCGGCAAGGACAACTACCCGGTCGACGAGGCGATGGGCCGGCAGATGCTCGCCCTCGACCCGCGGGTCCCGGTGATGGCGAAGGTCAACCGCGCTTTCATGCACCGCGCCACGCGCTGGCTGGCCGGGCACGGCGTCCGGCAGTTCCTGGACGTCGGCACCGGCATCCCGACCGAGCCGAACCTCCACCAGATCGCCCAGGAGATCGCGCCGGACGCGCGGGTCGTCTACTGCGACAACGACCCGATCGTGCTGGCCCACGCGGCGGCCCTGCTGCGCGGTACGGAGGAGGGCGTCACCGAGTACCTCCAGGCCGATGTGCGCGACCCGGACGCCATCATCGAGGGCGCGAAGAAGGTCCTGGACTTCGAGCGGCCCGTGGCGCTCTCCCTGGTCGCCCTGCTGCACTTCGTCTCCGACGCGGACGGCGCACACGACCTGGTCGGCCGCCTGCTCGCCGCCCTGCCCGCCGGCAGCTACCTGATGATGACCCACGCGACCGCCGACTTCTCCCCGGAGGAGTCGGCGGCGGCGATCGCGAAGCTCAAGGCCGCGGGCGTCACCCTCGCCCTGCGCTCCCGCACCGAGTTCGGCCACTTCTTCGACGGCCTCGATCTGGTCGAGCCCGGCGTCGAGGTGGTCGACAAGTGGCATCCGGAGCTGGGCGAGCCGGTCCCGGGCCAGGAGGATGGCGTGATTCCGGGGTACGGAGCACTGGGCCGCACGTCCTGACACGGAGTGCGGGCCCGGGCCGGGGCGGCGGGCGGTCGATGGGTGCACAGCCGTGAAAGATCCGCTCGATCGACGGCGGTCCGACAGCGTGCCCGTCCGGACCGCCGTCGACGGTGACTGCCCGTCGGTCCGGACGGGAAACGCCGCCATCATCGGGCCATCCGCAGGGACATCCCTCACTCCGGTGGAAGGGCCTCGCAGAGCGCCTCCAGGGCCGCCCCGTACGCATGCTCGGAGGGCGCCGCGTACCCCACGACCAGTCCGTCGGGCGCGATCGAACCCTGCCCTCTCTCCCGGAACTCCGGGTGCCGGAACTCCGCGAGCCCGTCGAGGGCGATTCCCCGCCAGGCCGCCGCCTTCACCGCCGACCGCTCCGTCCCGGGCGGCAGCCGCAGCACCGCGTGCAGCCCGGCCGCGACACCGGTGACCTCGACATGCGGCGCGTGCGTGGCGAGGGCGGCGACGAGCCGGTCCCGTCGGCGCCGGTACCGCTGCCGCATGCGCCGCACATGACGGTCGTACGATCCGGACCCGAGGAAGTCCGCGAGCGCCAGTTGATCGAGGGCGCTCGTCCACCCCTCGCGTTCGCCCTTCAGCGCGAGTACGGGTTCCACGTACCGCTCCGGAAGCACCATCCAGCCCAGCCGCAGCGCGGGGGACAGGCTCTTGCTCACCGAGCCGAGGTGGATCACCCGCTCCGGGTCGAGGCCCTGGACGGCGCCGACCGGCCGGCGGTCGTAACGGAACTCTCCGTCGTAGTCGTCCTCCAGGATCAGCCCGCCACGCGCGCGTGCCCAGTCGATCACGGCCGCGCGGCGCTCGGGGTGCAGCGGGCCGCCGGTCGGGAACTGGTGCGCGGGTGTGAGCAGTACGGCTCGCTCCCGGCCGAGCAGACCGACCTGGGCGCCGTCCTCGTCGAGGGGCAGCGGCACGGTCCGCACCCCGGCCGCGGCCAACAGCTCCCGGTGGAAGCCGAGTCCGTACGCCTCCACGGCCAGCGGCCCGCGCAGTACGGCGCCCGTGCCCCCGCTGCCGCTCGCGCCGCCGAAGAGGAGCCGCAGGGCGTGGGCGAACCCCGAGCAGATGACGATGCGTCCGGGCTCCGTACGTACACCACGCGCGCGTGCCAGGTACGTCGCGAGCACCTCCCGAAGTTCGGCCCGGCCGGCCGGGTCACCGGGCCCGAACACCTCGTTCGGCGCCTGCTGGACCGCCCGCCGGTAGGAGGCCAGCCAGGCGGAACGGGGGAACCCCGACGCGTCCGGCTGGCCCTGGCGCAGGTCGTGGCGTGGGCCACGCGCGCGTGGAGGTGCTTTTACGGGGACGCGGGAGGCCGCCCTGACGGGTTCGGCCCGCTCGGCGACCCGGGTGCCCGAACCCTGGCGGGCGGTCAGCCAGCCCTCGGCGACCAGTTCGGCGTACGCGTCGGCCACCGTGTTGCGGGCCACGCCGAGATCGGCGGCGAGGGAACGGTACGGCGGCAACAAGGTGCCGGGTGTGAGCCGGCCGCTGCGGACGGCGTCCCGCAGGGCACTGATCAGCGCGGCCCGGCGCCCGCCGGACCCCGGCAGCCCGAGCTCCAGATGCAGGTCGGCACCGATGCGCTCCGCGGAATTGACCCATGTTTCTGCCACCGAAATGAACCCTACACTCGGTCTTTACGGCCCGTAGGTTCATGGTCATGAAGACGAACACGAACACCGCGAACCCCACGACCGCCCAGTTCCAGAATGCCGCCGAAACGCCTCGCCTGAACTTCGCGAAGACGGCCCCCAAGGTCTTCCGCGCCCTCGTCGGCTTCGACGCGGCGGCCCGCGAGGGGCTCGACCCCGCGCTGGTCGAGCTGATCCAGATCCGTGCCTCGCACCTCAACCACTGCGCGTACTGCCTCCACATGCACACCAACGACGCGCGCAAGGCGGGCGAGAGTGAGGACCGGCTGCACCTGGTCGCGGTGTGGCGCGAGGCCCGCCACTTCTACACCCCGAGGGAACAGGCGGCGCTGGCCCTCACGGAGGCGGTCACCCTGGTCGCCGACGCGGGCGTGCCGGACGACGTCTACACCGAGGCCGCGGCCCACTTCGACGACCGGGAACTGGCCCAGGTCCTGTCCCTGATCCTCACGATCAACACCTGGAACCGGGTGGCCCTGACGACCCGCAAGGTGGCGGGCACGGACGAGCGCTGAGCCACGTCCGGCACAGCCAGGGACGGCGAGGGACGCGGGACGGCCAGGGACGGTCACACGGTCATCGGCCGGTCGTACGGCCCTATGGGCGCAGGCAGTTGCGTACGGCCCATCAGCCGACGGTCCACGGCCGCCGCGACCGCCCGCCCCTCCGCGATCGCCCACACGATCAGCGACTGCCCGCGGGCCGCGTCCCCCGCCGCGTACACACCCGGCACGTTCGTCGTGAAGTCCGCGTCACGGGCTATCGTGCCCCGCGGGTCGAGGGCGAGCCCGAGCTGGTCGATCAGACCGTCCTCCCGGTCGGGCCCGGAGAAGCCGAGGGCGAGCAGCACGAGGTCGGCGGGAAGCGTCCGCACGGATCCGGGCAGGGGCCGGCGCTCCGCGTCCACCTCGGCGAGGTGCAGCGCCCGTACATGCCCGTCCGGGTCGCCCGAGAAGTGGAGCGTGGACGCCGCGAAGAGCCGGGCGTCGGCGTCGGCGGCGGGCGCCGACTCCAGGTCACGGGCCTCCTCGTGCGCGGCCGACAGCCGGTAGATCTTCGGGTACGTCGGCCAGGGATCGGCGTCCTCGTCGCGCTCCGCGCCCGGCTGGGCGTAGATGTCCAACTGGGTGACGGAGGCAGCCCCTTCACGCACCGCGGTGCCCAGACAGTCGGCCCCCGTGTCACCGCCGCCGACGATGACGACATGCTTCCCGGCGGCGGACATCGGGGACACCGCCAGATCCCCCTCGCACACCCGGTTGGCCAGCGGCAGATACTCCATCGCCTGATGAACTCCGGTCAACTCCCGCCCGGGAAGCGGCAGTTCACGCCATGCCGTGGCCCCCACGGCCAGTACCACGGCGTCGTGGCGCGACCGGAGTTCGGCGGCTTCGACATCCCGCCCGACGGCGGTCGACGTACGGAACCTGGTTCCCTCGGTACGCATCTGCTCGATACGCCGCTCCAGATGGTGCTTCTCCATCTTGAAGCCGGGGATTCCGTACCGCATCAGCCCACCGAGCCGGTCGTCCTTCTCGTAGACGGCGACGGTGTGTCCGGCCCGGGTCAGCTGCTGGGCCGCGGCGAGCCCGGTGGGCCCCGACCCGATCACCGCGACCGTACGCCCCGACAGCCGGTCCGGCGGCCTCGGCGGCGCGAAGCCGTCGGACAGGGCCCGGTCGGCGACGGCCACCTCGACGTTCTTGATGGTCACCGCGGGCTGGTTGATGGCCAGCACGCAGCCCGCCTCGCAGGGCGCGGGGCACAACCGCCCGGTGAACTCGGGGAAGTTGTTCGTGGCGTGCAGCCGGTCGCTCGCCGCGCGCCAGTCCTCCCGGGAGACCAGGTCGTTCCACTCGGGAATGAGATTCCCCAGGGGACAGGCCTCGTGGCAGAACGGGACACCACAGTCCATGCAGCGATCGGCCTGCCCGCTGATGATGGGGAGCAGCGCCCCGGGGACATACACCTCGTCCCAGTCACGGACCCGCTCCTCGACGGGCCTGCGCGGCCAGTCCAGGCGCGCTCTGGTGAGAAAACCCTTGGGATCGCCCATGACAGTGTCCTCGCCGTCTCCCCTGCGTACGCTTGACGGGCCGTGCGTCGTCGGGCGGCACTCTCCTTCGGCCACGATACGACTCCTCGACCTCGTACGCCGAGTGGGCCTGACAAGGCCCTACGCGACGGCCAGGACGTACAGCACCGTGGCGGCCCCCGAGGCGACCGTGCGTATGTGGTTCCACAGAGTCCACTCCCGCACGTACACGGGCCAGTAGGCGGCGGCCTCCGCGGTGTCCGGCTCCAGCGCCAGCAGGGCGTTGTTGCGCGGCACGTTCGCACCCATGGTGAGCCCGAACGAGCCGAGCAGATAGAGCGCGCTGCCCGCCAACAGCTCCACGGCGCCCTCGGTCGGCCACACCACGAGCGTGACCACGGCGATCACCAGACACAGGGCGGCCGACCCGAGGAACACGAGCATGAAGGGCGGGTGCAACGCGGTGACGTTGACGGCCCGCATCGCCGCGATGCCCTGCGCGGGCGGTAGCGCGGCGAGCCCCCTCATCACGAAGGTCGAGAAAGCGCAGAAGACCCCGGCCACCAGCCCGGTTCCGAGCACACCCAGCACCACGAGTACGAAAAACGCCCCACCGATCATGCCGACTCCCCGGTCGATCCCCATCAGTCCCCTCCAGTGAACCCCCCGCCACTGACAACGGCCCTGAACGCCCCTGTCCGAGGGGCGCGGCGACATGCGCGAACGTCCAGGGAAGGCGGCGGCACCGTGGGAGCGGCCAGGTCACGGGGGCCGCCGCTCCGCTCACACCGACTCGGCCCCGGCGCAGTCCCTCGTCTCCGCGCCCGTACCCCCACCCGTACCCGCCTCCGTCCCCCATTCCCGAAGCCTCGCCTCGACGGCCCCGGCGATCCGCCGCCGTGCCTCGCGCCGCGCGACCCCGCTCATCAGCAACGCGTCGTACGACGTGTCCACATGGCGTACGGACGCGACGACCGCCGAGATCACCGCCGCCTCGGACAACGCCCGCCCCGCCGCACTCCGCCCCACCCGCCCGCTGCCACGCACCGAGGCGTGCCCGGCGACGGCCTCCGCCCGATCGGCCGGGCACCCGGGAAACAGCCTGCGGATCTCCCGCGCGAACGTCTCCGCGAACCGCAGATCCTCCGCGGCCCGCCGCCGCGCGTCCCGGACCCGACGCCGCCGCCGGCCCTCGGCGTCCGCCAGGCATCGCACCTCGGCGCGGGCGAGCCCCGCCTCCTCGACCAGAACGCCCTGCCGTTCGTACCGCCCCTTCCGCCGGTTGAACCGCACGACCACCGCCCACAGCCCGCTCTCCTCCCTTGACCTGCGCGTCAACGCGGTGTCGCCCCTGGGCAGGAACACCAGATGCCCGAGATCGGCACAGTCGAGACAACGAGGCGCCCCCTCCTCCAGTACGAGCAACGCCAAGGGCCCACGACGGCACTCGGCACAGTGCCGCCGCCTGAGCGGCTGCACGACGAGAAGCGCGGCGCGGAGCGGGGGAGTCGCACGGCTTTCCACAGGTACTTGATTCCCCACTGAGACCAGGAATCCCCGGCCGGACCCCGCCTCCTCGAAGCCGCCCGCCTCCGGAGCGCCGGCGACCCGGCATCATGGGCGGTGTGCGACTGGAACCGATCACCTGGGACCGCCTCGGCGACCTCCTCGCCGAACGCGTGCTCGACCTGAAGCCGGACGACGGCAGCCCCTGGCCGCGCATCGCCTTCGACGGGGCCCCGGCGGCCCGCCCAGGAGACCTCGCCGAACGGGTGGCTGAGGCGCTGCGCATCCGTGGGCGGCCCTCGCTCACTGTCGCCACCGCCGGATTCCTGCGCCCCGCCTCCCTCCGGCTGGAATACGGCCACGAGGACGTGGAGGCCTACTACGACGGCTGGTTCGACACCGGCGCCCTCTGGCGCGAAATCTTCGGCCCCCTCGAACCCGACGGTGACGGCCGCGTCCTGCCCGATCTGCGCGATCCGCTCACCGACCGCTCCACCCGCAGCCCCTACGTCCAACTCCCGCCCGGGGGAATCCTGTTGCTGCACGGCCCCCTCCTGCTGCGCCACTGGTTCCCGTTCGACCTGAGCGTCCACGTCCTTCTCTCCCCGGCGGCCTTGCGTCGCCGTACCCCCGAGGCCGAGCACTGGACCCTGCCCGCCTTCGAGCGATACGAGAGCGAGACGGACCCCGCGGCCACGGCAGACGTCCTGATCCGCGCGGACGATCCGCGCCACCCGGCGTGGAACGGCTGACCCGGCCCGCCCAGGCAGTCCGGTCCGGCGCCGTACGAGGCGTCCGAAAGCCGCGGACTTCCGGGTGCGCATCATCGCGAGCGCGGCGAGAATGTAGGGCGCCGGGACTAGCGGTGCCCTCCGTGCCGCGCCGGCCGTCCGGCACCGGGAGGTACTTCATGACCACCGCCGGAGACATCATGCATCGTGGCGCCCAGTGGATTCCCGCCCACGAGACCCTCGACCGGGCCGCCCAGATGATGCGCGAGCTCAACGTGGGTGCCCTGCCCATCAGCGACGAGAACGAACGACTCTGCGGCATCCTCACCGACCGCGACATCGTCGTCGGCTGTGTGGCCATGAGCCACGACCCGGCCAGGGTCACCGCGGGCGAGATGGCACAGGGCACCCCGCGCTGGATCGACGCGAGCGCCGATGTCAGCGAAGTGCTCGAAGAGATGAAGGACCACCAGATCCGCCGGCTTCCGGTGATCGAGAACAAGCGGCTGGTCGGCATGATCAGCGAGGCCGATCTGGCCCAGCACCTCACCGACGACCAGATCGCGTCCTGGGCCGAGACCGTCTACGCCAGGACCACGATGCGTTGACCTCACCAGCCCGCCATCCACCCTCGCCCGGCCGCCCGCGCCGGGCGAGCGTGTGACCTGGCGAAGGCCGCCGACAATGCCGGGACCGGTGACCTGCCGCGGATTCCCTGCCATGGGCATCTAAATCTCCTCACGTGAACCTCTCGCGCCGCGCTGTCCGCACCACGCGCCTGGCTCACCAGCTTGGCAGTTCTTCGCGAACGTCGGCGGGAGCTGTGGGAACGGAACATTCCGCTCCGTTTTCGTTGGTACGGCGTGATCGTCGGACATCTCGTCGTACGGGAGCGTCGACCCTGCCGAACAAAGCGGATGACTGGGATGATCACGGCATGACGCGACCCGACGGGTATCTCCTCGACAACCGGCAGACCGAGGCAGGACAACGCTTCGACGCCTTCGCCGCCCTCTTCGATCCCACGACGTTCCGGCACCTCGAAGGGTTCGGCGTCGGAGCCGGCTGGCGCTGCTGGGAGGTCGGTGCCGGGGGCACCTCGGTGGTCTCCTGGCTGGCCAAGAAGGTCGGCCCGACCGGGAAGGTCGTCGCGACCGACCTCGACACCTCGTGGGTGGCCCCGGCAGCCCGGCCGCCGATCGAGGTACGCGTCCACGACGTCGGCGTCGACGGGCCGCCCGGGGAGGGGTTCGACCTGGTGCACGCCCGGCTCGTCCTCGTGCATGTGCCCGACCGGGAGCAGGCGTTGCGCACGATGATCAAGTCGCTGCGTCCCGGCGGACGGCTCCTGATCGAGGACGCCGATCCCGCGCTGCAACCCCTGCTCTGCCCCGACGAACACGGCCCCGAGCAGCAACTCGCCAACCGGCTGCGCCACAGCTTCCGCCAGCTGCTCGCGGACAGCGGCGCCGACCTGGCGTACGGCCGGAAACTCCCGCGGCTGCTGCGCGAGGCGGGGCTGCGCAACGTCCAGGCCGACGCGTACTTCCCCGTCACCTCGCCCGCCTGCGCCGCGCTGGAGTCCGCGACGATCCGTCAGATCCGGGAGCGGCTGGTCGCCGGGGGCCACGCCACGGACGAGGACATCGACCGGCACTTGGCCAATGTCGCGGCAGGTGGGATGGACCTGGCGACCGCACCGATGATCTCGGCCTGGGGACGCAAGGGATAGCCGACGGCGACCTCGGACGAGGGCACTGCTCACCGTCCCCTCAACCGAGAACCGGCGGCCTTCCACCCACCCGCTCCACCGCCCGTGCGCCTGCCCGGCACCCCTCCGCCGCCGCGTCCTCGGGGTCGCCACCCATGAGCAGGGCGGCGAGGAACGCACCGGTGAAGGCGTCGCCGGCGCCCGTCGTGTCCCGGGGTGTCGCGGGCACGGCCGGGACCCGGGCGCACACGGCCCCCGACCGGGCCACCAGCGCGCCTTCGGCACCCTGCTTCACGACCACCAGCGGGACGTGGCGGCTCAGCTTGGCCGCCGCGTCCACCGGGTCGGGCAACCCGGTCAGCAGACAGGCCTCGTCACGGCTCGGCAGCAGGACATCCACTCCCGACACCAGATCCAGGAAGCGGTCGACACCCAGTTCGGCGAGAAACCCCGCCGACGCCGGATCCAGGCTCACCGGCACACCACGCGCGCGTGCCGACTCCAGAGCCACCGCCACCAACGCCCGACTCGACGCCGAGAACAGCAGATAGCCCGAGAGATGCAGCCGTGCGACCCCGTCGAGGAGTACGTCCGACCAGTCGTCGGGGTCCAGCCGCAGCGAGGCCCCGCTCTGGGTCAGGAACGTGCGCTCGCCCGCCGCGCCCGTGTCCACCAGGCAGATCACCGTCCCGGTCGGCGCCTCGGGATCGACGACGAGACGTGGCCGGACCCCGGAGGCGGTCAGCTCGCGCTCGTGCCACTCCGCCGCGTCCGCGCCCACCCGGCCGAGCAGGCGTACCTCCGCGCGGCCCCAATGGGCTGCCCAGCAGGCCACGTTGGCGCCCGCACCACCCGGGAGGGACCGGATCGCGGCGGCCGTGTCGGTCCCTGCGGCGAGCGGACCCCGGTGCCGGGCGACGACGTCCGTGATCACGTCCCCGACGACGAGCAGCGCTCCGCCCGGCTCGGTCATGCCCGGGCCCAGGCCGTCGCGATCCGCCCCGCGAGCCTGACATTGCCGCGGACCGCCGCCAGGTTGGCGCTCAGCGACGCGCCGTCCGTGTGCCGCACCAGGTAGTCGAGCAGGAACGGAGTCACGGCCTGTCCGCTCACGCCCTGCTCCTCGCACGCGTGCAGCGCGTCGGCGAGCACGCGCGCGTGGAGCCCGGGATCCAGCTGCTGCTGCTCGGGCACCGGATTGGCGACGATGAACGCCGACTCGGGGGAATCGAGCCCGTCCTGGGCCAGCATCACGTCCGCGACCTGCTCCGGCGTGTGCAGCGTCCAGTCCACCGGATGCCCGGAGTCCGAGAGATAGAAGCCCGGGAAGTGGTCGGTCCCGAATCCGGCCACGGCGACACCGAGGGTCTCCAGGCGCTGCAACGTGGCCGGCACATCCAGAATCGACTTCACGCCCGCGCAGACGACCGTGATCCTGGTGCGCGCCAGCAGCCCCAGGTCGGCGGACTCGTCCTGGGTCACCGTCCACTCCCGGTGCACTCCGCCGAGCCCACCTGTGGCGAACACCCGTACGCCGGCGCGGGCGGCCAGCAGCGCGGTCGCCGACACCGTGGTCGCCCCGCTCGCCCCGGTGGCCACCGCGAGCGGCAGATCGCGGTGCCCCAGTTTGCGGATCCCATCCTCGTTCGCGACCCGCTCCAACTGCTCCTTGTCCAGGCCGACATGGGGGCGCCCGTCCAGGACGGCGATCGTGGCCGGTACGGCACCCTCCTGTCGTACGACGTCCTCGAGTTCCAGCGCCACCTGCAGATTGCGGGGGCGCGGCAGCCCATGCGCGATGATCGTGGACTCCAGGGCCACCACGGGTCGACGCGCGTCAACCGCTTCCCGCACTTCTTCGGACACCACCAGCATCACGCGCCTGCTTCCTGTCGTTCGGTCTTCCCTCATCTCTGGCGGGCGGCGCGCCCGGTCAAACCCTTGCGGCCTGTGGAAGAGGCCACCAGCCTGGGTGTATGACGGACAACTCGACGCGTCTCGACCATGTCGTCCTCTGGGTACGCGATCCGCTCGCAGCGGCCGACTTCTACGAGAAGACGGTCGGTATGGAGCCCCTGAGGATCAGCGAATTCACCGCGGGGACGGCGTCGTTCCCGTCCGTACGCCTCAACGAGGAGACCATCTTCGACCTCGCGCCGCTCTCCCTGGCGGAGCGCATGAACATGCTCCCCGGTGCCGCCGACAGCGCGGGACACCCCGTCAACCACGTGTGTCTGTCCCTCCCCGGAGACTCCTTCGACGCCCTGCGAACCCGCCTGCGGGAACGGGGCGTCCCTGTCTCGGAGTTCTCGTACGACTCCTACGGTGCCCGAGGGGCGGCGAGGCGCAGTTTCTACTTCCGCGACCCCGACGGCAACATCTTCGAGGCGCGGCACTACGCGTGACCACCGCCTACCCTCCGGGCCGGTGGCTCAGCCGCGCGGCTTCGCACCCCGGCCCCGCCGCAGGCCACCGCGGGTGAACAACGCCAGCGCGCCCACGGGTATCAGCAGACACGCGGTGGCGAGATTCAGCCACCCGTAGCCCGCCGTGGCCATCACGAGCCCGGCGGTCGCTCCACCGAGGCCCGCCGAGGTGTTCATGACGAGGTCGGACAGCCCCTGCGCCGCAGCGCGCACCACGTCGGGCACGGAGTCCGTCAGCAGGGCGGACCCGGAGACCAGCCCTGCCGACCAGCCCAGCCCCAGGACGAAGAGCCCCACCGCGGTGCGACCGTGACTGCCGTCGGCCGTGCCCGCGAGGAGCGCCGCGCAGGCCAGCAGCCCCACGGCGAGACCGATGCCGGACAGCCGACCGACCCCGTCGGACAGCCGCCCCATGAGCGGCGAGAACGCGTACATGCCCGCGATGTGGCCACTGATGACCAACCCGATCAGATCGATGCTCGCGCCGTGGTGCTCGAGCGCCACCGGGGTCATCGACATGACCGACACCATGGCCGTGTGGCACACGGCCACCGTCACGAGCGCGAGCCGGGCACGCGGTGAGGCCGCGACGGCGACGAAGCCCGCCCTCAGCGACCGGCTTTCGGCCGACCGCTCCTCCACAGGGGCGAGCGCACGAGCCGTGAGCAGCGGGTCGGGGCGGAGCAGGACGGCCACCGTCACCGCGGCGGCCAGAAAGATCCCGGCCGCCCAGAGAAAGGGGCCAGCCGTCGTGGGTATCCCGAGTCCGGACACACTGCGCCCCGCGGGCGCGGCGATGTTCGGCCCGAGGACAGCACCTATGGTGGTCGCCCACACGACGTTCGAGATGGCCCTGGCCCGCCTGTCCGGCTCGGCGAGATCGGCGGCCGCGAACCGCGCACCCAGGTTCGCCGCGGACGCCGCACCGAATCCCGCCATGCCGCACAGCAGCAGCGGAAAGCTGTCGACGACAGCCGCGACCACGACGACGATCGCCCCCAGGGCACCGACGAGATACCCCACGACCAGCCCGGGCCGCCGCCCGCGCGCGGTCATCAGCGCCGCCAGCGGCAGCGAGGCCACCGCCGTGCCCGCGACCATGGCGGTGGGCGCGAGCCCGGACAGCGACTCGGTACCGCTGATCCGCTGGGCGAGTACGGAAGCGAGCGCGACGCCGGTGGCCACCCCGAGCCCGCCGAGAATCTGACTCGCGACCAGCACACCGGAGATCCGGCGCCGCAGCGCGACCCGCTGCTCACCCACGACAGGCACACCAGGGCGCCGCTCGACGGCGGTCATCGCGGCCCGCCCGCGCGGGCGAAGAATGTGGTCACTGGCGCGGTCCCCCCTGCTTCCGCACACCGTCCCCTACGGAACCTCTTCCCGTACGGGGCCGTCCCCCAGTACTGAGGGCCCCTACTGATGAAACCCTCGGGTCCCGTTGCTGAAACCCTCAGAACAGAGGCTCGGGCAGCACCCCTTCTAGCGCGAGCAGCTTCCGCTTGGTCTCCAGGCCGCCCCCGAACCCGCCGAGACCGCCGTCGCTCTCCACGACCCGATGGCACGGCACCACGAGCGGCAGCGGATTGGCGCCCATCGCCGCGCCGACCGCCTGAGCCGCGCCCGGCTGGCCGACGCGAGCGGCCAGGTCGCCGTACCCGACGACCGCGCCGTACGGCACGCCCGACGCGAGTTCGCGCAGCACCTGCCGGTTGAAGCCGGAGATCAGGGACCAGTCGAGCGGCAGCTCGAAATCGTGCCGCTCGCCCGCGAAGTACGCCGTGAACTGGCGTATCGCCTCGGCCAGGAACGGGGACCCGGGCGCTTCGACGGGCTCCGCGCCGAGCCGGGCGGCGAGCCGCTCCACAGCGTTCTCGCGCACCGACTCCGTGGCGTGGAACACCACGTTCACCAGACCCCCGTGCGTCGCGGCCAGCAGCAGCGGGCCGATGTCGGTGCCGACAACCGCCCACACGACCCGCTGCCGGTTCTCCGGGTCCTGCCGCTCGTCCCGCCCAAGGCTGTCCATGCGCCCCACCGTACGACCCGCCACTGACAACGCCCGGCGCGTGGGTCCCGGGCGGGTGCGCATGATCCACGAGTGACAGGGGAGAGGCAACGGGAAGAGAGGTCCGGCACAGACACAGATTGAAAGGAGTTGCCCGAGTCCGCACACCCCTGCCGCACAAGTGGGGCAAGGTCGTGTTTCTTTGCCGGAAAATCGTTCGACCCTTCCGGAGCCAGTCATACTCTCTGCCACAGCCCTGACTGCTGGCCGGTTCTGGGGTAGGGGAGCAAGTCCGGGAATACCGGAACGCAAAAAGGGCGGAAGGGCAGCCGCACATGCAGGGCACGGTCGACGGATTCAGCTACGGACTCGTCACTCCGCTGGTGGCCTACCTCATGGCCTGCCTCGGCGGCGCGCTGGGTCTTCGCTGCACCACGAGATCGATGCTGGTCGCCCAGTCGTGGCGACCTGGGTGGCTGGCGCTCGGGTCGGCCGCGATCGGATCCGGCATATGGACCATGCACTTCGTCGCGATGATGGGGTTCACCGTCAAGGAGACCCCGATCAACTACGACCTGGGGCTGACCTTCGCCAGCCTCGGGGTCGCCGTCCTCATGGTCGGCATCGGGATCTTCATCGTCGGCTACCGGGGCACGAGCGGCACGGCACTGTTCACCGGGGGCACCATCACAGGCCTCGGTATCGCTTCCATGCACTACCTGGGCATGGCCGGAATGCGCCTCCACGGGAAGCTGGAGTACAACACCCTCACTGTCTCGGCCTCGGTCGTGATAGCGGTGGTGGCCGCCACCGCCGCCCTGTGGGCGGCCGGGCAGGTCCGTGGCTTCCTGTGGAGCGTGGGCGCCAGCCTCGTCATGGGACTCGCCGTCAGCGGCATGCACTACACGGGCATGGCCGCCCTGAGAGTCCACCTCCACGCCGGGTCCGGGAGCCCGGAGGGAGCCTCGCCCGCGTCCCTGCTCGCCCCGCTGATGATCGGCCCGCTGGCCTTTCTCCTGCTGGCCGGCGTCGTCGTGATGTTCGACCCCTTGATGGTCATGGGCAAGTCCGGCCGCCGCCCCGCCGACAACAAGCCCGGCATCCCGGCCCACCCGGCTGTCCCGCACCCCGGCCGACGCCTCACGCCGCGCGCCGGCCAGCGGCACGGGGAGCGCCGGTCCCGCACTCCCCAGAACCGGTGATCAGGACCCGTTGTCAGTGGGTGGTCGTACGGTGGATGCATGCGGCCAGTTTCCAAGATCGAACGCACGGTGGCGCCCTTCGCGGTCGTCAGCCCCTACCAGCCGAGCGGCGACCAGCCGACGGCCATCGCCGAGCTGGCTCGGCGCATCGAAGCAGGTGAGAAGGACGTCGTGCTTCTCGGCGCGACCGGCACCGGCAAGTCCGCCACGACCGCGTGGATGATCGAGAAGCTTCAGCGCCCCACGCTCGTCATGGCGCCGAACAAGACCCTGGCCGCCCAGCTGGCGAACGAGTTCCGTGAACTCCTCCCGAACAACGCCGTCGAGTACTTCGTCTCGTACTACGACTACTACCAGCCCGAGGCGTACGTCCCTCAGTCGGACACCTACATCGAGAAGGACTCCTCGATCAACGAGGAGGTCGAACGGCTGCGCCACTCCGCGACCAACTCGCTGCTCACCCGGCGGGACGTCATCGTGGTCGCCTCCGTGTCCTGCATCTACGGCCTCGGTACTCCCCAGGAGTACGTGGACCGGATGGTCCCCCTCAAGGTCGGCGAGGAGATCGACCGGGACCAGCTGCTGCGCCGCTTCGTCGACATCCAGTACACGCGCAACGACCTGGCCTTCACCCGCGGCACGTTCCGGGTGCGCGGCGACACCATCGAGATCTTCCCGGTCTACGAGGAGCTGGCCGTCCGCATCGAGATGTTCGGCGACGAGATCGAGGCCCTCTCCACCCTTCACCCGCTCACCGGCGAGATCATCAGCGAAGACGAGCACATGTACGTCTTCCCGGCCACCCACTACGTGGCAGGACCCGAGCGTACGGCGCGGGCCGTCAACGACATCGAGAAGGAACTCGGCGACCGCCTCGCCGAACTGGAGAAGCAGAACAAGCTCCTGGAGGCCCAGCGCCTGCGGATGCGGACGACGTACGACATCGAGATGCTTCGCCAGATCGGCTCCTGCTCCGGAGTCGAGAACTACTCGATGCACTTCGACGGCCGCCTCCCCGGCTCCCCGCCGAACACCCTCATCGACTACTTCCCGGACGACTTCCTGCTGGTCATCGACGAGTCGCACAGCACGGTCCCGCAGATCGGCGCCATGTACGAGGGCGACGCGTCCCGTAAGCGCACCCTCGTCGACCACGGCTTCCGGCTGCCCTCCGCACTGGACAACCGCCCCCTGAAATGGGAGGAGTTCCAAAAGCGCATCGGCCAGACCGTCTACCTGTCGGCGACCCCCGGTAAGTACGAGCTGTCCCGTGGCGACGGCTTCGTCGAGCAGATCATCCGCCCCACCGGCCTCATCGACCCCGAGGTCGTCATCAAGCCCACCGAGGGCCAGATCGACGACCTGGTGCACGAGATCCGCACGCGCGCGGAGAAGGACGAGCGTGTCCTGGTCACCACGCTCACCAAGAAGATGGCCGAGGACCTCACCGACTACTTCCTGGAACTCGGTATCCAGGTCCGCTATCTGCACAGCGACGTCGACACCCTGCGCCGGGTCGAGCTGCTGCGCGAACTGCGCGCCGGCGAGTTCGACGTCCTGGTCGGCATCAACCTCCTCCGGGAGGGCCTCGACCTCCCCGAGGTGTCCCTGGTGTCGATCCTCGACGCCGACAAGGAGGGCTTCCTGCGCTCCGGCACCTCCCTGATCCAGACCATCGGCCGTGCTGCGCGCAACGTGTCCGGGCAGGTCCACATGTACGCGGACAAGATCACTCCGGCGATGGAGAAAGCCATCGAGGAGACCAACCGGCGCCGGGAGAGGCAGGTCGCGTACAACAAGGAGAAGGGCATCGACCCGCAGCCCCTCCGGAAGAAGATCAACGACATCGTCGCGCAGATCGCTCGCGAGGACGTCGACACGGAACAGCTCCTGGGTTCGGGTTACCGCAAGTCGAAGGACGGCAAGGCGGCCAAGGCCCCGGTGCCCGCGCTCGGCGGCAAGGCCGCGAAGGGAGCCCGGGCCGGCAAGGGCAAGGCAGGGGAGGCGGTGCCGACCGACCGCCCCGCAGCCGAACTCGCCGACCAGATCGAGGAGATGACGGCACGGATGCGCGCCGCGGCGGCCGACCTGCAGTTCGAGATCGCCGCCCGGCTGCGCGACGAGGTGTCGGAGATGAAGAAGGAACTGCGGCAGATGAAGGAGGCCGGCCTGGCCTGACCGCCGCACGGGGCAGGCGGAATGCCGGCCGTCGGTGTCCGTGACCTGCGTCGTACGCGCAGTGTTGCAACACCGACACAAAGTGCGCTCGAGGCTTCGGCACTGTCAGTGCCCCTGCGTAGGGTTCAGGTCATCCGCGGACCCCGCGGAAACAGGGGACGGCTCGAGAGGGGAACAGCACGTGGTGGACGTATCCAAGGGTGGAACGCCCAGTGGCAGCGTCAATCTGACCAAGGGTCAGGCCATCAACCTGCAGAAGAACGACGGGGGCACCCTGACCGCGGTGCGGATGGGCCTCGGCTGGCAGGCGGCACCCCGGCGTGGCCTGTTCGGGTCGCGTACGCGGGAGATCGATCTGGACGCCTCGGCCGTACTGTTCGCCGACAAGCAGCCCATGGACGTCGTGTTCTTCCGCCACCTGGTGAGTGACGACGGCTCCGTGCGGCACACCGGTGACAACCTCGTCGGCGGTGTCGGCCAGGGCGGTGACGACGAGGCGATCCTCGTCGACCTGCCGCGTGTGCCGGTCCACATCGACCAGATCGTCTTCACCGTGAACTCCTTCACGGGGCAGACCTTCCAGGAGGTGCAGAACGCCTTCTGTCGTCTGGTCGACGAGACCAACGGTGACGAACTCGCCCGCTACACGCTGGACGGCGGGGGCCAGTACACGGCCCAGATCATGGCGAAGGTGCACCGCGCGGGCGCGGGCTGGCAGATGACAGCCCTTGGCACGCCTGCCAACGGCCGCACCTTCCAGGACCTGATGCCGGCGATCCTGCCGCACCTGTAGCCGGGCCGGGCGGCCCACGGAACAAGAGAACGACACGGGGGGACGAAGGCGATGACGGCCGAGCTGGTCCGGGGGCAGAACCATCCGCTCTCCCAGGTCCGCCTCGAAGTGCGGATCTCGGCCGGTGCGCCGATCGTGGCCGGGGCCACGATCGGCGACGAACAGGGCAGGGTCCACGGCGTCGAGTGGGTGGCCCACCCAGGAGCTCCCACGCTCCCCGGCCTGGAGGTCTCCAAGCAGGCGGCGGCCGACCACCGGCTCGCCGTGGACCTGGGTGCCATGCCGGAGTCGGTGCACCGGATCAGCCTGCTGCTCGCCCTGCCGTCCGGCGTGGGCGGTCCGGTCCGGTTCGGCGCCGTGGCCGCACCCTTCGTCGCCGTCACCGGCCTCGACGGCACCGAGGTCGCCAGCTACCGGATCACGGGCCTTGAGGCCGAGTCGGCGGTGGTCGCCCTGGAGCTCTACCGCAGACACGACGCCTGGAAGGTGCGCGCCGTCGGCCAGGGATACGCCGGCGGCCTCGTCGAACTCCTCGCCGACCAGGGCCTCCCCGAGGCACGCCACCTCGCGGACGCCATCGACGGGGCGGTGTCCCAGGCCCACTCCCGCGCGGTGGCACCCCCGCCACCCCGCACACCGGACGGCGACCGCACCCGTCGGCCGGCGTCGCCCCCCGCGCCCGCGCGAACCACGTCGCCGTACGCGGCTCATGGGCCGCAGGACACCCCGATTCCCGGCACCCCGGAGCAGGCAGGATCCCCGGTTCAGGGGGACCTGGGCGCTGCTCGGCCTTCGTCACCGTACGAAGTCGAGGACCCGCAGAACGCCCCGTCGCAGGTCGGCCGACCGGACGGTCCGGCGCAGGCCGCCCCCGCTGCCGGAGCCCCCGTCGACTACAGCCATCCCAGCCGCCGTACGGCCGCTCCGCCACCGGCACCGCCGACCGCACCCCCGGCCCGGTCCGGCGAGTCTGGGGGGCCGGTCGCGGGCGACGCGACCGGATGGTCCATGGACGAGCGGCTCTACAACCAGGTCTGGGGCATGTTCGAGGACCTGGCGCGAACCGTCGCCGCCTACCGCAGCGCCGTGGACTTCGCCGACTCACGTATGGAACAGGAGATCGACAGGGCGCTGGCAGATCCACGCAGCCGGGGCGGTGGCCGGGGCGATGCCGCCCGGGAAGCGGCCCGTGCCAGGCAGACCCAGCTCGTCGACCAGGCCCGCTCCGCCCTCGACCGCGATCTCTCCCAGCTCGCCGCCGAGGCCGAGGTCGTCGAGCCCGCGCTGCCGCCGGCGTACGCGCGCTGGGACAACCCGGTCTGGCACGGCTACCGCGTACCGATGGAGATGCCCATGGCGCTCCGGGTGGGCGACCTGCGGCTGCCCGAGAGTGCCGGTCTGAGTGTCCCGATGCTCGTTCGGCTGCCGTTGGAGCGCGGCCTGTGGATCGACAGCGGCGGTGAGTCCCTCGACGGCTCGCTCCTCGACTCCGACGAGCTGCGGCGGCTGGCCATGGACACGGCGGTGGCGCACGCGTCCCGGCTGCTCGCGGTCCATCCGGCGGGCGAATTCGCCGTGCACGTCATCGATCCGGCAGGTTCCGGAGCCCCGGCCCTCGCGCCGCTGGTGCGAACCGGTGTGCTCGCGGGTCCGCCCGCCGCTGGGGCCGCCGGTGTCGCGGACGTCCTGGGCCGGTTGACCCAGCGCGTCGACCTGGTACAGATGGCGGTGCGCGGCGGCGCGGCCGACTCACTGCCGCCCGACCTCGACACCGCTCAGCAGCTGGTGATCGTCAACGACTTCCCGCACGGTTTCGACGACCGGGCGGTCACTCAGCTGCGGTATCTCGCGGACGAGGGCCCGGCCGTCGGCGTCCACCTGATGATGGTGGCCGACCGCGAGGACGCCGCCGCATACGGACCCTTGCTCGATCCGCTCTGGCGTTCGCTGATGCGACTCACTCCCGTGCCCGACGACCACCTCGCCGACCCTTGGGTCGGACATGCGTGGACGTACGAGCCGTCGGTCGTGCCGCAGGGCAGCCAGGTGCTCCAGCAGGTGCTCAGCCAGGTCGCGGCGGCCCGCCGTTCATGGAACCGCTGACACCCACAGTCACTTCGCCAAGTATCCGTAAAGCCGCCGACCTGCGGTTTTTGATTTTCCTTTACTAATCTCTTTACCTTTCCTTGGTGATTGGGGTACTGTCTTCCCAACGGAGGGGAGTACTCCCTACCTGCTGCGGCGTACCCGTCAATACGGATCAATCCGGATCCCGGGGCGTCGGCCCGCAGGCGTCCGGGCGCGTGAAGGAGCCCGGCTGTCGCGGGTGGAAGAGACCTCCGGTAGCGACGACGCTGAAATTTGCCGTTACTACTGCCGGAGGCGCAGTGAATGTTTCCGTGACCCTTTGGGTCCTTACCATCGTGGGTCTGGCCGCTCTGATCGCGGTGGACTTCTTCATCGGGCGCAAGCCTCACGACGTGTCGATCAAGGAAGCCGGAATCTGGACGGTCGTCTGGATTGCCCTGGCCGGCCTCTTCGGAGTGGGGCTGCTCGTCTTCAGTGGCGGTGAGCCCGCCGGTGAGTTCTTCGCGGGCTTCATCACCGAGAAGTCGTTGAGTGTCGACAACCTCTTCGTCTTCGTCCTGATCATGGCGAAGTTCGCGGTGCCCTCGCAGTACCAGCAGCGTGTGCTCCTCGTCGGCGTCCTCATCGCGCTTGTCCTGCGCGCGATATTCATCGCCGCCGGCGCCGCGATCCTCGCAAGCTTCGCGTGGGTGTTCTACATCTTCGGTGCCTTCCTCATCTGGACCGCCTGGAAGCTGATCCAGGAGGCCCGCGCCGACGACGAGGACGAGGAGTTCGAAGAGAACAAGCTGCTCAAGGCTGCCGAGAAGCGGTTCGGCGTGGCCGACCGCTACCACGGCACCAAGCTGTGGATCGAGCAGAACGGCAAGCGGATCATGACGCCGATGCTGGTCGTGATGCTCGCGATCGGTACCACGGACGTCCTGTTCGCCCTCGACTCGATCCCGGCGATCTTCGGCCTGACCCAGGACCCGTACATCGTCTTCACCGCCAACGCGTTCGCTCTGATGGGCCTGCGTCAGCTGTACTTCCTCATCGGCGGACTGCTGAGGAAGCTGGTCCACCTCTCGTACGGCCTGTCGGTCATCCTCGGCTTCATCGGCGTCAAGCTGGTGCTGCACGCGCTGCACGAGTCCGGTGTCCACGTACCGGAGATCTCCATACCGGTCTCCCTCGGAGTGATCTGCGGGGTCCTGGTCATCACCACGATCACCAGCCTGATGGCCTCCAGGAAGCAGGAGGCGCTCAAGGCGGCGCAGAACGACAGCGAAGGCGCTCCGAAGGACAGTATCGAGGCCTGACCACGTCGGACGTAGGAACAACCACCATCGGGAGCGGTGCGCGGCGAATTGCCGATCACCGTTCCCGATGCTTCGTTGGATGCTGAGCGTCCCTTGCTCGGGGACGCCACGGCCCGGGTGGAGGAGATGCGGGCGCTGGTCCAGGAGGCCGACGCGAGTCTCGGCGGCCGTGCCGGCGGGCCCACGCACCGCCTCGTCCTGCAGGACAGGAATCAGCCCAACAGGTTCCTGGTGGTGATCGAGTTCGACTCCCACGACGAGGCCATGCGCAACAGCGACGACCCGGAGACACGCAGGATGGCGGAGCAAATGGCCTCGATGTGTACGAGGCCCCCGATCTTCACCGACTGCGACGTACGGGAGAGGACCGAGCTGAAGTAGCGGCTGCGGGACAATCGAGCGGGCCCATGGCGTGCGCGCCGGGGCTCGTGCCGCCGTAGGGACTCCGGCCCGGCGAACCGGTGCGGGAGGCCGGTGCGCGGGTCCGGGGCACGGGAGTACGCGCCCCGTTCCTGGGCAGCAGATCAAGCCGAGGCAGAACGCGAAGGGAGCAGTGTGGAGGACCGTCTGTGGGGTGGCCGTCATGAGCGGGCGCGGATCGGTGGGCGCGTGCGTGGCGCAAGTCCGTCTGCGACGATCGCTGAATGATCGTCCAGCTGCGGTCGCTCGCGACGCGGTGGACGGCCGTCGTGCCGATGGCCGCGGTCGTCCTGCTGGTGTTCACCTGGGGACGCGACCTTCCCGGCGTGGTCGTCGCACTGGTGACACTGGTCCTCGCGGGAGCCGTGCTGGCCGCCGTGCACCACGCGGAGGTGATCGCCCACCGGGTCGGTGAACCCTTCGGGTCCCTCGTGCTGGCTGTGGCCGTCACGATCATCGAGGTCGCCCTGATCGTCACACTCATGGCGGACGGCGGGGACAAGAGTTCCACCCTGGCCAGGGACACCGTCTTCGCGGCCGTGATGATCACCTGCAACGGCATCGTCGGTCTGAGCCTCCTCACCGCCTCGATCCGCCACGGGACCGCGGTCTTCAACCCGGAGGGCACCGGCGCCGCCCTCGCCACGGTCGCGACGCTGGCCACGCTCAGCCTGGTACTGCCGACGTTCACCACGAGCAAGCCGGGTCCCGAGTTCTCCACCGCCCAGCTCACCTTCGCCGCGCTCGCCTCTCTGATCCTCTACGGCCTGTTCGTGGCGACCCAGACCGTGCGGCACCGCGACTACTTCCTCCCGGTCTCCCGGCAGGGCGAGGTCATCACCGCGGACGGCCATGCCGAACTCCCGACCGCCCGCGAGGTCAAGGTCAGCCTGGGACTGCTGGGCATGGCGCTCATCGGCGTGGTCGGCCTCGCGAAGGGAGTGTCGCCCACCATCGAGTCCGGGGTGGAGGCGGCCGACCTGCCGCATGCCGTCGTCGGTGTGATCATCGCCCTGCTAGTGCTGCTTCCCGAGACCATCGCCGCGCTGCGCTCCGCACGCCGCGACCGGGTGCAGACCAGCCTGAACCTCGCCCTCGGGTCCGCGATGGCCAGCATCGGCCTGACGATCCCCGCCGTGGCCCTGGCGTCCATATGGCTCTCCGGGCCACTGGTCCTCGGCCTCGGCGCCACCCACATGGTGTTGCTGGCCCTGACTGTGGTGGTGGGTTCGCTGACGGTGGTGCCGGGGCGGGCCACGCCGCTCCAGGGCGGCGTACATCTGGTGCTGTTCGCGGCCTACCTGGAACTGGCCATCAACCCCTGATCGCTGCCCCCGTCACTCCGTGGCCGGTGCGGCGGCGAGGCGGGGCACCGGCCGGGTCTCCGGCAGCAACGCGAAGCACCCGAGGCTGAACAGGGCGATGCCCGTCAGATACAGCCCCACGCCCCACGGGACCCGGCCCCCGTGTTCGGCGAGCGCCGTCGCCACGATCGGCGTGAGCGCGCCGCCGAGGACCCCGCCGAGGTTGTAACCGACCGCGGCGCCCGTGCACCGTACGCGGGGCTCGTACAGCTCCGGCAGATACGCCGCGATCACCGCGAACATCGTGACGAACGCGATCAGCGCCACCAGGAATCCGAGAAACATCAGCAGCGGTTCGCCGGTCGACAGCAGCGCGACCATGGGGCACATCCACAGGGCGGCCGTGGCACAACCCGTGAGGCACAGCGGCCGACGGCCGTAACGGTCGCCCAGGAGGGCCACCACGGGTGTCAGGGCGCCCTTGACCACCACAGCGGCCATGATGCAGGCCAGCATGACGGTACGGCTGACACCGAGCCGTTCCGTCCCGTAGGCGAGGGACCAGGTCGTCACCGCGTAGAACACCGCGTATCCGACCGCGAGCGCGCCCGCCGTCAGCAGGACCAGCCGCCAATGGTCGCGCACCACTTCGGCGAGCGGCACGCGCGCGTGGTCGTCGATCTCCAGGAAACTCGGGCTCTCCGGTAGCGAAGAACGCAGCCACAGCCCCGCCACGGCGAGCACCCCGGCCGCCCAGAACGGCACCCGCCACCCCCACGAGGCGAACTGCCCCTCCGTGAGGCACGCGGACAGCGCCAGCATCACGCCGTTGGCGAGCAGGAAGCCCACCGCGGGGCCGACCTGTGGGAAGCTCGCCCACAGAGCGCGCCGTTCGGCGGGCGCGTGCTCCGAGGTCAGCAGGACGGCCCCGCCCCACTCCCCGCCCAGCCCGAGCCCCTGGAGGAAACGCAGCGCCAGGAGGAGCACGGGAGCCGCGGTGCCGATCGACTCGTACGTCGGTACGCAGCCGACCGCGACCGTCGACGCCCCGGTCAGCAGCAGGGAGGCGACGAGGACCGGCCGCCGCCCGTGCCGGTCCCCGATGTGGCCGAACAGCACCGACCCCAGAGGCCGGGCGAGAAACCCCACACCGAACGTCCCGAAGGCGGCCAGCGTCGCGGCCACCGGCGAGAACGTCGGGAAGAACAGGGGCCCCAGAACCAGTGCGGCGGCGGTGCCGTAGACGAAGAAGTCGTAGAACTCGATGGCCGTCCCCGCGAGCGAGGCGGCGGCCAGCCGCACCATGGAAGGTGCCCTTACCCTGCGTACGTCGTGCATGCCGGGTCAACTACCCACGGTGACCGCGCGTTACGGGGGCGTGCGGGAGACGATCGGGATCAGTACGTCACGGTGATGCGCCGGTCAGGGCCGTCCACCCGTATCGACCCCCCATAAGGGAGGACGAGTTGCGGATCCGTGTGGCCGAAGTCCACGTCGAAGACCGTCATCAGACCGGGAGCGTAGGCGCTCAGCGCGCGCTGCACCGCCGCTCGCTGCTCGGCGGCGTAACGGTCGCCCTCGGCCGGGCTGTTGGGGCGTTCGAAGGACCAGGTCTTCGCGCGACCCATCAGCAGCGCCGAGAAGCGCTGGAGCAGTCCGCGCTCGCCCATGTTGCGCAACGTCCGGAAGACCTCCTCGCCGCTCGGCATCTCCTCCGAGGTCTCCAGGAGCAGCACCCCGCCGTCGTACGCCGTCGGATCGGGGGAGATCTCGCGGTCGGCCATCAGCAGCCAGCCGAGGATCTCCAGACAGCCACCCCAACCGCGGCCCTCCACCACCCGGTCGGCGTTCAGCCACGTCCAGCCGTTGCCGGGACGGGTCTCCGGTTCGGCGTCGAAGGTCGCGGGGTCGGCCCAGTCACGGTTGACGTCGTTCCAGCACTCGGCGGGCCGCAGTTCGTACTCGCCCGAGGTGAACAGGGCGGCCCGCAGGGACTCGGCGGTCAGCGGGTCCATGGCCACCGGACGTCCCAGCGCCGCCATCACGGTCGCTCCGTGGTAGCCGACGATCCCGGTGTTGTACAGGTAGGCCAGCAGGTTCGTGTTGTCGCTCATCCCGAAGAACGGCTTCGGGTTCGCCCGGATCAACTCCCGGTCCAGGAAGGGCAGCACGGTGATCTGGTCGTCGCCTCCGATCGTCGCGATGACCGCCCTGATGTCCGGGTCGGCGAACGCCGCGTGGAGGTCGTCGGCGCGCTCCTGGGGCGTCGAACCCATCTTGCGGGTCGCCGGATACTCGACCGGTTCGAGCTCGAACTCCTTGCGCAGCCGCTCCAGCCCCAGTTCGTGGGGGCGCGGGAAGAGGCCGGGCAGTCCGGCACCCGGCGAGATGACGGCTATGCGGTCGCCGGGTGAGGGCTTGGGGGGATAGACAGGGGTCGTCATGCCGGGAGAGTACGGGCGGTCCCGTTGTCGGCGCTCCGTGATAAACCGGGGGCTGAGCAGCGGTCCTCGACAGGCCGCATCCCTGAACGGACCGGAGGAACCGTGCCCCGCACCCTCGCCAACGCCCCGATCATGATCCTCAACGGGCCCAACCTGAACCTCCTGGGCCAGCGCCAGCCGGAGATCTACGGCTCCGACACGCTCGCCGACGTCGAGGCACTGTGCGCCAAGGCGGCGGACGGGCACGGCGGCACTGTGGACTTCCGCCAGTCCAACCACGAGGGCGAGCTGGTCGACTGGATCCAGGAGGCACGCCTCGGCCACGCCGGCATCGTCATCAACCCCGGCGCCTACTCGCACACGTCCGTCGCGATCCTGGACGCGCTCAACACCTGCGACGGCATGCCGGTGCTGGAGGTCCACATCTCCAACATCCACCAGCGCGAGACGTTCCGGCACCACTCGTACGTCTCACTGCGCGCCGACGGCGTCATCGCGGGGTGCGGGGTGCAGGGGTATGTGTTCGGGGTGGAGCGGGTCGCCGCTCTGGTGAGTGCGGCGACCGCGGAGGCGTGACCTACAGCCGCCCGGCCTCCACGATCCGCCGCAGGAACTGCCGCGTGCGCTCCTGCTGCGGCTCGCCGAACACCTGCTCGGCCGTGCCGCGTTCCAGGACGACACCGCCCTCCAGGAAACAGACCTGGTCCGCGACATCGCGGGCGAAGCCCATCTCGTGGGTGGCCAGGACCATCGTCATGCCATCGGCCTTCAGATCCCGGACGACGGCGAGGACCTCGCCCACGAGCTCCGGGTCGAGGGCCGCGGTGACCTCGTCGAGAAGCAGCAGCCGGGGACGTACGGCAAGGGCGCGGACGATCGCCGCCCGCTGCTGCTGGCCGCCGCTCAGCCGGTCCGGGTACTCGCCCGCCTTCGCGCCGAGCCCGAGCCGCTCCAGCAGCTCACGGGCGTACTGCTCCGCATCCGCGCGGTCCACGCCGTGCACCCGGCGCGGGGCGAGGGTGATGTTCTCCAGCACGGTCATGTGCGGGAAGAGGTTGTACGCCTGGAAGACCACCCCGATGCGCCGGCGCACGGCGTCCTGGTCGGCCCGCGGGTCGGTGATCTCCTCGCCGTCCAGCCAGATCGCGCCGTCGTCGATGTCCTCCAGCAGGTTCGCGCACCGCAGCAGCGTCGACTTGCCGGAACCGGACGCGCCGATCAGAGCGGTCACCGTGTGCGGGGCGACCTCCAGATCGACGTCCCGCAGGACGACCGTGTCACCGAAGGTCTTGCGCACGGCCTCCATCCGCAGCACGGGGGAGGAGTTGTCGGGGATGTCGCTCACAGTGTTCCTCCCTGCGCCCGCTGCCGGTCCATCCGGGCCGTCACCCAGTCCGTGAAGCGGGTCATCGGGATGGTCAGCGCGACGAAGACCAGTCCCGCGACGATGTACGGCGTGTAGTTGAGGCTGCGGCCCACGATGATGTCGGCCGCGCGTACGGCGTCGACCGCGCCGCCGATCGAGACGAGCCCGGTGTCCTTCTGCAGCGACACCAGGTCGTTGAGCAGCGGCGGCACCTGGCGCCGTACGGCCTGGGGCAGCACGACGTACCGCAGCGCCTGCCGGTTGGTCAGCCCGAGCGAGCGCGCCGCCGCCCGCTGCGACGGGTGCACGGACTCGATGCCGGCCCGGAACACCTCGGCGACGTATGCCGAATACGTCAGCGTCAGCGCCGTACCGCCGAGCAGCACCGGGTCCACGGTGATGCCCTGGAGCCGCAGCGCCGGCACACCCAGGACGACGATCATCAGGTTGATGATCAGCGGCAGGCCGCGGAAGAAGTCCGTGTACGCGGCGGCCAGTGCGCGCAGCGGAAAGAACACCGGGCCGCGCAGCGTGCGGGCGATGGCGATCAGCATGCCCAGGACGAGTACCGCGACCCCGCAGATCAGCAGCAGCCGTACGTTGAGCCACAGCCCTTCGAGGACCTTGGGGAACGCCTCGCGCGCGTACTGTGCGTTGAAGAACGTCTCCTTGGTGCGCGGCCAGCCCGGCGCGCTCACCACGACCAGGTAGAGGACGACCCCGGTGACCAGGGTGGACAGCGCGGCGATCGACGTGGCGCGGCGCGCACGGGTGCGCTTGAACCGCTCACGGTCGATCCGTCGCTGCGAAGGGACGTAACCGTCGCCCCGGTCCGGCATACCGGCCGGGTCCTCCTGCCCGGACTCCTCCTTCACTGCGGTCACTTGAGCACCGGAGCGTCGACGGCGTCCGACAGCCACTGCTTCTCGATCGAGGCGAGTGTGCCGTCCTTGCGCAGGGCGTCCACCGCGGTCGTCACACAGGAGGTGAGGGCGCTGCCCTTGTCGAGCACGAGCCCGAACTGCTCCGGCGTACCGCCCTGGTTCTCGAACTGTCCGACGATCTTCGCGTCGGTCACCTCGGCGGCGGTGATGTAGAAGGCGGTCGGCAGGTCCACGACGATGGCGTCGACCTGGCCGTTCTGCAGCGCGGACTTGGCCTGGTCGTTCTTGGCGTACGCGGCCGGCTCCTGGGTCGGCTTCACCACGTCGTCGATGTAGTTGAGGCTGGTGGTGCCGACCTGGGCGCCCAGCTTGAGGCCCTTGAGGTCCGCGATACTCGTCGCCTTCGCGGCCTTGGAGTTCTTCAGCGCGATGACGGCCTGGCGGACGTCGTAGTAGCCGGACGAGAAGTCCACGGCCTTCTTGCGCTCGGTGCTGATCGACACCTGGTTGATATCGAAGTCGAAGGTCTTCACCCCGGGCGCGAACGCCTTGTTGAAGGGCACGCTCTGCCACACGACGTTCGCCTTGTCGTAGCCGAGCTGCCGCGCCACGGCGTAAGCGACCGCCGACTCGAAGCCCTTGCCGTCGGCGGGCTTGCCATCCTTGAACCAGGGCTCATACGCGGGCTCGTCGGTGGCGATCGTCAGCTTGCCCGAGGTTCGGGTGGCCAACTTGCCCTTGGCGCAGGTGGCTCCGGCCGTCCCGGTGGGTTTGGCGGCGCTCGTCTCCTCCGGCTGCGGGGCGCAGCCGACAGCGGTGGCGAGCAGGGCGACAGTGGCGGCGGAGACCACACGGCGCAGCGTGTGAGGGGCAAGGTGCATGGCGGGAGAGTGGCAGCGCAGCGTGCCATTTGTCCAGGTCACAGGCGGAATTGTCCGCATAGTGGGAACGTGTGTTGCATGTGTGTGAACGCCGGGGCCGCCGACCGAGGGCGGGATCGACAGGTCGGCGGCCCGTACCGCTCAGGAGCCGTCATCCTGTGCGGGGCTGTTTTTCAGTGGACTACGCCAGGGCGCACGCCGGGAGCGCGTGCGCGCTCCCGGTATGTGTGTTCGTTTCGCACGGGGCGTGCGGTCATCAACTGCACGCCCCCCGGTTGGAGTTCGCCACCCGTGTGCGAGGTCTTCCCCCACGGCCTCACCAGCCGCGCGCGTGCCACTCCGGCAGGTGTGGCCGCTCCGCGCCCAGGGTGGTGTCGCTGCCGTGCCCCGGGTAGACCCAGCTCTCGTCGGGGAGCGGGCCGAAGATCTTCGTCTCCACGTCGCGGATCAGGCTGGCGAAGGCCTCCGGGTCCTGGCGCGTGTTGCCCACCCCGCCGGGGAAGAGGCAGTCCCCGGTGAACACGTGCGGATGCCCGTGCGGGTCGTCGTAGACGAGCGCGATCGAGCCCGGCGTGTGCCCGACCAGTTGCCGCGCGGTGAGCTCCACATGTCCTACGCGGATCGTGTCGCCGTCGGCGACCGGCACATCGGTCGGTACGGGGATGCCCTCGGCGTCGTCCCGGCCCGCGTACGTACGGGCGCCGGTGGCCTCCACGACCTCCGCGAGCGCCTGCCAGTGGTCCCCGTGCTGGTGCGTGGTGACGACCGACGTGATGCCGTCGTCCCCGATCAGCGTGATCAACGTATGGGCGTCGTTCGCCGCGTCGATCAGCAACTGCTCGTCCGTGGCCCGGCAGCGCAGCAGATAGGCGTTGTTGTTCATCGGGCCCACCGCGACCTTGGTGATCATCAGGTCCTGCAACTCGTGCACATCTGCAGGACCGCCGACCTTCACCGCTCCGCTGTACGTCATGGCGTGCAGCCTATAGCGACGCGTTGGGCCTAGAGAGGGGGCAGCGCGGGCAGCACTCCGCCCGAGACGTCGAGGCCGGCTCCGTCGCGTCGGCCGCAGAGCCACCCCAGCAGCTCGGGCGCCGTCCCGGTGACGGTGACCTCGGGCTCGGAGGCCTCTCTTCCCGTGCTCCACGCGCGCGTGCCGTCCGTGATCACCGTGGGCGGCACGTCGGGGTGGCCGGTGAACCGGTCGGCCAGGAACGTGATCTCCCGCTCCGTGAACTCCGCCGGCAGATCTTCGAGGTCGTAGCCGATCCCCAGGTCCACGTGGTGCAGCTCGACCTCGGCCCAGCGGCGGAACGGTACCTCGGAGGCGGCGTCGGTGACCCCGTTGCGCAGCTCCACCGTGCGCGTCCAGTCCGCGGGCGCGGCCCACAACTCCTGGAGACGGGCGGAACTCTCCCGTACGTCCGAGAGCTGGTCGTCGAGGGGGCGCGGGGCGTCCCGGTCGATGTCGGCGTCCCGGGCCTCCGCGGACGGGTACATCGGGCGCCCTGTCATGACGTTCACGAGAGCGTCCGCGTTGCGGGCGAGGTGGGCGAGGACGTGACCGCGGGTCCAGCCCGGCAGCCGTGACGGCTCGGCCACCGAATCGTTGTTCAATTTCGCGGCTGCGGTGAGCAGTCGTTCCGTCGCTTCACGTAGAGATGCCAGGTCGCGCACATGATCAGCCATGGTGTCGACGATAGTCCCGCCACACGTTCGGGTGAAGGTGGCGGGCCACGCCCGTAAATCGAATGTGCGTGCTATATGGTCGAGTGCGGCGTCGGGCATGCTGGATGGCCGGGGATTGTTACCTCCTCAGGAATCCGACCGGCGTTGTCAGTGGCTCCCCCTAGTCTGAAAAAGCACGGGGGCCCCGCCCCTGTCACTTCTCTCAAGAAAGGTGCGGACCGGCGTGGCCGACCGTCTCATCATCCGTGGCGCGCGCGAGCACAATCTCAAGAATGTCTCGCTCGACCTCCCACGCGACTCGCTCATCGTCTTCACGGGCCTGTCGGGGTCGGGCAAGTCCTCCCTGGCCTTCGACACGATCTTCGCCGAGGGCCAGCGCCGCTACGTCGAGTCGCTCTCGTCGTACGCACGCCAGTTCCTCGGCCAGATGGACAAGCCGGACGTCGACTTCATCGAAGGCCTCTCACCGGCCGTCTCGATCGACCAGAAGTCGACCTCCCGCAACCCGCGCTCCACGGTCGGCACCATCACCGAGGTGTACGACTATCTGAGGCTGCTCTTCGCGCGCATCGGCAAGCCGCACTGTCCCGAGTGCCGTCGCCCCATCGCGCGTCAGTCGCCACAGGCCATCGTCGACAAGGTCCTGGAGCTGCCGGAGGGGAGCCGCTTCCAGGTGCTGTCGCCGCTGGTGCGCGAGCGCAAGGGCGAGTTCGTCGATCTCTTCGCGGATCTCCAGACCAAGGGCTACTCCCGCGCGCGGGTGGACGGCGAGACGATCCAGCTGTCCGACCCGCCCGCGCTGAAGAAGCAGGAGAAGCACACCATCGAGGTGGTCATCGACCGCCTCACGGTCAAGGACACCGCCAAGCGCCGACTGACCGACTCCGTGGAGACCGCCCTCGGTCTCGCTGGCGGCATGGTAGTGCTCGACTTCGTCGACCTCCCCGAGGACGACCCCGAGCGCGAGCGCCTCTTCTCGGAGCACCTGTACTGCCCGTACGATGACCTGTCCTTCGAGGAACTGGAGCCCCGCTCCTTCTCCTTCAACTCGCCCTTCGGTGCCTGCCCCGACTGCTCGGGCATCGGCACGCGCATGGAGGTCGACCCGGAGCTGATCGTCCCGGACGAGGACAAGTCCCTCGACGAGGGCGCCATCCACCCCTGGTCGCACGGCCATACCAAGGACTACTTCAGCCGCCTCATCACCGCCCTCGCGGACGCACTGGGATTCCGCACGGACATCCCCTTCGCGGGCCTTCCGCAGCGCGCCAGGAAGGCGCTCCTGCACGGGCACAAGACCCAGATCGAGGTCCGCTACCGCAACCGGTACGGCCGGGAGCGCGTGTACACCACGCCCTTCGAGGGCGCCGTCCCGTTCGTGAAGCGGCGGCACAGCGAGTCGGAGAGCGACGCCAGCCGGGAGCGCTTCGAGGGTTATATGCGCGAGGTGCCCTGCCCCACCTGTGAGGGCACCCGCCTCAAGCCGATCGTCCTCGCGGTCACGGTCATGGAGAGGTCCATCGCCGAGGTCGCCGCGATGTCGATCAGTGACTGCGCGGAGTTCCTGGCGAAGCTGAAGCTCGACGCCCGCGACAAGAAGATCGCCGAGCGCGTGCTCAAGGAGGTCAACGAGCGGCTGAAGTTCCTGGTCGACGTCGGCCTCGACTACCTCTCGCTGAACCGCGCGGCCGGCACGCTCTCCGGCGGCGAGGCCCAGCGCATCCGCCTCGCCACCCAGATCGGTTCCGGACTCGTCGGCGTCCTGTACGTCCTCGACGAGCCCTCCATCGGGCTGCACCAGCGTGACAACCACCGGCTGATCGAGACCCTGGTCCGGCTGCGGGACATGGGCAACACGCTCATCGTCGTCGAGCACGACGAGGACACCATCAAGATCGCCGACTGGATCGTCGACATCGGCCCCGGTGCGGGCGAGCACGGCGGCAAGGTCGTGCACAGCGGCTCCCTGAAGGAACTGCTCGCCAACGACGAGTCGATGACCGGGCAGTACCTGTCCGGCAAGAAGGCCATCCCGCTGCCCGACATCAGGCGCCCGCAGGACCCCTCCCGCCGGCTCACCGTGCACGGAGCCCGCGAGAACAACCTGCGGGACATCGACGTGTCGTTCCCCCTGGGTGTCCTCACGGCCGTCACCGGGGTGTCCGGCTCCGGCAAGTCGACGCTGGTCAACGACATCCTGTACACGCACCTCGCCCGCGAACTGAACGGCGCCCGCAGCGTGCCGGGCCGCCACACGCGCGTGGACGGCGACGACCTCGTCGACAAGGTCGTCCACGTCGACCAGTCGCCCATCGGCCGCACCCCGCGGTCGAACCCGGCGACGTACACCGGTGTCTTCGACCACGTCCGCAGGCTCTTCGCCGAGACCTCGGAGGCGAAGGTCCGGGGTTATCTGCCCGGCCGCTTCTCCTTCAACGTGAAGGGCGGACGCTGCGAGAACTGCGCGGGCGACGGCACCATCAAGATCGAGATGAACTTCCTCCCGGACGTGTACGTCCCGTGCGAGGTCTGCCACGGCGCCCGCTACAACCGGGAGACCCTGGAGGTCCACTTCAAGGGCAAGTCCATCGCCGACATCCTGAACATGCCGATCGAAGAGGCCCGGCACTTCTTCGAGGCCGTCCCGGCGATCGCCCGCCACCTCAACACGCTGCACGACGTCGGCCTCGGCTACGTCAGGCTCGGCCAGTCCGCCACGACCCTGTCCGGCGGCGAGGCCCAGCGGGTGAAGCTGGCCAGCGAACTCCAGAAGCGCTCCACCGGCCGCACGGTGTACGTCCTGGACGAGCCGACCACCGGGCTGCACTTCGAGGACATCAGCAAGCTCCTCAAGGTCCTCTCCGGCCTGGTCGACAAGGGCAACACGGTCATCGTCATCGAGCACAACCTCGATGTCATCAAGACCGCCGACTGGGTCGTCGACATGGGCCCCGAGGGCGGCGCCGGAGGCGGTCTCGTGGTCGCCGAGGGCACGCCCGAGGAGATCGCCGGGGTACCTGCCAGCCACACCGGCAAGTTCCTGCGCGAGGTCCTGGGTGCCGAGCGGGTCAGTGACGCCACCGCGGTGAAGGCCCCGCGCAAGACGGCCGCCAAGAAGGCGGTGGCGGCCAGGAAGACAGCCGGGACCGCTCCGAAGGCCGCTCCGGCGAAGAAGACGACAGCCAGGGCCCGCAAGGCCTGAGCCGGTCACCAGTCCGGACCACGGCAAACGTACGGCGGCCCACGGAGGAACTCCTCCGTGGGCCGCCGTACGTTTGTCTCGGTCGGCTGAACGTCCCCTACAGGTCGCCCAGTTCGGCCGCGTACGGCGGTTCCGCTCCCGCTCGCGAGCAGGTGATCGCCGCCGCGCGCGCGGCGAGGCGGAGCAGCTCGGTCCAGCCGTCGGGGCCCAGGTCGGCCAGCGCCGCCGGGGACAGCGCGTCCCGGGCCGACAGACCGTGCAGCAGCGCCGCGTTCACGGTGTCGCCGGCGCCGATCGTGTCCACGACGTCGACCTCCTCGCCCGGCACGGAGTGCTCCGCTCCGTCATGGGTGAAGACGGTCAGCCCGTCGCCGCCCCGGGTGACCACGACGGCGGAGGGACCGGCGGCCAGCCACTCGCGCGGAGTTCCCCCGAGCCACTTCGCGTCCTCCTCCGAGAGCTTGAGCAGCGACACCGACGGCAGCCAACTCCTGAAACGGGCCCGGTAGGCGTCCGCGTCGGGGATCAGCACCGCCCTGATGTTCGGGTCGAGGGCGGTGAACACCCCCTGTGCGGCGGCGCTGCGCAGCAGTTCCTCGTACGCGCTCGCCCCGGGCTCCAGGACCAGGGAGCAGGTACCGAACGACACCGCGCGAACGGTGTCGGGGAGGCGCGCGGGTGCCGTGAACAGCCGGTCGGCGGTGCCCTCGACATGGAAGGAGTAGACGGCGGAGCCGTCCAGACCGATCGAGGCGACGGCGAGCGTCGTCGGCTCGCTGCCGCGCTGTACGGACGACACGTCGACGGCCGCCGCGCGCAGCCCGTCGAGGAGCGCCTCACCGAAGGCGTCGAACGAGACGCGTGAGCAGAACGCGGTGGGGGAGCCCAGGCGGCCGAGGGCCACGGCCGTGTTGTACGGCCCGCCGCCCAGCGCCGGTCGCAGATCCGCGAGGGGACCCGCCGCGCGCGGTACCAGGTCGATCAGAGCCTCACCGGCGACGACGATCACGAACTGGGTCCTCTCTCGGCGTGGCGAGGGTTCTCGCGGCGCTCCGGGTCGGCGCACCCGCACGACTCACGATGGACGAACGTGCACGGGAGCCGCACGGTCCTGGTCGGGCGGTCCGGGACGGCCAGACGGTCCAGGAGCAGACGTACGGCCTCGGTGCCGATGCTCTTGCCGGGCTGCGCGATCGCGGTGAGCCCCGGGGTGAAGAGGTCGGCCCAGGCGAAGTCGTCGAAGCAGCACAGCGCCAGATCACCGGGCACGGTGAGGCCCCGCTCGCGCAGGGCGCGCAGGGCGCCGATGGTCATGGCGTTGTTGGCGGTGACGAGGGCGGTCGGGGGCGCGGCGAGAGAGAGGAGGGCGGCGGTGGCCCGCTCGGCGCCCTGGGACTCGGAGTCGCCATGAGCCACCAGACGTTCGTCGTGGGGCAGCCCGGCGGACGCGAGGCCGATGCGATAGCCGGTGATCCGCTCCGCCGTCGTGCTGAGACCGGCGCGGCCCGCGACCAGGCCGATGCGCCGATGACCGAGTGCGGTGAGGTGGGCCATCAGCCGGGCCATGGGTTCGGCGTTCTCGGCGCACACCTGGTCGAAGCGAGGGGCGCTGTCCGAGGCGGTGTCGAGGACCCGGTCCAGGAACACCGTCGGTACGTCGTGCCGGGTCAGGTAGGCGACCAGGGCGCCGGGATCCGCCGAGGGGGCGACGATCATGCCGTCCACGCGTCGTTCGTGCAGCAGCTGGACGACCTTGCGCTCGTGCTCGGGGTCGTCGTGCGGATCGGCGAGGAGGAGGCTGTAGCCGTGTTCCAGGGCCCCGGACTCAACGCCCTGGAGGATCTCCGTGAAGTACGGGTTGCTGATCGCCGACACCGCGAGCCCGATCGACCGCGTCCGGGCGGTGACCAGGGAACGGGCCAGCGTGTTCGGGGTGTAGCCGAGTACCTCGATGGCGTCGAGGACGGCCTGCCGGGTCGCGGGGCGTACGACACGGGTCTCGTTCAGCACGTGCGAGACGGTCGCCACGGACACGCCCGCATGCCGCGCGACGTCGGTCATCGTCGCCATCGAGTCCTCGCCTTCCCGTCCCGATCGGGCTTCGATGGCGGCAACGTATCGCATCCGCAGGGGGACGTAAACGCTTGCGCAAGCGTTTACGTAAGCGTTTACGTCGTCTGGTCTCTCACCCCGAGTCCGTCACTCCCAGTCCCAGCCGATGCCCAGGATGCCCGGGCGCAGCCTCGGCTCGACGAGGTGGACCGAGCGGTGGCGGGCGCTGACCGGCAGGTCCTGGCGGCCGCTGCGGGGTGCCGCGGCCGAATGCTGGGCGAACCGGTGGCACCGTACCGGTAGCGACCCGTCGTCGAAGCGGACCTGGAGCGCGTACTGGCCGCCCGCGACACCGAAGCCACGGACGTACTCACGGGACACCTCGGCGGTGCCGTCCTCGACGGCGTACCTGAAGAGGAACGTGTCGCCTGCGCGCAGCCGTGTGTCGAAGAGGAGTTCGGCGACGAGCACCCCGGTGTCATGGTGCCGTCGTATCCGCCCCGTGCGGCAGTTCTCCAGAGCGTGCACCGACATACGGTCCGGGGCGCAGCCGGGGTCGCCGTGGTGCACGGCGACGAAACGGTCGGTGCCGTCCCGGTGGGCGCGCACGATGTGGTGGGCCTCACGGGTCAGGAGTTCACGGCGGGTGCCGATCCGTACCCGTTCGTGCAGGCCGAGGGTGTGCAGCCCGCCGTCGAGCGGTGCCCCCAGCTCCGTCAGCAGCTGTTCCAGGACGCCGGAGGCCTCCACCAGGGAGCGGTACGACCGCGCGGCGGGACGCTGCGTGCCGACACGTTCGTCGTCCTGGGCCAGCAGCCGTATCAACGATTCTTCCGGTAGCTGGAGGATCTCCTCCAGGGCTCTCACGGCCCGCAGCGACTCGGGGCGCTGCGGGCGGCGGGCGCCCTGCTGCCAGTAGCTCAGACTGGTGACGCCGACCT
This sequence comes from Streptomyces sp. B21-083, assembly GCF_036898825.1. Classification (GTDB taxonomy): domain Bacteria; phylum Actinomycetota; class Actinomycetes; order Streptomycetales; family Streptomycetaceae; genus Streptomyces. The sequence continues at coordinate 2,309,541 of NZ_JARUND010000002.1, read as the reverse complement.
TGACCCCGTACCGCCACAGATGGTGCTGGACGCGTTGCAGCGGCAGACCACGCGCCGTGATCGCGGCCCGCAGAGCCATGTGGAAGGGGCCGTTCCGCAGGGCCGTGTCCAGTTCCGCGGTGACGTCCTGCGCGATGACGTCGTCCGCGTGGGGTGAGGATTGGCGCATACAGGGGCCCTTCTGTGAATGATCACGGCGGCTGGTCGGACCGCGCGCGTGGGTCGAACCGAGGAGGCCCGGCGGGCGCACGAGGCGTCCCGCCCCCGTGTCCTGGTGTCCTCACGTACGTACGCGGCCGTTCACCGCCCCGAGTTCCCCCGCATTGAAGCGTGTTGACCAAGGCGCGACAACACCTGAGGCGCAACACGCGTGGCCGCTGGGGCTCTCCCTTCCCGCCGGCCCTCCCCGGGGCCCGGCGGTGGCCGTCCACAGGATCACCGCACTGTCACACCCCGCCAGTAGGGTGTGAGACATGGCCGACCCCTCCAGCTACCGCCCCAAGCCGGGACAGATCCCGGACTCTCCCGGGGTGTACAGATTCCGCGACGAGCACCGCCGGGTGATCTACGTCGGGAAGGCGAAAAGCCTGCGCCAGCGCCTGGCCAACTACTTCCAGGACCTGACCGGGCTCCACCCGCGCACCCGCACGATGGTCACCACGGCGGCCTCCGTGGAGTGGACGGTGGTGTCCACTGAGGTGGAGGCGCTCCAGCTGGAGTACTCCTGGATCAAGGAGTACGACCCCCGTTTCAACGTCAAGTACCGCGACGACAAGAGCTACCCGTATCTCGCGGTGACGATGAACGAGGAGTACCCGCGCGTGCAGGTGATGCGCGGTCAGAAGCGCAAGGGTGTGCGCTACTTCGGGCCCTACGGGCACGCGTGGGCGATCCGCGACACCGTGGACCTGCTCCTGCGCGTCTTCCCGGTGCGCACCTGCTCGGCCGGAGTCTTCAAGAACGCCGCCCGCACCGGGCGCCCCTGCCTCCTCGGCTACATCGGCAAGTGCTCGGCACCCTGCGTCGGGCGGGTCTCGGCCGAGGAACACCGCGACCTGGCCGACGAGTTCAGCGACTTCATGGCGGGCCGAACAGGGACGTACATCCGCAGGCTCGAACAGCGGATGACGGAAGCGGCCGAGGAGATGGAGTACGAGCGGGCGGCCCGTCTGCGCGACGACATCGAGGCCCTCAGGAAGGCCATGGAGAAGAGCGCGGTCGTGCTCGCCGACGCGACCGACGCCGACCTGATCGCGGTCGCCGAGGACGAGCTGGAAGCGGCCGTCCAGATCTTCCACGTCCGCGGTGGGCGGGTGCGCGGCCAGCGGGGCTGGGTGACCGACAAGGTCGAGGAGATCACCACCGGCGCACTGGTCGAGCACGCCCTCCAGCAGCTCTACGGGGAGGAGAAGGGTGACTCCGTACCCAAGGAGGTCCTCGTCCCCGCGCTGCCCGACCCCGTGGAACCCGTCCAGGAGTGGCTGGCTGAGCGGCGCGGATCCGGCGTCTCGCTGCGTATCCCGCAGCGCGGCGACAAGAAGGCCCTGATGGAGACCGTGCAGCGCAACGCCCAGCATTCTCTCGTGCTGCACAAGACCAAGCGCGCCTCCGACCTGACGACCCGCTCGCGCGCCCTGGAGGAGATCGCCGAGGCCCTCGACCTGGACAGCGCCCCCCTGCGGATCGAGTGCTACGACATCTCCCACTTCCAGGGCGACGACGTGGTGGCCTCGATGGTCGTCTTCGAGGACGGCCTGCAGCGGAAAAGCGAGTACCGCCGGTTCCAGATCAAAGGCTTCGAGGGACAGGACGACGTCCGGTCCATGCACGAGGTGATCGGCCGCCGCTTCAAGCGCTACATCGCCGAGAAGGAGAAGACCGGAGAGTGGGCGGACGGCCAGGAATCCGGCTCGGGAACCGGCCAGGAGCTCGGCAAGGAACCCGGCGGGGAGCTGCAGGACGACGAAGGGCGGCCCAAGCGGTTCGCCTACCCGCCGCAGCTCGTCGTCGTCGACGGCGGGCAGCCGCAGGTGGCCGCCGCCCAGCGGGCGCTGGACGAGCTGGGCATCGACGACATCGCAGTCTGTGGCCTCGCCAAGCGCCTGGAGGAGGTCTGGGTACCCGGCGAGGACGACCCCGTGATCCTCCCCCGTACGAGTGAGGGCCTGTATCTGCTCCAGCGCGTCCGTGACGAGGCCCACCGCTTCGCGATCACCTATCAGCGCGTCAAACGGGCCAAACGCTTCCGGGCAAGCCCCCTGGACGACGTGCCAGGCCTCGGTGAAACCCGGAAACAGGCGCTGATCAAGCATTTCGGCTCGGTGAAAAAGCTGCGGTCCGCCACAATCGACCAGATCCGCGAGGTTCCCGGCATAGGCCTCAAGACGGCCGAGACGATCGCCGTGGCCCTCGCAGAGGCGGCCCCGGCCGCGCCCGCCGTGAACACGGCGACCGGAGAGATCATGGATTACACGGCAGACAAGGCAGACAAGGCAGACACGCAGAACGGGGAACCCGAGACGAGAGCGGGGTCCCCGGGGGAGCCCGTAGCCGCGGGCGCTCCGGACGAGCGACGGGGGCAGGAGACATGACCGAGCACGAGACACCGAAGGCCGAGCGCACAGCGGACGGCCAGACAGGTCACAAGGAAGCGGGCGATGATCGCTCGCGGCACGCCGAGGGTCCGGCACCGGGCGAGACGGCGGGCCAGGCACCACCGGGCCAGGAAGACGGAGAGCAAGTGGGTACGGGCATCGAGACAGCCGGGACCGCCGAGGCGGCCATCCCCGAGCTGGTGATCATCTCCGGTATGTCCGGAGCCGGCCGTTCGACGGCCGCCAAGTGTCTGGAGGACCTCGGCTGGTTCGTCGTCGACAACCTGCCGCCCGCGCTGATCCCCACGATGGTGGAGCTCGGGGCCCGCTCCCAGGGCAACGTGGCCAGGATCGCGGTCGTCGTCGACGTACGCGGCAGGCGTTTCTTCGACAATCTCCGTGATTCGCTCGCCGATCTGGCGGTGAAGGGCGTCACCCGGCGGATCGTCTTCCTGGAGTCCTCGGACGACGCCCTGGTACGCCGTTTCGAGTCGGTGCGCCGGCCGCACCCCCTCCAGGGCGACGGCCGCATCGTCGACGGCATCGACGCCGAGCGCGAACTGCTGCGCGAACTGCGCGGCGACGCCGACCTGGTGATCGACACCTCCAGCCTCAACGTGCACGAACTGCGCGCCAAGATGGACGCCCAGTTCGCCGGCGACGAGGAGCCCGAGCTGCGGGCCACGGTGATGTCCTTCGGCTTCAAGTACGGCCTCCCGGTCGACGCCGACCTGGTCGTGGACATGCGGTTCCTGCCCAACCCGCACTGGGTCCCGGAGCTGCGCCCCTACACCGGCCTCAACGAGGAGGTGTCGGCGTACGTCTTCAACCAGCCCGGCGCCAAGGAGTTCCTCGACCGGTACGCGGAGCTGCTGCAGCTCATCGCCGCCGGATACCGCCGCGAGGGCAAGCGCTATGTGACGATCGCGGTCGGCTGCACCGGCGGCAAGCACCGTTCCGTCGCCACCTCCGAGAAGCTCGCCGCGCGCCTTGCCTCGCAGGGCGTGGAGACCGTGATCGTGCACCGGGACATGGGACGGGAATGACGGGACGTACACCGCGGCTGGGCAGGCTGCGCCGGGTGACCCCCGAGGGTCGCGCGGGCCGGCCCGTCGAGGCCCGCGGCGCCAGGCCGCGCCGCCGGGGCGCCCAGCCCAAGGTCGTCGCCCTGGGCGGCGGCATGGGCCTGTCCGCCTCCCTCGCCGCACTGCGCCGGATCACCGGCGACCTGACCGCTGTCGTCACCGTGGCCGACGACGGCGGCTCGAGCGGGCGCCTGCGCGACGAGCTGGGCGTCCTGCCGCCCGGCGACCTGCGCAAGGCGCTGGCCGCCCTGTGCGGCGACGACGAATGGGGCCAGACCTGGGCCCGCGTCATCCAGCACCGCTTCCAGTCCAAGGGCGAGCTGCACGAACACGCGGTCGGCAACCTGCTGATCGTCGCCCTGTGGGAGCAGCTCGGCGACCACGTCCAGGCCCTCGACCTGGTCGGCAGGCTTCTGGGCGCGCACGGCCGGGTCCTGCCGATGTCCGCCGTACCGCTGGAACTGCAGGCTCTGGTCAGGGGCCACGACCCGGATCGGCCCGACGATGTCGACACCGTACGGGGGCAGGCGAATGTCGCGTTGACGCCGGGCGAGGTGCAGACCGTGCACCTCGTGCCGCACGACCCGCCCGCCGTCCCGGAAGCCGTCGCCGCCGTCCTGGACGCCGACTGGGTGGTTCTCGGGCCCGGATCCTGGTTCTCCTCCGTGATTCCGCACCTTCTGGTGCCCGAGCTGCTGGAGGCGCTCACCGAGACGAAGGCCCGCCGGGTACTCTCGCTGAACCTCGCGCCGCAACCCGGAGAAACCGAAGGCTTCTCACCGCAGCGTCATTTGGAGGTTTTGGGACGACACGCCCCTAAACTCGCCCTGGACGTGGTGCTGGCCGACGAGGCCGCCGTGCCCGACCGCGACTTGCTGACCGATGCCGCCAAGCGGTTCGGTGCCGCGGTCGAGCTGGCGCCGGTGGCCCGGACCGACGGATCTCCTCGGCACGATACGGAGCTGTTGGCCGCCGCGTACGACCGTATTTTTCGGATGCATGGAAGGATCGGCCCATGGCGATGACGGCAGCGGTGAAGGACGAGATTTCCCGGCTCCCCGTCACCCGTACCTGCTGCAGGAAGGCGGAGGTCTCCGCCATTCTGCGGTTCGCCGGCGGCCTCCACCTGGTGAGCGGGCGCATCGTGATCGAGGCGGAGCTGGACACCGCGATGGCGGCCCGTCGGCTCAAGCGGGACATTCTGGAGATCTTCGGCCACAGTTCCGAACTGATCGTGATGGCACCCGGCGGACTGCGCCGCGGCTCCCGTTACGTCGTCCGGGTGGTCGCGGGAGGTGACCAGTTGGCCCGCCAGACAGGGCTCGTGGACGGCCGTGGGCGCCCGATCAGGGGCCTGCCCCCCCAGGTGGTCTCCGGGGCGACCTGTGACGCGGAGGCGGCCTGGAGAGGTGCCTTCCTGGCCCACGGCTCGCTCACCGAGCCGGGACGTTCCTCGTCCTTGGAGGTGACCTGCCCCGGCCCCGAGGCCGCGCTCGCCCTCGTCGGCGCCGCCCGACGACTCTCGATCGCCGCCAAGGCCCGCGAGGTGCGGGGTGTCGACCGGGTGGTCGTCCGCGACGGGGACGCGATCGGCGCCCTCCTCACCCGGCTCGGCGCACACGAGTCCGTGCTGGCCTGGGAGGAGCGGCGGATGCGCCGTGAGGTCCGGGCAACCGCGAACCGCCTCGCCAACTTCGACGACGCCAACCTGCGACGGTCCGCGCGCGCGGCCGTCGCCGCCGGCGCCCGGGTCCAGCGCGCGCTGGAGATCCTCGCCGAAGAGGTCCCCGAGCATCTCGCGGCGGCCGGACAGCTGCGTATGGAGCACAAGCAGGCCTCCCTGGAGGAGCTCGGCGCCCTCGCCGACCCGCCGCTGACCAAGGACGCCGTCGCGGGCCGAATCCGCCGGCTGCTCGCCATGGCCGACAAGCGGGCCCAGGACCTGGGCGTTCCGGGGACGGAGTCCAACCTCACCGAAGAGATGGCCGACGCGGGCTGACGGAGCCTCACACAGGGCTGACCCGCCCTCAACACGCCGATGCCGGTGCCCACTTCGGGTGCCGGTATCGGCGTTTGTCAGTTGTTGACGCCCCCTTGACTGGATCATGAACTGTCATGAGCCTGGCATCTGGCCCGCCACTGCGGCGGGCCATCGCTAGGGGGGTACATGAGACGCAGAGCGAGAACGTTCCTCGCCGCCGGCGCACTCCTGCTGGGCGGCGCGGGACTCGCGCCCGTCGCCGTGGCCGCGGAAGGCGCCGGCACACCCGGCGCCGACGAGGTCAAGGTCTTCCGAGCCGAGGTCACGAAGGCGCAGATACCCCTGCTGCTCGCGGCCGGCCAGGACGGACACGAACTCGGGGAGCAGGCACCGGACAAGGGCACGGCCACGGTCGAGGTCTATCTGACCGACAAACAGGCCGACCAGCTGGAGGACAAGGGCGTCGACCTCAAGGAGCACACGCTCACGGCGAAGGCACGCGCGCGTGTGGCCGCCGCCGGTGACGGTGTCTACCGGCCGTACGGCGGAGCCGGAAACCTCAAAGAGGAGATCCTCCGGACCGCACAGGAGAACCCGGCCCTGACCAAGGTCGTCTCCATCGGCAAGACCCTTCAGGGGCAGGACATCCTCGCGCTCAAACTGACCAAGGGCGCGAAGAAGTCCAAGGACGGCGCCAAGCCGTCCGTCCTGTACATGTCCAACCAGCACGCGCGTGAATGGATCACGCCGGAGATGACCCGCCGGCTGATGCACTACTACCTGGACAACTACTCCAGGGACCGCCGCATCAAGAAGATCGTCGACTCGACCGAACTGTGGTTCGTCCTGTCGGCGAACCCCGACGGCTACGACTTCACGCACCGGGCCGACGGCGATCGCCAGTGGCGCAAGAACATGCGGGACGTCAACGGCGACGGCGCCACCACCATCGGCGACGGCGTCGACCTCAACCGCAACTTCGCCTACAAGTGGGGCTACGACGACGAGGGCTCGTCCCCGTTCCCCACCAGTGAGACCTACCGCGGTGCCGGCCCCAACTCCGAGCCCGAGACCAAGGCCCTGGACGCGTTCGAGAAGCGCGTCGGCTTCAAGTACGGCATCAACTACCACTCCGCCGCCGAACTCCTCCTCTACGGAGTCGGCTGGCAGGTGGCCTCGCCGAGCCCCGACGACGTCCTCTACAAGTCGCTCGCCGGTACTCCGGAGAACTCCGCGATCCCCGGTTACCACCCCCAGATCTCCTCCGAGCTGTACACCACCAACGGCGAGGCGGACGGCCACGCCGCCAACGTCAACGGCACGGCGATGTTCACCCCGGAGATGTCGACCTGCCAGACCGCGTCGAACCTCTACCCGGACGACGCCTGGAACGCGGCCGACTGCGCCTCGGTCTTCACCTTCCCGGACGACGAGAAGCTGATCCAGCAGGAGTTCGCCAAGAACGTCCCCTTCGCCCTTTCGGTCGCCGAGTCCGCGGCCAGGCCCGACCAGCCGAAGTCCTCGGTCGGCATCGACGCGCCCGACTTCACCCCGGCACCCTTCACCACCTCGTACTCGCGCGGCGCCGACCAGGCGGTCTCGGTCGTCGTACGCAAGTCCGTACGCGACAAGCAGCTCAAGTACCGCGTCAACGGCGGCCGTACGCAGAACATGGCGCTCAAGGCGTGGAAGGGCGGCGAGACCTTCGGCGGAGACGACAACCTGTATTTCGACGAGTACCGCGCCAAGATCGCCGACGGCGACCCCGGCGACAAGGTCGAGGTCTGGTTCACCGGCGTGACGAAGGCCAAAAAGCCCACCAAGAGCACACGGTTCACGTACACGGTCGCCCCGCGACCGCGTGCCGACACACTGGTCGTCGCCGAGGAGGGCGCGACCGCCGCACAGGCGCAGACCTACGTCGACGCGCTGAAGGCCAACGGCAGGAAGCCCCTCGTCTGGGACGTCGCCGCCCTGGGCGCACCCGACGCGCTCGGCGTGCTCGACCACTTCAAGACGGTCGTCCACTACACGGGCGCCGTACGACCGGGCAACGCCACCCAGCTCCAACTGCGCGCGTACCTCAACGAGGGCGGCAAGCTGGTCGAGGCCGGCGAGAGCGCCGGAGGCTCCGTCGACCTCGGCGGGGGCACCCTGTCGAACGACTTCAGCCAGTACTACCTGGGCGCCTACTCACGCACGACCCTGCCGTCGGTCACCGCCTTCAACGGCTCCGGAAAACTCACCGGCGTCAACGGCGCCCTCGGAGACGCGCCGGGCAACCCGCTGAACGCGGCCGGGTCCTTCAGCGTCACCTCGGACAACCTGTCCGCGGCGACATACCCGGAGTTCGCCAGCGCGGGCGCGGGCGGCTACCCGGGGACCCCCAACCCGTACGGACCGTACGCGGGCTCCTCCATGGCGGCCGTCACCCACAGCGACTACGCCTGGAACCGCCTCGCCCGCACCATCGACCTGACCGGGGTGAGCGCGGCAGACGCGCCCACCTTCCGTACCCAGCTCCTGTGGGACACGGAGGAGGGCTACGACCACGCCGTACTCGAAGCCCACACGGCCGGGGCCGACGACTGGACCACGCTCCCGGAGAAGGGCGGTGCGACCAGCACCACCGTGCCCGCCGAGTGCGAGGCCGGGTTCTTCATCCAGGGCCACCCGGCGCTCACCCGCTATCTGACGCTCGGCTCGGGCGGCTGCACGCCCACCGGGACCAGCGGCTCCTGGAACAGCTTCACCGGGGCCTCCGCGGGCTGGCAGGAGGTCAACTTCGACCTCTCCGCCTACGCCGGCAAGAAGGTGGAGATCTCGCTCAGCTACATCACCGACCCCGGCTCCGGCGGACGCGGCGTCCTCGCCGACAACGCCACCGTCGTGATCGGCGGCACGCCGGGCGCGGTCGAGGGCTTCGAGACGTCCCTGGGCGCCTGGAGCACTCCTGGACCGCCCGCGGGCAGCCCCGCGGTCATCAAGGACTGGGGCCTGTCGGGCGAGCTGTTCAAGACGTACGGAGCGGTCACCACCGGTGACACCGTGCTGCTGGGCTTCGGCCTGGAGCACGTCACCACGGCGGCCGACCGGAAGGCGCTCCTCGGCAAGGCACTGGCCGCGCTGAAGAAGTGATCAGCCCTCGTTTCATCGGGTGATCGCACCGATTTCGATCGGGTAATCGCGGTGCAAAACCTGGGCGGTCCGTACCCCTACTGGCGGGTACGGGCCGCCCTGCCGTGTATGGGGCATCTCGATGTCACCACCGGCGCCGCAGAGAGGTAGGGTCGTAGGCGGTCGGGGACATCCCATACAACTCGCCGGCACGTAAGCCGGCGTACCAACGAGGAGATCGGTTCGTGACGATCCGCGTAGGCATCAACGGCTTTGGCCGCATCGGTCGTAACTACTTCCGCGCGCTGCTGGAGCAGGGTGCTGACATCGAGATCGTGGCTGTCAACGACCTGGGTGACACCGCGACCACCGCTCACCTGCTCAAGTACGACACCATCCTGGGTCGACTCAAGGCCGAGGTGTCGCACACCGCCGACACGATCACGGTCGACGGTCACACCATCAAGGTGCTCTCCGAGCGCGACCCGGCCGACATCCCCTGGGGTGAGCTGGGCGTCGACATCGTCATCGAGTCGACCGGCATCTTCACCAAGAAGGCCGACGCCGCGAAGCACATCGCCGGTGGAGCGAAGAAGGTTCTCATCTCGGCTCCGGCCTCGGACGAGGACATCACGATCGTCCTCGGCGTCAACGAGGACAAGTACGACGCGGCGAACCACCACATCATCTCGAACGCCTCCTGCACCACCAACTGTGTGGCGCCGATGGCCAAGGTTCTCCTGGAGAACTTCGGCATCGTCTCGGGCCTGATGACCACGGTGCACGCCTACACCAGCGACCAGCGTCTGCAGGACTTCCCGCACAAGGACCTGCGCCGCGCCCGCGCCGCCGCCGAGAACATCATCCCGGCGAGCACCGGTGCGGCCAAGGCCCTCGGCGTGGTCATCCCGGAGCTGTCGGGCAAGCTCAACGGCATGGCGATGCGGGTGCCGGTCCCGACGGGATCCGTCACCGACCTGGTCGTCGAGACGGAGCGCGTGGTGACCAAGGAAGAGGTCAACGCCGCGTTCCAGAAGGCCGCCCAGGGCGAGCTGAAGGGCTACCTGGACTACACCGAGGACGCGATCGTCTCCTCGGACATCGTCGGCTGGCCGGCCTCCTGCACCTTCGACTCCTCGCTGACCATGGTGCAGGGCAACAGCGTGAAGATCATCGGCTGGTACGACAACGAGTGGGGCTACTCCAACCGCCTCGTCGACCTCACGGTCTTCGTCGGCAACCAGCTCTGAGTACCGGAGCAGGCACTTCGATGTGAGCACAGGGCTCGGGCAACGCAACGCGGCGTTGCCCGAGCCCTGTGGCGCGTGCGGATCGATCCAGCCCCCTCCCGGACCAAAGAGCCCTCCCTAGGAGTCCCCTTCATGAAGACGATCGACGAACTCCTCGCTGAAGGAGTCGACGGCAAGCGGGTCTTCGTCCGCGCCGACCTGAACGTGCCGCTGGCCGACGGAGTCATCACCGACGACGGCCGCATCCGGGCCGTCCTGCCCACCGTCAAGGCCCTCGCGGACGCCGGTGCCAAGGTCCTCGTCGCCTCCCACCTGGGCCGCCCCAAGGGCGCCCCGGACCCTGTCTTCTCCCTGCGGCCCGCCGCCGAGCGCCTCGGTGAACTCCTGGACGCCCCCGTGGCCTTCGCCCAGGACACCGTCGGCCCCGCCGCCCAGGACGCCGTGAACGGCCTCAAGGCCGGCCAGGTCGCGGTGCTCGAGAACCTGCGCTTCAACGCCGGCGAGACGTCGAAGGACGACACCGAGCGCGGCGAGTTCGCCGATCAGCTCGCGGCCCTCGCCGATGTCTACGTGGGTGACGGCTTCGGCGCCGTACACCGCGGACACGCCTCGGTCCTCGACCTGCCGGCCCGCCTGCCGCACTACGCCGGCTACCTCATCGCCACCGAGGTCGGCGTCCTCAAGAAGCTCACCGAGGACGTCAAGCGGCCCTACGTCGTCGTCCTCGGCGGCGCCAAGGTCTCCGACAAGCTCGCCGTCATCGACCAGCTCCTCGGCAAGGCCGACCGCATCCTCATCGGCGGCGGCATGATGTTCACCTTCCTCAAGGCCAAGGGGTACGAGATCGGGTCCTCGCTCGTCCAGGAGGACCAGCTCCCGGCCGTCAACGAGTACATCGAGCGCGCGGAGAAGAACGGCGTCGAGCTGATCCTCCCCGTCGACGTGCTGGTCGGCTCGGCGTTCCCGGACCTGAAGACCAAGGCTCCGGCGAACCCCACCACCGTCGCCGCGGACGCGATGCCCGCGGACCGGATGGGCCTGGACATCGGTCCGGAGTCCGGCACGCTGTACGCCTCGAAGCTCGCCGACGCCGGCACCGTCTTCTGGAACGGGCCCATGGGCGTCTTCGAGCACCCCGACTACGCCGAGGGCACCAAGGCGGTCGCCCAGGCCCTCCTCGACTCCCCGGCCTTCACGGTCGTCGGCGGCGGAGACTCCGCCGCCGCCGTGCGCATCCTGGGCTTCGACGAGAACGCATTCGGCCACATCTCGACCGGTGGCGGCGCCTCCCTCGAATACCTCGAGGGCAAGACGCTTCCCGGTCTCGCCGCACTGGAAGGCTGACCCCGCACATGACCACTCGCACGCCCCTGATGGCGGGCAACTGGAAGATGAACCTCAACCACCTTGAGGCCATCGCCCACGTCCAGAAGCTCGCCTTCGCCCTCGCGGACAAGGACTACGAGGCCTGTGAGGTCGCGGTCCTGCCGCCCTTCACCGACCTGCGTTCGGTACAGACCCTGGTCGACGGCGACAAACTGAAGATCAAATACGGCGCCCAGGACATCTCCGCGCACGACACGGGCGCCTACACGGGCGAGATCTCCGGCCCGATGCTGGCCAAACTCAAGTGCACCTACGTGGCGATCGGCCACTCGGAGCGCCGCCAGTACCACGACGAGACCGACGAGCTCGTCAACGCCAAGGTGAAGGCCGCCTACAAGCACGGCCTGACCCCGATCCTGTGCGTCGGCGAGGAGCTGGAGGTCCGCGAGGCGGGCAACCACGTCTCCCACACGCTCGCCCAGGTCGAGGGCGGCCTCAAGGACGTCACGGCCGAGCAGGCCGAGACCGTCGTCATCGCGTACGAGCCCGTCTGGGCCATCGGCACCGGGAAGGTCTGCGGCTCCGACGACGCCCAGGAGGTCTGCGGGGCGATCCGTGCGAAGCTCGTCGAGCTCTACTCCCAGGACGTCGCCGACGCCGTACGCATCCAGTACGGCGGCTCGGTGAAGTCCGGGAACGTCGCGGAGATCATGGCGAAGCCCGACATCGATGGCGCGCTGGTCGGCGGTGCCTCCCTGGACGCCGACGAGTTCGTCAAGATCGTTCGGTTCCGCGACCAGTGAGTATGCGCTAGGAGCGATCCGTCGTACTCTTGCGGGGCCGAAACTAGTATTTGGTGCGCCGAGCGTTCCGAATGAGAGTTCCGGCCCCGTCGTCCATCAGAATCCGAGGAAGTTGGTCCAGCCGTGGTTTTGGGGTTCTCGATCGCCCTGATCGTCTTCAGCCTGCTGCTGATGCTGCTGGTGCTGATGCACAAGGGGAAGGGCGGCGGCCTCTCCGACATGTTCGGTGGCGGCATGCAGTCGTCCGTCGGCGGCTCCTCGGTCGCCGAGCGCAACCTCGACCGCATCACCGTGGTGATCGGCCTGTTGTGGTTCGCGTCCATTGTCGTACTCGGCATCCTGATGAAGGTGAACAACTGATCAGCGGCTGACACCGGTCGCCAAATACCGGTACGACAGCACATTACGCACGCACATTCCGCACGTAAGGCCCCATGTTCGGTACGCCCCGCCAAGGGCGGCCTATCATGGGGCTTGCGTCTTGGTGCAGGGCCTGTAACTCCAAGCACTGGACGCGCGTTGGGCCTTACGTAGACTGAGGCGCTCGCAACGAAGCGAAAACGTCGACTCGCTTCGCGGCACCATTACGCAGGGAGTTACGACCGTGGCAAGTGGCAACGCGATCCGAGGAAGCCGGGTCGGGGCGGGGCCGATGGGCGAGGCCGAGCGTGGCGAGTCCGCGCCACGTCTGCGCATCTCCTTCTGGTGCTCCAACGGACACGAAACGGTGCCCAGCTTCGCCAGCGACGCGCAGGTCCCCGACACCTGGGACTGCCCGCGCTGCGGCTTTCCCGCCGGCCAGGACCGGGACAACCCACCGGCCCCGCCGCGCACCGAGCCGTACAAGACGCACCTGGCGTACGTACGGGAACGGCGCAGCGACGCGGACGGCGAGGCGATCCTCGCCGAGGCCCTCGCCAAACTGCGGGGCGAGATCTAGAAGTTGACGGCCGGCCAGGCACCGAAAGGTGCCTGGCCGGAGCCGTTTGACGGGACGTCACCCACCGGCGCCCCGACCGATTGTCAGTGGTGCCCTCTACGGTTTGTGAATCGGCGAACCGCGAGGGGGAGATGGTGACTACGGTCGAGATGGCGGGAGCGCGTGTGCCCGCGTGGCGCGGGGGATTCGGGCGGTTGTGGAGCGCCGCCGTACTCTCCAGCTTCGGCGACGCGCTGCGCACCGCCGCACTGCCCCTGCTCGCGACCACACTCACCGACAAGCCCCTGCTCATCGCGTCCGTGACGGCCTGCGGCTATCTGCCCTGGCTCGTCTTCGGACTGCTCGGCGGGGCCGTCGCGGACCGGGTCGACCAGCGCCGCGCCATGTGGACGGTCGATGCGCTACGAGGACTACTGGTCGCCTGTTTCGCCGTGGCCGTCGGCCTCGGCCATGCCTCGATCGGCCTGCTCGTCGCGCTCGCCTTCGCGCTGACCACCCTTCAGACCCTCTTCGACAACGCCTCGACTGCCCTGCTGCCGACCTTGGTCGAGAAGGAGGCGCTCGGGGGAGCGAACGCCCGCCTGATGACCGGGCAGCGTGTCGCGGGCGGGCTGCTGGCCGCACCGATGGTGCCCGTACTGCTCCTCCTGGGCGCGGCCGTTCCGTACGCGGTCGATGCCGTCACCTTCCTGGCCGGGGCGGCCCTGGTCGCCTCGCTGCGCCCCGACGTACCCGCGCGGACACCCAGACCGGCGGGCAGCACCCTGCGCACGGAGATCGCAGCGGGCCTGCGCGCCCTGTGGCACGACGGGCCCCTGCGTGGCCTGTGCGCGGCCACGGCACTGTGCAACGTGGGCATGGGCGCCCTCATCGCGACGATGGTGCTGCTGGTGACTCGCTGGCTGGACGCGGGCGACGGAGGGTATGTGGCGGCGATGACCGCGTACACCGTCGGCAGCCTCGCCGGTGGCGTACTGAACGCCTGGCTCGTCGGCCGACTCGGGCGGATACGGGCCGTGCTGCTCGCCGGAACGGCGCAGATCGGCGCGCTGGTCGTCATGGGTTCGGTGCGCAGCCTGGCCGCGCTGGTGGCAGCCCTGGCGGTGTTCGGGCTCATGGGGATGGTGTGGAACGTCAATACGACGACGCTGATGCAGAGCCGCAGCCCCGCCGCGATGCTGGGCCGGATCAGCTCGGCCTTCCGGACGCTGGCGGTCGCCGGAGCACCCCTGGGCGCACTGCTGGGCGGAGCCGTCGCGACAGCGTGGGGACTCAACACCCCGGCGCTGCTCGCCGCCGCTTTCTTCGTCCTGTCGGTCACCGCACTGATACCGGCGCTGAAGGCGGACGTATCTGTAACCGGGTGACGGCACGCGGGTACGTCGGTACGGCCTACGTCAGTACGTCAGTACGACGGAAGTCACCCGACGCGCTGATCAATTAGGTTGGGACCGGCAGCGGGGCCCCAGGCACGGAAGAGGCGGAAGTCCGAGATGAACGCAGACAGCCGTAACAGGCTCAACCAGACGCCCGAGTGGACGGCTTTGGCCAAGCACCGTGAGGAGCTGGCGGACACCCATCTGCGGGACCTGTTCGCGACCGACCCCGGGCGCGGTGCCGGATACACGCTTCAGGTCGGCGACCTGCACATCGACTACTCCAAGCAGCTGATCACGGACGAGACGCTACGGCTGCTGCGCGAACTGGCCGCCGCGACGGACGTGTTCGGGTTGCGGGATGCCATGTTCGGGGGTGCGAAGATCAACATCACCGAGGACCGGGCGGTGCTGCACACGGCGCTGCGGGCGCCGCGTGGCGCGGTGGTCGAGGTCGAGGGTGAGAACGTGGTGCCGGCGGTGCACGCGGTGCTGGACCGGATGGCCGGGTTCGCGGAGCGGGTGCGGTCGGGTGAGTGGACCGGTCACACGGGCCGGCGTATCCGCAATGTCGTCAACATCGGTATCGGTGGCTCGGATCTGGGTCCGGCGATGGCGTATGACGCGTTGCGGGCGTTCACGGCGCGGGAGTTGACGTTCCGGTTCGTGTCGAACGTCGATGGTGCCGATCTGCATGAGGCGGTGCGGGACCTGGATCCGGCGGAGACGCTGTTCATCGTGGCGTCGAAGACGTTCACGACGATCGAGACGATCACGAACGCGACGTCGGCCCGGTCGTGGCTGCTGGCGGGGCTCGGCGGTGACGAGAAGGCGGTCGCCCAGCATTTCGTGGCGCTGTCGACGAATGGTGGGAAGGTCGCCGACTTCGGGATCGACACGGCGAACATGTTCGAGTTCTGGGACTGGGTCGGCGGTCGGTATTCGTACGATTCGGCGATCGGGCTGTCGCTGATGATCGCGATCGGGCCGGAGCGGTTCAGGGAGATGCTGGACGGGTTCGCGCTGGTCGACGAGCACTTCCGGACGGCGCCGGCGGAGAGCAACGCACCTTTGCTGCTGGGCCTGTTGGGTGTCTGGTATGGGAACTTCTTCGGGGCGCAGTCGCATGCGGTGCTGCCGTACTCGCACTATCTGTCCAAGTTCACGGCGTATCTGCAGCAGTTGGACATGGAGTCCAACGGCAAGTCGGTCGACCGTGACGGGCTGCCGGTGGAGTGGGAGACCGGGCCGGTGGTGTGGGGGACGCCCGGGACGAACGGGCAGCACGCCTACTACCAGTTGATCCATCAGGGGACGAAGGTCATCCCGGCGGACTTCATCGGGTTCGCCGAGCCGGTCGCCGAGCTGAGTGACGAACTCAAGGGCCAGCACGACCTGTTGATGGCCAACTTCTTCGCACAGACCCAGGCGCTGGCCTTCGGCAAGACGCCGAACGAGGTGCGGGCCGAGGGGGTGCCGGAGGAACTGGTCGCCCACAAGACGTTCCAGGGCAACCACCCGACGACCACCGTCCTCGCACGCGAGCTGAGTCCGTCCGTCCTCGGCCAGTTGATCGCGCTCTACGAGCACAAGGTGTTCGTGCAGGGCGCGGTGTGGAACATCGACTCGTTCGACCAGTGGGGGGTCGAGCTGGGGAAGGTGCTGGCGAAGCGGGTGGAGCCGGCGTTGACGGAGGGGGTGGAAGTGGCGGGGTTGGATGCGTCCACCACGGCGCTGGTCGCCAAGTATCGGGAGTTGCGCGGGAGGTAGGGGGTTTTTCTCGCCCCCGCCGCCCCTACCCGTCCCATCTGTCCCTGGGGGCTCCGCCCCAGACCCCCGCTGCCAGCCCTGAACGGGCCTTGTCCTCAAACTCCCCCAGAGGGGGGACCCCAAACGGGCTGGAAATACGGGCCTGCGCTGAAGTCCGCGAACGCCGGGTGGGCTGAGGTGCCTGGGCCTGGGCTGCGGAAGTGCTGGGGGTGGGTGGGAAGCTGGGCTGGAGGGGGCCTGTCCTCAAGCGCCGGATGGGGCTCGGCACGCTCGGGGTCTGGGGCGGAGCCCCAGAAGGATGGGACGGGTAGGGGCGGCGGGGGCGAGATGGCTCGAGCCCGCCCCCCTGCCCGTCGTCGGTCAGGGTGATGCCGGGGGGTACAGCGTCCTCGGGAGTTGGGATGCTGCCGCGGTGTCCAAAAGCCACAGGGTGCGTTGTCTGCCGTGTGCGCCGGCTGCCGGGGCCTGGATCTCGCCCGCGCCCGAAAGGGCTATCGCCGCCGCCCCCGCCTTGTCCTCGCCCGCCGCCAGCAGCCATACCTCGCGGGCCGCGCGGATCGCCGGGAGGGTGAGGGTGACCCGGGTCGGTGGGGGCTTCGGGGCGCCGTGGACGCCGACCACCGTGCGGTCCGTCTCCCGGACCGCGGGCAGCTCCGGGAACAGGGACGCCACATGCGTGTCCGGGCCCACGCCCAGCATCAAGACGTCGAAGGTAGGAACCTGACCGTGGGGTTCTGAGGCTGCCGCCTTGGCAAGTTCCGCCGCGTAGCCCTCCGCCGCGGCGTCCACGTCGGAGCCGTACGGGCCGTCCGACGCGGGCATGGCGTGGACGCGGCCCGGGTCCAGCGGCACCGCGTCCAGCAGTGCCGCCTTCGCCTGGGTGACGTTGCGGTCAGGGTGGCCCTCGGGCAGGAAGCGTTCGTCGCCCCACCACAGGTCGAGCCGGGCCCAGTCGATGGCGTCCCGGGCGGGCGCGGCGGCCAGGGCGGCCAGCAGGCCGTTGCCGTTGCGGCCGCCCGTGAGCACCACCGACGCCGAGCCCCGCGAGGCCTGCGCGTCCACGATCTTCGTGATCAGGCGGGCCGCCGCGGCCTCGGCCATCAGCTCCTTGTCGCGGTGGACGACGAGCTGCGGTGCCGTACTCACTTCGCGGCCACCTTCTTCACCGGCGGCATCTTGGCCGGAGTCGCCCTTTCGGGCGCATCCGCCTTCTCGGCCGACGCCGACGCCGACGCCGACGCCGACGCCGGCGTCGCGGGTGCCGCCGAAGCGGACAGCCGCTCCACCCCGTACCGCAGCGCCGACGCGTAGGTGTCGTCCGGGTCCAGGCGGCGCAGCTCCTCCGCCATCAGCTCGGCCGTCTCACGGCGCTTGAGCGCCACCGCGCGGTCGGGTTGGCCCTGGATGGAGAGGGTCGCCAGGGTGCCGTCGGCGCGGTCGAGGGTGATGGGGCCAGTGCTCGTCTTCATACGGACCGCCGTCAGACCGGGGCCCGAGGACAGGGAACGCTTCACCGGGACGTCCAGCCGGTCCGCCAGCCACATCGCCAGCAGCTCGCAGCTCGGGTTGAACTCCTCGCCCTCCACCTCGACCGCGTCCACCTCACAGGTGACCTGGTCCAGGGCGGCGGCCAGCATCGAGCGCCACGGGGTGATCCGGGTCCACGAGAGGTCCGTGTCGCCCGGCGTGTACGCGTCCGCGCGTGCCGCCAGTTCCCGTACCGGCTGCTCGGCCGCGTACGTGTCCGTCACCCTGCGCTGCGCCAGGGCGCCCAGCGGGTCCTTCGCCGGGTCCAGCGGGGCGTTCACCGGCCACCAGACGACCACCGGGGCATCGGGCAGCAGCAGGGGCAGGACCACCGAGTCGGCGTGGTCGACGACCTCGCCGTACAGACGCAGGACGATCGTCTCGCCGCTGCCCGCGTCCGCGCCGACCCTGACCTCGGCGTCGAGGCGGGACGTCGTACGGTCGCGGGGGGAGCGGGAGACGCGCTTGACGACGACCAGGGTGCGTGAGGGGTGCTCGCGCGAGGCGTCGTTCGCCGCCTTCAGGGCGTCGTACGCGTTCTCCTCGTCGGTGACGATGACGAGGGTGAGGACCATTCCGACGGCCGGGGTGCCGATGGCCCTACGGCCCTGCACCAGCGCCTTGTTGACCTTGCTGGCCGTGGTGTCCGTGAGGTCTGTTTTCATGGGCGCCGCCAGCTCCGTCCGTCTCGTTCGAGCATTTCGTCCGCCTCGACGGGGCCCCACGTGCCCGAGGGGTACTGCGCGGGCTTGCCGTGCTTGTCCCAGTGCTGCTCGATCGGGTCGAGGATCCGCCAGGACAGCTCGACCTCCTCGGTGCGCGGGAAGAGGTTGGAGTCGCCCAGGAGGACGTCCAGGATCAGACGCTCGTACGCCTCGGGGCTCGACTCCGTGAAGGACTCGCCGTACGCGAAGTCCATGGACACGTCACGGATCTCCATCGAGGTGCCGGGCACCTTGGAGCCGAAGCGGACCGTGATGCCCTCGTCGGGCTGGACGCGGATGACGATCGCGTTCTGGCCCAGTTCCTCCGTCGCCGTGTGGTCGAACGGGGAGTGGGGCGCGCGCTGGAAGACCACCGCGATCTCGGTGACGCGGCGGCCGAGACGCTTGCCGGTGCGCAGATAGAAGGGGACACCCGCCCAGCGGCGGTTGTCGACCTCGACCTTGATCGCCGCGTAGGTGTCGGTCTTCGACTTGGGGTCGATGCCGTCTTCCTGGAGGTAGCCGATGGCCTTCTCGCCACCCTGCCAGCCCGCCGCGTACTGTCCGCGGACCGTGTTCTTGCCGAGGTCCTGCGGCAGCTTGACCGCGCCGAGCACCTTGGTCTTCTCGGCGGCCAGCGCGTCCGCGTCGAAGGAGGCCGGTTCCTCCATGGCCGTCAGGGCCATCAGCTGGAGAAGGTGGTTCTGGATGACGTCACGGGCCGCGCCGATGCCGTCGTAGTAGCCGGCCCGGCCGCCGATGCCGATGTCCTCGGCCATCGTGATCTGCACGTGGTCCACGAAGGACCGGTTCCAGATCGGCTCGAACATCTGGTTGGCGAAGCGGAGCGCCAGAATGTTCTGGACGGTCTCCTTGCCGAGGTAGTGGTCGATCCGGAAGACCTGGTCCGGGGCGAAGACCTCCTCGACGGTCGTGTTGAGGTCCTCGGCCGACTTGAGGTCGTGGCCGAAGGGCTTCTCGATGACCGCACGCCGCCAGGAACCGTTGTCCTGGTCCGCCAGACCGTGCTTCTTCAGCTGCTTGATGACCACCGGGAAGGCGGACGGCGGCACGGAGAGGTAGAAGGCGAAGTTGCCGCCCGTCCCCTGCGCCTTGTCCAGCTCCTCGATCGTCGAGCGCAGCCGCTCGAAGGACTCGTCGTCGTCGAAGGTGCCCTGGACGAAGCGCATCCCCTGGATGAGCTGCTGCCAGACCTCCTCACGGAACGGCGTACGGGCGTGCTCCTTGACGGCGTCGTGGACCTCCGCCGCGAAGTCCTCGTTCGCCCATTCACGGCGGGCGAAACCGACGAGGGAGAAGCCCGGTGGCAGCAACCCGCGGTTGGCGAGGTCGTACACGGCAGGCATCAGCTTTTTGCGTGACAGGTCGCCGGTGACCCCGAAGATGACCAGGCCCGACGGCCCCGCGATACGCGGGAGCCGTCGGTCTGCGGGGTCACGCAGCGGGTTGCTGCTTGACAAGGTTTCAGCCCTCCGAAGGGGCGAGGCGCTTCAGTTCCGCCTCTGTCGACGTGAGCAGGTCGGTCCAGGACGCCTCGAACTTCTCGACGCCCTCGTCCTCAAGCAGCTGGACCACTTCGTCGTACGAGATCCCGAGCTTCTCGACCGCGTCGAGTTCCGCGCGGGCCTGCTCGTACGTACCGGCGATGGTGTTGCCGGTGATCTGTCCGTGGTCCTCGGCGGCGAACATGGTCGCCTCCGGCATGGTGTTCACCGTGTTCGGCGCGACCAGGTCGTCGACGTACAGGGTGTCCTTGTACGCCTTGTCCTTGACGCCCGTCGAGGCCCACAGCGGGCGCTGCTTGTTGGCCCGCGCCTTGTCGAGGGCCGCCCAGCGGTCGGACGAGAAGACCTCCTCGTACGCCTGGTAGGCGAGCCGCGCGTTGGCCAGACCGGCCTTGCCGCGGGCGGCCTTGGCCTCGTCGGTGCCCAGCGCGTCGATCCTCTTGTCGATCTCGGTGTCCACGCGGGACACGAAGAAGGACGCCACGGAGTGGATCTTGGAGAGGTCCAGGCCGCGCTCCTTGGCCTTCTCCAGGCCCGCCAGGTAGGCGTCCATGACCTTGCGGTAACGCGCCAGCGAGAAGATCAGCGTGATGTTGACGCTGATCCCGAGTCCGATGACCTCGGTGATCGCCGGAAGACCCGCCTCGGTGGCCGGGATCTTGATGAGCGTGTTCGGCCGGTCCACCAGCCAGGCCAGCTGCTTGGCCTCGGCGACGGTCGAGAGGGTGTTGTGGGCGAGACGGGGGTCGACCTCGATCGACACCCGGCCGTCCTGGCCCTGCGTCGAGTCGAAGACCGGACGCAGGATGTCGGCGGCGTCACGGACGTCCGCCGTCGTGATCATGCGGACGGCCTCTTCGACGGTGACCTTGCGGGCGGCGAGCTCGGTGAGCTGCGGCTCGTAGCCGTCACCGCTGCTGATCGCCTTCTGGAAGATCGACGGGTTGGTCGTGACGCCCACGACGTGCTGCTGGTCGATCAGCTCGGCGAGGTTGCCGGACGTGATCCGCTGGCGCGACAGGTCGTCCAGCCAGATCGCGACGCCCTCCTCGGAGAGGCGCTTGAGTGCGTCTGTCATGGAAAAGTCATCTCCTACGAATGGTTATGTCAGCGTCAGCGCTGGGCTGCGGCGATCGATTCCCTGGCGACGGATGCGACGTTCTCGGCAGTGAAGCCGAACTCCTGGAAGAGGACCTTGCCGTCGGCCGACGCACCGAAGTGCTCCAGGGAAACGATGCGGCCCGCGTCCCCGACGTACTTGTGCCAGGTGAGACCGATACCGGCCTCGACCGCGACGCGCGCCTTGACGGACGGGAGCAGAACGCTCTCCCGGTACCCCTGGTCCTGCTCCTCGAACCACTCCACGCACGGCATCGACACGACCCGCGTCGGCACACCCTCCGCCTGGAGCTGCTCCCGGGCCCCGACGGCCACATGGACCTCGGAACCGGTCGCGATGAGGATGACCTCGGGCGTGCCACCCTCGGCCTCGAACAGCACGTAACCGCCCTTGGTCGCGTCCTCGTTGGCCTCGTACGTCGGCACGCCCTGGCGGGTCAGCGCGAGGCCGTGCGGGGCGCCCTTGCCGAAGACCTTCGTCCAGCGCTTCAGGATCTCGCGCCAGGCGATGGCCGTCTCGTTGGCGTCCGCCGGGCGCACGACGTTCAGGCCCGGGATGGCACGCAGCGACGCGATGTGCTCGACCGGCTGGTGCGTCGGGCCGTCCTCGCCGAGGCCGATGGAGTCGTGCGTCCACACGTACGTCACCGGCACGTGCATCAGCGCGGACAGCCGTACCGCGTTGCGCATGTAGTCGGAGAAGACGAGGAAAGTACCGCCGTAGACACGGGTGTTGCCGTGCAGGGCGATGCCGTTCATCTCGGCGGCCATCGAGTGCTCGCGGATACCGAAGTGGATCGTGCGACCGTAAGGGTCCGCCTCCGGCAGCGGGTTGTCCGCCGGGAGGAAGGAGGACGTCTTGTCGATGGTCGTGTTGTTCGAGCCGGCCAGGTCGGCCGAGCCGCCCCACAGCTCCGGGATGACAGCGCCCAGTGCCTGGAGGACCTTGCCGGACGCGGCGCGCGTGGCGACACCCTTGCCCGCCTCGAAGACCGGAAGCTTCTCCTCCCAGCCCTTGGGCAGTTCACCCGCGGCGATGCGGTCGAACTCGGCGGCGCGCTCGGCGTTGTTGTTGCGCCACTCCTGGAACGACTTCTCCCACTCCGCCTTGGCCTGACGGCCGCGCTCCAGCGCCTCGCGGGTGTGGTTCAGGACGGCGTCCGAGACCTCGAAGGACTGCTCCGGGTCGAAGCCGAGGACACGCTTGGTGGCCGCCACCTCGTCGTCGCCGAGCGCCGAGCCGTGCGCGGCCTCGGTGTTCTGGGCGTTCGGGGCGGGCCAGGCGATGATCGAGCGCATCGCGATGAACGACGGCTTGTCCGTCACCTTCTTGGCGGCCTGCACGGCGTTGTAGATGGCGTGCGGGTCGAGGTCGCCGTCCGGCTTCGGGGCGATCCGCTGCACGTGCCAGCCGTACGCCTCGTACCGCTTGGCGACGTCCTCGGAGACGGCTGTCTCGGTGTCGCCCTCGATCGAGATGTGGTTGTCGTCCCACAGCAGGACCAGGTTGCCGAGCTTCTGGTGCCCGGCCAGCGAGGACGCCTCCGCGGAGATGCCCTCCTGGAGGCAGCCGTCGCCAGCGATCGCGAAGATGAAGTGGTCGAACGGGGACTCCCCTACGGGGGCCTCCGGGTCGAACAGACCGCGCTCGTAGCGGGCGGCCATGGCCATGCCCACGGCGTTGGCGACACCTTGGCCGAGCGGACCGGTCGTCGTCTCGACGCCCGTCGTGTGCCCGTACTCGGGGTGGCCGGGGGTCTTGGAACCCCACGTCCGGAACGCCTTCAGGTCATCCAGCTCCAGCCCGAAACCGGCCAGGTACAGCTGGGTGTAGAGGGTCAGGGACGAGTGACCGGCGGACAGTACGAAACGGTCGCGCCCGACCCAGTCGGCGTCCGCCGGGTCGTGCCGCATCACCTTCTGGAAGAGGGTGTACGCGGCGGGGGCCAGGCTCATCGCCGTACCGGGATGGCCGTTGCCGACCTTCTGTACGGCATCGGCGGCCAGGACGCGGGCGGTGTCGACGGCCCGCTGGTCCAACTCGGTCCACTCGAGGTCTGTGGTGGTCGGCTTGGTGCTCACCCTGGGTCAGGGCTCCTCTCCACATGTCTAATGCCGGCGTCCTCGGTGTCCACCGGCTGCCGGGGGCTGACACCCTCGGCCTTTGTCGAGCCTACCCTCGGAAGAACGTGCAGTATTTCGAGTCATTCCAGACTGCCGGGACTGCTTCACGTCTGCCTCCCGACCGCTGCCGGACTGCAATACGAAGCACGCCGCCCGACTGCTCAATCGAGCCACGTCGCGCCCATCACAAAGCGCCCCACAACACGACCCCACCCCCGCGAAGGGCGGGGTCTGGGCAACGTCTAGAGTGGCGTGGTAAGCGCGAGCCTCTACCGGGACTTCACACCGGAGGCTTGTTGGAATGTCTCTGTCAGGGGTGTGCGTGACGGCCGTTGAATCCCGTCCAGCGGGGATGACCGGGACGAGCCAGAGCCAGAGCCGGAGTCACCAGCCCCTCGGGGCCCGGGTCATGGCGTTCGTTGCTCTCACAAAGCCGCGGATCATCGAGCTGCTGCTCATCACCACCGTTCCGGTGATGTTCCTGGCGGAGCAGGGTGTACCGGACCTGGGACTGGTCCTCCTCACCTGCCTCGGCGGCTACCTCTCCGCGGGTGGCGCCAACGCGCTCAACATGTACATCGACCGTGACATCGACGCGCTCATGGACCGCACCTCGCAGCGCCCGCTGGTCACCGGCATGGTCAGCCCGCGCGAGTGCCTGGCCTTCGGCATCACCCTCGCCGTCGCCTCCACGCTCCTCTTCGGTCTCACGGTCAACTGGCTGTCGGCCTGGCTGTCGCTGGGCGCACTCCTCTTTTACGTGGTCGTTTACACGATGATCCTCAAGCGGCGTACGTCGCAGAACATCGTGTGGGGCGGCATCGCGGGCTGTATGCCGGTCCTCATCGGCTGGTCCGCCGTCACGAACTCGCTCTCCTGGGCGCCCGTCATCCTCTTCCTGGTCATCTTCTTCTGGACCCCGCCGCACTACTGGCCGCTGTCCATGAAGGTGAAGGACGACTACGCGCGCGTGGGCGTGCCGATGCTCCCGGTCATCGCCTCCAACAAGACGGTCGCCCGGCAGATCGTGGCGTACAGCTGGGCGATGGTCGCGGTCTCGCTGCTGCTCACCGTGCTCGGCTACACCGGCTGGTTCTACACGGTGGTCGCGCTGGTGGCGGGCGGCTGGTGGCTGTGGGAGGCGCATGCCTTGCAGAGTCGCGCACGGGCTGGGTCGAGTGGTGGGAAGCTGAAGGAGATGCGGCTGTTCCACTGGTCGATCACCTATGTGTCGCTGCTGTTCGTGGCTGTCGCTGTGGATCCCTTCTTGCGGTAAGCAGTTCGGCCGCGGGCCCGCTGTGGCTGGTCGCGCAGTTCCCCGCGCCCCTATCGGGGCGCCCCAGTCACCGTGGTTACGTGGGGAAGGCCACTTGCCCTACCGTCGCCTGGTGATCTACTCGTCGGTAGCATCCTTGGCATGGCAGATACGCAGGAGCGCACGGTGGCCAAGCTCGCCAAGCAGATCGACGGGTTCGCCAAGGAGCACGGCGGCGCCGAGGGGCAGGTGGCCTACATCGGGGAGCGCGGGGCCCGGATCGTGCTCGTCGGCGAGGACGGCGGCTGGGGCGACCTCGTTGCCCCGACGTACGCGATCGCCCAGCAGGCCGTCGAGAAGGCCGGCATCACCGTCCACGAGGACTTCGACGGCGAGTTCGCGGCCAAGGTGACGACCGGCCCGTACGAGTGGACGCGTATGGCGGGAATCCAGGTGGGCGGCCCGAGTAACCCGTGAGTGCGGGGAGTGGCCGGTCGGTGTCGGTCGTTCCCACGGGGTGTGCGGAAGCAACACCTGATGGTCGGTTCACCCGTTAGGACCTTAGGAACACACGGTCCAGCCACGGGGAGCCCGGATGATCGACACGCCGTCCCTCGTGGACCAGTACTGCCACGGCGTACTGAGAACAGAGCTGGGTCTCGGCACCTTCGAGGCCCAGCTCGCGCGTACCGAGGGGCCGCCCGCCGCCGGGACCACCCTCTTCGACACCCAGACCGGGTTCGCCGTACGCCGCTGGTGCCCCCCGCTGCTGGGCCTGGAACCGCATGCCCTCCCCGCCCGTTATCTCGCCCGGCGCCGTGAACTCGGCGTACTGGAATCGGGCCGGCGGCTGCTCCGGGGGAGCGGAATCACGACATACCTGGTCGACGCCGGGCTGCCGGGCGACCTCACCGGGCCCGCCGAGATGGCCTCCGCGGGAGCCGCCGACGCCCATGAGATCGTCCGGCTCGAACTCCTGGCCGAGCAGGTGGCCGACACCTCGGGCACCGTCGAGTCCTTTCTCGCCAACCTCGCCGAGTCGGTGCACGGCGCGGCGACGAGCGCCGTGGCCTTCACCTCCGTCGCGGGCCTACGGCACGGACTGGCGCTCGCACCTGATCCGCCGGGACCGGGGGAGGTACGGGGCGCGGCGGGCCGCTGGCTGGCCGGACGCCGGGTCGGCGGCCCGCTCAGCGACCCCGTGCTGCTGCGTCACCTGCTGTGGATCGCGGTTGCCTCGGGCCTTCCGCTCCAGCTCCACGCGGGGCTGGGCGAACCGGGCTTACGCATCGACCGCACCGATCCGGTCCTGCTCACGGACTTCGTCCGGGCGACGGCCGGGCTCGGCACCGACCTGGTGCTGCTGCACGGGTACCCGTACCACCGGCACGCGGCCCACCTCGCCGGTGTCTTCCCGCATGTCTACGCCGACCTGGGCGCGGCCCTCGTCCGGACCGGCGCCCGGGCCGCCGCCATCCTCGCCGAGATCCTCGAACTCGCCCCCTTCGGCAAGATCCTCTTCTCCAGCGGCGCCCAGGCCCTGCCCGAGCTCCATGTGGTGGGCGCGCGCCTCTTCCGAGAGGCCCTCGGCCGGGTGCTCGGCGGCTGGGTCGCCGAGGGGGCGTGGTCGCTGGGGGACGCACAACGGGTGGCCGGAATGATCGCGGCGGGCAACGCGCGGCGCGTGTACGGCCTGGGGTGAGCTGTGAAGACTGAGGGCATGACGACACACGCGACGCGCTCGGATGCCCTGACCGACGCCCTACTCGACCGTTTCCTCGGTGAGCTGCGAGCACTCGCCCCGGTCGCCGTCTGGGCCCACGGATCGCTCGCCGGCGGCGACTACCAGCAGGGCCGCAGCGACCTCGACCTGATCGCCGTCCTGGAGGGGCCGATCGGGCCGGGCACCGCCTGGAAGGTGGGCAAGCTGCACGCCCGTCTGCGCGCCGACCCGCTCGCCCCGCTGCTGCACTGCAGCTACCTGTCCGACACGACGACGGCCGATCCCGAGCGACGGCACCTCACCTGGGCGCACAGCCACCTGTTCCGGCGGACCGTCACCCCGGTGACCCGGCGTGAGCTGCACACCTTCGGACGGGTGCTGTACGGGAAGGCGCCGGGGGAGCTGCTGCCGGTGGTGCCGGACCGGCAGCTGACCGACTTCGTCGTACGCGACCAGCGCGACTTCTGGCGGCCGACTGTGGACAAGGCGCGGCTCTGGACGCAGGACGTCTGGGTCGACCTGGGGCTGGTCACCTTCGCCCGGGCGACCATGACCCTGCGGGCCGGCAGCCTGGTCTCGAAACGGGAGGCGCTGGACCTGCTGCCGGGTCTCGGGGCGCCCGTGGAGGTCGTCGAGGACGTCGTGCGGCGGCGGTACGGGCAGAAGGGCGGCCGGTTCGACGCCGGGTGGCGTGAACGGCGCGGCGAGCTGACGCGGGACTACCTGGGCGACGCGATCGACCGCCTGGTGACCTCGTACACCTGAACTCGTACACCTGACCTCGTAGAACGTGACGCACGCGTACGCGTGCGTCACGTCGTCGGTCTACGCGCGCGTGCCTACCGTCGCCTCGGCCGCGGGGCCGGGTACGTCGGCCAGGGTGTCGGCCCCGGCGCGCTCGCGCAGGGCGAGCAGGACCCGCAGGACGGCGATCCACACCAGCGCCGAGCCGAGCATGTGCAGGCCGACCAGGACCTCGGGGAGGTTCGTGAAGTACTGGACGTACCCGATGATCCCCTGCGAGAGCAGGATCAGGAACAGGTCCCGGGTGCGGTCCAGCGGGCCCTTGGGGGCGTCGACCGCCTTGAGGACGAACCACAGGGCGAACGTCAGGGTCACCACGATCCAGGCGAGCACCGCGTGCAGCTTGCTGACGTTCTCCCAGTTCAGCGGCATGCGCTCGATCTCGCTCGAGTCGCCGGCGTGCGGGCCGGACCCGGTCACCACCGTGCCGACCGCGATCAGCAGCACCGTGGCGACCACCAGGAACCACACCAGCTGCCGCACCGCCTTGCCGACCAGCGGGCCGGGTGCCTCGTCGCCCTCCTGCGTGCGCTGCCACATCACCACGGCGACCGCGATCAGGGCGGAGGACAGCAGGAAGTGGGCCGCGACCGTGTACGGGTTGAGGCCGACCAGGACGACGACGCCGCCCAGGATCGCGTTGCTCATGACGACCCAGAACTGCGCCCAGCCGAGCCGGGTGAGGCTGCGCCGGTACGGCTTCTCCGAGCGGGCGGCGATGATCGCCCAGCCGACCGCCGCGCACAGCACGTACGTCAGCATGCGGTTGGTGAACTCGATGACACCGTGCACGCCCATCGCACTGGTCGTCGTCAGCGAGTTGTCGGTGCACTTGGGCCAGGTCGGGCAGCCGAGGCCCGAGCCGGTCAGTCGTACGGCACCGCCGGTGACCACGATGACCACCGACATGACGAGCGCGGCGAGCGCCGCCCGCCGTACGGTCCGGGGGGTCGGTGTCCAGCGGGCTGCGATGAAGGCGAGCGGGTTCCGCACGGCGGACAGGGCCTCGGCGGGGGTCATCTTTGGCACGCGTCCCATCGTAGGCGGCTGCTTGTGCACGCTTTCACGAGGGGTCCCCCGGTCCTCGGCCGTCCGCCGTCCCGGCTCACTCCCAGCGGAAGAACCGGCCGGCCGCCGCCAGCCCCACGACCGCCCAGACCGCGAGGATCCCCAGGTCCCCCCACGGCATGCCGGAACGGTGCTGCAGTACGTCCCGCAGCCCGTCCGACAGGGCCGAGATCGGGAGCAGAGCCAGCACGTGCTGGACGCCGGACGGGAACTTGTCCAGCGGGACGATCACGCCGCCGCCCACCAGGAGCAACAGGAAGACGAGGTTGGCGGCGGCGAGCGTGGCCTCCGCCTTCAGGGTGCCCGCCATCAGCAGGCCGAGGCCCGAGAAGGCGGCCGTGCCGAGGAGAAGCAGCAGGAGTACGGCGAAGGGGTTGCCGTGCGGGGACCAGCCGAGCGCGAAGGCGATCACCGTCACCAGGGCGACCTGGAGAACCTCGGTGACCAGCACGGACGCTGTTTTCGCCGTCATCAGGCCCCAGCGGGGGAGCGGGGAGGAGGCCAGCCTTTTCAAGACGCCGTAGCGGCGCTCGAAGCCCGTCGCGATGGCCTGGCCGGTGAAGGCCGTGGACATGACCGCGAGCGCGAGGATGCCCGGCGCGAGGAAGTCGACCGCCTTGCCGGTGCCCGTGTCGACGATGTCCACCGAGCCGAACAGCAGCAGGAGGAGGGTGGGAATGACCACCGTCAGCAGCAGCTGCTCGCC
The DNA here is from genome assembly GCF_036898825.1 of Streptomyces sp. B21-083. Taxonomy (GTDB): domain Bacteria; phylum Actinomycetota; class Actinomycetes; order Streptomycetales; family Streptomycetaceae; genus Streptomyces. The sequence continues at coordinate 2,280,743 of NZ_JARUND010000002.1, read as the reverse complement.
GTTGCGCAGCAGCATCCTCGTCTCCAGGGCCGCCTGCGCCCCGATCATGCGGGGGAGCGGGGCGGCGCCGGGCTGCGGGGTGTAGGTCCCCTTGGTGGCGGTCGTCACGAACGCAGCTCCTTGCCGGTCAGCTCCAGGCTGTGTCTTCCCGGGGGACGACCCCCGGACCCCCGGCAGATTCTTGTGTGGGCCGGAATCATGAACGCAGCTCCTTGCCGGTCAGCTCCAGAAAGACGTTTTCCAGGGTGTGCCGTTCCACTGAGATCCGGTCCGGCATCACCCCGTGCTGGGCGCACCAGGACGTCACCGTCGCGAGGAGCTGCGGGTTGACCTTGCCGCCGACGCGATACGCGCCCGGGGTCAGCTCGATGGCCGTGCAGTCCGCCGGGAGGGCCTTGAGCAGGGAGCCGACGTCCAGACCCGGCCGGCCCATGAAGCGCAGGGTGTTCTCGGCGCCGCCGCGGCACAGCTGGTCCGGGCTGCCCTGGGCGATGACCTTGCCGGCGTCGATGATCGCGACGTCGTCCGCGAGCTGCTCGGCCTCGTCCATGTGATGGGTGGTGAGGATGACGGAGACTCCGTCGGCACGCAGATCCCGTACGAGTTCCCAGGTGGCACGGCGGGCCTGGGGGTCCAGGCCGGCCGTCGGTTCGTCGAGGAAGACCAGCTCCGGGCGGCCGACGACCGCCATCGCGAGCGCCAGGCGCTGCTGCTGGCCCCCGGAGAGGCGGCGGTAGGTCGTCCGGCCACAGCTGCCGAGGCCGAGGCGTTCGACGAGGGCGTCCACGTCCAGGGGGTGCGCGTGCAGCTTGGCCACGTGGCGGAGCATCTCGTCGGCGCGGGCGCCCGAGTAGACGCCGCCGGACTGGAGCATCACGCCGACCCGTGGACGCAGGGCGGCGGCTTCGCGTACCGGGTCGAGGCCCAGGACGCGGACCGTCCCGGAGTCCGGTCTGCGGTATCCCTCGCAGGTCTCGACGGTGGTCGTCTTGCCCGCGCCGTTGGGACCGAGTACGGCGGTGATGCCCGCCCGGGCCACCAGGTCGAGGCCGTCCACGGCGGTTTTCGTGCCGTACCGCTTCACCAGGGCCTGGACCTGGACCACGGGCTCGCTTCGCATGGTTCCAGAGTCTAGGTACGGGAAAAGTCGTCCAGGTGCGCGGGGCCGGGATCCAGGCTCGGTGCGGGACCGCCCCAGCCCTGCTCCGGTGCTGCTCAGGGCCGTCCGCTGATCGATCAAAGATCGTTTTCGCAGGTCAGGTTAGGTGAGCCTAAGTGATGCAGGGCACCGCCAAGGAGACGGGACGCGGCTTGCCGCGCTCTGAGGAATTACGCAACAATGGTGTTGTGAAAAACGTTGGCGAGGATCGGGAGGCCCCCATGGGCGCCCCCCAGGAGGATGTCGCGACCGGTGAGCGCTCGACGCGCAACCGGGTCGCGCGGTCCATCCTGGACCACGGTCCCTCGACCGTCGCCGAGCTCGCCGGGCGCCTGGGCCTGACCCATGCGGCCGTACGGCGTCACCTTGACGCGCTGGTCGCCGACGACGTCGTACAACCGCGTGAGCAGCGGGTCTACGGGGCACGCACCCGTGGCCGGCCCGCCAAGGCCTTCGCGCTCACCGACTGCGGACGCGACGCCTTCGACCAGTCCTATGACAAGCTCGCCATGGACGCGCTGAGCTGGATCGCGGCGCGCGAGGGCGGCGACGAGGCGGTGCTCGCCTTCGCGCGGGCCCGGTTCGCCGAGCAGGCCGCGAACTACCGCGAGGCGGTCGAGGCCGCCGGCCCCGAAAAGCGCGCCGAAGCCCTGGCCAAGGCCCTGAGCGCGGACGGGTACGCTGCTACGGCGCGTAGCGCACCGGTCGGAGAGCAGCTCTGCCAGCACCACTGCCCGGTGGTCCATGTCGCTGAGAAGTTCCCGCAGCTCTGCGAGGCGGAGACCGAGATCTTCTCCCAGCTGCTCGGATCGCACGTCCAGCGGCTCGCGACCATCGCCCACGGCGACGGTGTGTGCACGACATTCATCCCCAAGGCCTCGCACGTCTCGGCTCCACCTGCTCCACAGTTGTCCACCACGTTGTCCACCGCCCATAAAGCATCCGCACGTACCGCCGGGAGGAACCCAGCATGACGCTCCCCATCGAGGAGACCGCCCACCCCGAGCTCGAGGGTCTGGGCACGTACGAATACGGCTGGGCCGACTCCGACGTGGCCGGTGCCTCTGCCAAGCGCGGCATCAACGAGGACGTCGTCCGCGACATCTCCTCGAAGAAGTCCGAGCCCGAATGGATGACCAAGCTCCGCCTCAAGGGCCTGCGCCTCTTCGAGAAGAAGCCCATGCCTAACTGGGGCTCGGACCTGTCGGGCATCGACTTCGACAACATCAAGTACTTCGTCCGCTCCACGGAGAAGCAGGCCCAGTCCTGGGAGGACCTGCCCGACGACATCAAGAGCACGTACGACAAGCTCGGCATCCCCGAGGCGGAGAAGCAGCGCCTCGTCGCCGGTGTCGCGGCCCAGTACGAGTCCGAGGTCGTCTACCACCAGATCAACGAGGAGCTTGAGGCGCAGGGTGTCATCTTCATGGACACCGACACTGCCCTGAAGGAGCACCCGGAGCTCTTCAAGGAGTACTTCGGGACCGTCATCCCGGTCGGCGACAACAAGTTCGCGTCGCTGAACTCCGCGGTGTGGTCCGGCGGTTCGTTCATCTACGTGCCGAAGGGTGTGCAGGTCGAGATCCCGCTCCAGGCCTACTTCCGTATCAACACGGAGAACATGGGCCAGTTCGAGCGGACCCTGATCATCGTCGACGAGGGTGCCTACGTGCACTACGTCGAGGGCTGTACGGCCCCGATCTACAAGTCGGACTCCCTGCACAGCGCGGTCGTCGAGATCATCGTCAAGAAGAACGCCCGCTGCCGCTACACGACCATCCAGAACTGGTCGAACAACGTCTACAACCTGGTCACCAAGCGCGCCGTGGCGTACGAGGGCGCGACCATGGAGTGGATCGACGGCAACATCGGCTCCAAGGTCACCATGAAGTACCCGGCCGTCTACCTGATGGGCGAGCACGCCAAGGGCGAGACCCTGTCGATCGCCTTCGCGGGCGAGGGGCAGCACCAGGACGCCGGTTCCAAGATGGTTCACATGGCGCCGAACACCTCCTCGAACATCGTGTCGAAGTCGGTGGCGCGCGGTGGCGGCCGTACGTCCTACCGCGGTCTCGTCGAGATCGCCGAGGGCGCCCACGGCTCCAAGTCCAACGTGCTGTGCGACGCGCTGCTGGTGGACACCATCTCCCGGTCCGACACGTACCCGTACGTCGACGTCCGTGAGGACGACGTGTCCATGGGCCACGAGGCGACCGTCTCCAAGGTCTCCGACGACCAGCTCTTCTACCTGATGAGCCGCGGTCTGTCCGAGTTCGAGGCGATGGCGATGATCGTGCGCGGCTTCGTCGAGCCGATCGCCAAGGAACTGCCCATGGAGTACGCGCTGGAACTCAACCGGCTGATCGAGCTCCAGATGGAAGGCTCGGTCGGCTGACCGCCGGTCGCCGTCCCGTCAAGCCACTTACGCAGGAAAGAGAGCAGACCGACAGCCATGGCTGAGGCCCAGAATTCCCCCACGCTCGGCTCCGCTCGCGCGGGGGGACCCCCATCGGTGGGCAGCACCACCGCCGGCTCGATCGCGGTGGCCGCTGCCGCCGAGTCGACCGTCGCGACGCGCATGAGCGCGCCGCCGTCCTTCGACGTGGCGGACTTCCCCGTCCCCCACGGCCGAGAGGAGGAGTGGCGGTTCACCCCGCTGGAGCGGCTGCGCGGGCTGCACGACGGCACCGCGGTCGCCACCGGCACCGGTGTGAAGGTGGACGTCCAGGCACCCGAGGGCGTCACCGTCGAGGCCGTCGGCCGCGACGACGCGCGCCTCGGGCGGGCCGGCACACCCGTGGACCGCGTCGCCGCGCAGGCGTACAGCGCCTTCGAGGTGGCCGGCGTGATCACCGTCCCCAAGGAGACGGTCCTCACCGAGCCGATCCGCGTCGCCGTGCACGGCGAGGGCGGTGTGGCCTACGGCCACCAGGTCATCGAGCTGGGCGCGTTCGCCGAAGCCGTCGTCGTCCTCGACCACACCGGTGACGCCGTGCTCGCCGCCAACGTCGAGTACGTCCTCGGTGACGGCGCCAAGCTCACCGTCGTCTCCGTCCAGGACTGGGACGATCAGGCCGTGCACGTCGCCCAGCACAACGCGCTGATCGGCCGCGACGCCACCTTCAAGTCCTTCGTGGTCACCTTCGGGGGCGACCTGGTACGCCTGCACCCGCGCGTCTCCTACGCCGGCACCGGCGGCGAGGCCGAGCTGTTCGGCCTGTACTTCACGGACGCCGGCCAGCACCAGGAGCACCGCCTCCTGGTCGACCACAACACCCCGCACTGCAAGTCGAACGCCGTCTACAAGGGCGCGCTCCAGGGCGAGGGCGCCCACGCGGTGTGGATCGGTGACGTGCTCATCGAGGCCAAGGCCGAGGGCACCGACACCTACGAGATGAACCGCAACCTGGTTCTCACCGACGGCGCCCGTGTGGACTCCGTACCGAACCTGGAGATCGAGACCGGTGAGATCGTCGGCGCCGGGCACGCGAGTGCCACCGGACGGTTCGACGACGAACAGCTGTTCTACCTGATGGCCCGCGGCATCCCGGCCGACGAGGCCCGCAGGCTGGTCGTCCGCGGCTTCTTCGCCGAGCTGGTCCAGCAGATCGGCGTCGAGGACATCCAGGACCGCCTTCTCGCGAAGATCGACGAGGAGCTGGAGGCGTCCGTCTGATGACTGCCTCTCCGACGTTCGTACGCGCCTGCGGGCTGAGCGAGCTGGACGAGGACACCCCGAAGCGGGTGGAACTCGACGGCACGCCGGTCTCGGTCGTCCGTACCGAGGGTGAGGTGTTCGCGATCCACGACATCTGCTCGCACGCGAACGTCTCGCTCTCCGAGGGCGAGGTGGAGGACTGTCAGATCGAGTGCTGGCTGCACGGCTCCAGCTTCGACCTCCGCACCGGTAAGCCGTCCGGCCTTCCCGCGACGCGCCCCGTCCCCGTATACCCCGTAAAGATCGAAGGGGACGATGTGCTCGTCTCCCTCACCCAGGAGTCCTGAGGCACCCATGGCAACGCTTGAAATCCGAGACCTGCACGTCACCGTCGAGGCCGACAACGCCACGAAGGAGATCCTCAAGGGTGTCGACCTGACCGTGAAGCAGGGCGAGACGCACGCCATCATGGGCCCCAACGGCTCCGGCAAGTCGACTCTCGCCTACTCGCTCGCGGGTCACCCGAAGTACACGGTCACCAGCGGCACCGTGCTGCTCGACGGCGAGGACGTCCTGGAGATGTCCGTCGACGAGCGCGCCCGCGCGGGCCTGTTCCTGGCGATGCAGTACCCGGTCGAGATCCCCGGCGTCTCCGTCTCCAACTTCCTTCGTACGTCCGCCACCGCCGTCCGCGGTGAGGCACCGAAGCTGCGCCTGTGGGTGAAGGAGGTCAAGGAGGCCATGCAGCGCCTCAACATGGACCCCTCCTTCGCCGAGCGCAACGTCAACGAGGGCTTCTCCGGCGGTGAGAAGAAGCGCCACGAGATCCTCCAGCTTGAGCTGCTCAAGCCGAAGGTCGCGATCCTCGACGAGACGGACTCCGGCCTGGACGTCGACGCCCTGCGCATCGTCTCCGAGGGCGTCAACCGCGTCCGCGAGTCGGGCGAGGTCGGCACCCTGCTGATCACGCACTACACGCGCATCCTGCGCTACATCAAGCCCGACTTCGTCCACGTCTTCTCCGACGGCCGGATCGCCGAGTCCGGCGGCGCCGAACTCGCCGACAAGCTGGAGAACGAGGGCTACGAGGCTTACACCACGAAGGGTGGCTCCGTGAGCGGAGCGAACTCAGGGGAGGAAGTCGCGTGACACAGCTGCCGGGCCTCCTCGACACCGAGGCGATCCGTAAGGACTTCCCGATCCTCGACCGGGTGCTCCACGACGACAAGAAGCTCGTCTACCTGGACAACGCGGCGACCTCCCAGACGCCCCGCCAGGTGATCGACACCCTCTCCGAGTACTACGAGCAGCACAACGCCAACGTGCACCGTGGCATCCATGTGCTCGCCGAGGAGGCCACGGCGCTGTACGAAGGCGCGCGCGACAAGGTCGCCGCGTTCATCAACGCGCCCAGCCGCGACGAGGTGATCTTCACCAAGAACGCCTCCGAGTCGCTGAACCTCGTGGCCAACATGCTGGGCTGGGCCGACGAGCCCTACCGGGTCGACCACGAGACCGAGATCGTCATCACGGAGATGGAGCACCACTCCAACATCGTGCCGTGGCAGCTGCTCGCGCAGCGCACGGGCGCGAAGCTGAAGTGGTTCGGCCTGACCGACGACGGCCGGCTCGACCTGTCGAACATAGACGAGGTCATCACCGAGAAGACGAAGATCGTCTCCTTCGTGCTGGTGTCCAACATCCTGGGCACGGTCAACCCGGTCGAGAAGATCGTGCGCCGGGCGCAGGAGGTCGGGGCCCTGGTCCTGATCGACGCCTCGCAGGCCGCCCCGCACATGCCGATGGACGTACAGGCCCTCCAGGCCGACTTCGTGGCCTTCACCGGCCACAAGATGTGCGGCCCGACGGGTATCGGGGTGCTGTGGGGTCGCCAGGAGCTGCTGGAGGACCTCCCGCCGTTCCTCGGTGGCGGCGAGATGATCGAGACCGTGTCGATGCACTCGTCGACCTATGCTCCCGCCCCGCACAAGTTCGAGGCGGGCACTCCGCCGATCGCCCAGGCGGTGGGCCTGGGAGCGGCGATCGACTACCTCTCCGCGATCGGCATGGACAAGATCCTCGCCCATGAGCACGCGCTCACTGAGTACGCGATGAAGCGGCTCGGCGAGGTCCCCGACCTGCGGTTCATCGGCCCGAGCACGGCCGAGGACCGGGGCGCGGCGATCTCCTTCACGCTCGGTGACATCCACCCGCACGACGTGGGCCAGGTCCTCGACGAGCAGGGCATCGCGGTCCGCGTCGGCCACCACTGCGCCCGCCCGGTCTGCCTGCGCTACGGAATTCCCGCGACCACGCGAGCGTCGTTCTATCTGTACTCCACGCCGGCCGAGATCGATGCTCTGGTCGACGGACTGGAGCACGTACGGAACTTCTTCGGCTGAGGAGATTGGCGAGCGATCGCATGAAGCTTGATTCGATGTACCAGGAAGTCATCCTGGACCACTACAAACACCCGCACGGGCGTGGTCTGCGGGACGGCGACGCCGAGGTGCACCACGTCAACCCGACGTGCGGCGACGAGATCACCCTGCGCGTGAAGTACGACGGTACGACGATCAGCGATGTCTCGTACGAGGGCCAGGGCTGTTCGATCAGCCAGGCATCGGCCTCCGTGCTGAACGAGCTCCTGGTCGGCAAGGACGTGTCCGAGGCCCAGAAGATCCAGGAGACCTTCCTGGAGCTGATGCAGTCCAAGGGCAGGCTCGAACCGGACGACGCGATGGAGGAGGTGCTGGAGGACGCTGTCGCGTTCGCCGGTGTCTCCAAGTACCCGGCCCGGGTGAAGTGCGCGCTGCTGAGCTGGATGGCGTGGAAGGACGCGACGGCCCAGGCTCTGGGTTCGGACGCCGCCGAAAGGAAGACGGCATGAGCGAGACAACCATTGAGATGAAGCCGGCCTCGGAGGACGAGGTCCGCGAGGCGCTGTACGACGTCGTCGACCCCGAACTGGGCATCGACGTCGTCAACCTCGGCCTGATCTACGGGATCCACATCGACGACGCCAACATCGCGACGATCGACATGACCCTGACGTCGGCGGCCTGTCCGCTCACGGATGTCATCGAGGACCAGGCCAAGTCCGCCACGGACGGCATCGTCAACGAGCTGCGCATCAACTGGGTGTGGATGCCGCCGTGGGGCCCGGACAAGATCACGGACGACGGGCGCGACCAGCTGCGGGCGCTCGGGTTCAACGTCTGAGCATCACGCGAAGAACGCGGTACACGAAAGCGGCGGCACCCCCCTCGGGTGCCGCCGCTTTCGCATGTGCCTCAGGCCAGTGGGGCCACCACGCGGAAGTAGAAGTCCTGCCGGTTGGTCGTGTTGTAGCCGTACGGGTCCAGGCGCAGCTGGAAGTTCTTGTGGCGCAGCGCGTAGTTGGGGTAGTTCACCGACGTGAGTACCGCCGCGCCCGTGTACCCCGAGTACCCGCCGCAGAAGGTGGCGTCCTGCTTGAACAGCGAGGAGCCGTCGTTGCGTTCGGCGCGCAGGACGAAGTCGCGGTGGCGCAGGTACTTGCCGTCGTGCGTCTTGAACGAGTAGCAGGAGTTGTTGTACAGCCCCTTGACCACGCTGAAGGTGGAGTCCTGGCGGGACTCCGAACCGCGGACCTGATCGAGCTTCACCAGACCGTCTGACACGTGCCAGTAGCGGTCGGGATAGTTGACCGCCTCGACGGACCTCAGGAGAGAGCGGTCCGGATTCGAGGGAGCGGCCGAGGACTTGCCGGGGGACGGGGACGCGGCGGGCGTCTTGGGGGCTTCCGACACGGGAGCGGAGGCGGAACCCTTGACGTCCGGGGCGGAAACGGGGGTCTTGGCGGCCGACACGGTCGGCTGCGCCGACGACAGGCCGCTCTTTCCGCCCGGGGGCTCGGTTCCGGCCGCGGAAGGAGAGGCGAAGGTGAGGAGACCGGGGTACGTCGAACCGGGCGACGTCGCGGGCTCCTTCGCCACGGGCACCGCTTCCTCGGGCTGCCGGTCGGTGATGACGATCGCGGTCACACAGGCGGCCACGACCGACAGGGCCAGCGTGCCCGCCATCCAGAGCCGCCGCGTCCCGGGCACGCGCGTGGTGTCCGGGGCCCAGCCGTTCTCCCAGGGTTGACTTGGGATGAGCCGGGGCTTTTCTTCTGTCATGCGCTGTTCCTCCGGCGTCGCCTGTGGCGAACGTGTGAATGAGTGGTTGAAACAGTAATGGACGCGAGGCTAGGTGACGTCCAGTGCCGTGAGAAGGGTTGTTTCCTCAATGAGACCGGGGGGTGGGGGAGTTGATGGCGTGGTGCGGAGTGCGGGTGGATTTGGGTGGGTGCTGTGCGCCAGCACTGTGTACGGTCGTACGCATCGATGCGTACACTCGTACACATGGGATATGTGTTGCTGGTCGGAGCCATCGCCGCTGAGGTGGGCGCCACGACCGCCATGAAGTACAGCGACGGTTTCAGCAGGTTGTGGCCCTCTGTGCTGACCGGACTGGGGTACGTCGTCGCGTTCGTGCTGCTCGCCCAGACGCTGAAGACCGTGTCCGTCGGTACGGCGTACGCCATCTGGTCGGGCATCGGAACGGCGGCCGTCGCGACGATCGGTGCGGTGTTCCTCGGGGAGGGCATGAGTGTGGCGAAGGTCGCAGGAATCGTCCTCATCATCGGCGGGGTCATCGTGCTCAACATGGGCGGGGCGCACTGATGGGGCGGCGGTACGACCCCGAGCGGCGCCAGCGGATCATCGACGCGGCGATCCGGGTGGTGGGGGAGAAGGGGATCGCCGGGCTGAGTCATCGGTCGGTGGCGGCGGAGGCGGATGTGCCGCTGGGGTCCACGACGTATCACTTCAGCACCCTCGACGAACTTCTCGTCGCCGCGCTGCGGCAGGCGAACGAGGGGTTCGCGAAGGTGGTCGCCGCGAGGGGTGGGCTGCGGGACGACCGGGTCGATCTGGCGGGGGAACTCGCCGGGTTGCTGGGGGAGTGGCTGTCGGGGGACCGGGCGGGGGTCGAGCTGGAGTGCGAGTTGTATTTGGCGGCGCTTCGGCGGCCGGCGTTGCGGCCTGTCGCGGCGGAGTGGGCGGAGGGGGTTGCGGAGCTGCTGGGGGAGCGGACGGATGCGGTTACTGCTCGGGCGTTGGTGGCGGTGCTGGACGGGATGTGTCTGCAGGTGCTGCTTACCGGGGGTGTTTATGAGGAGGGGTTTGCTCGGGAGGTGTTCGGGAGGGTGCTGCGGGGATGAATGGGGAGTTTGCCCGCCCACCCGCCCGACTCGGTTCGTTTGCCGGGTGCCCTTGAACTGCCATTTCCCACCCGCTCACCCGTCTCGCCTCGATTACCAGGCAGCGTTAGGTCTCTCGGTGCTCGGTCCTTGAGATGCGGTCGTAGTGGTTCGCCCGGGTGGGGTGGCTCGCGTTAGGTTTTGTCCATGACCGACACGACTGCTTCCCGTACCACCGGCGCCGTGGCCGCCGGGCTTGCCACCCTCGCCGCCGACGGCACCGTTCTCGACACCTGGTTCCCCGCCCCCGAGCTGTCCGCGGAGCCCGGCCCCGCCGGTACCGAGCGGCTGTCCGTCGAGCGGGCCGTCGAGGCGCTCGGTGAAGGAGCGGCGAAAGCGGTCGGGCCGGACGCGCGCCGGGGCGTCGAGGTGGTCGCGGTCCGTACGGTCATCGCCTCCCTCGACGACAAGCCGCTCGACGCGCACGACGTCTACCTCCGCCTCCACCTGCTGTCGCACCGGCTGGTGCAGCCCCACGGGCAGAGTCTGGACGGTATGTTCGCCCACCTCGCCAACGTCGCCTGGACCTCGCTCGGCCCGGTCGCCGTGGACGACGTCGAGAAGGTGCGGCTCAATGCCCGTGCCGAGGGCCTGTACCTCCAGGTCACCTCCATCGACAAGTTCCCCCGCATGACCGACTACGTGGCCCCCAAGGGTGTCCGCATCGCCGACGCCGACCGGGTGCGCCTCGGCGCGCACCTCGCCGAGGGTACGACCGTCATGCACGAGGGCTTCGTCAACTTCAACGCCGGCACGCTCGGTACGTCGATGGTCGAGGGCCGTATCTCCGCCGGTGTCGTGGTCGGCGACGGTTCCGACATCGGCGGCGGTGCCTCGACGATGGGCACGCTGTCCGGTGGCGGCCAGGTCCGTATCACTATCGGCGAGCGCTGCCTGGTCGGCGCCGAGGCCGGCGTCGGGATCGCCCTCGGCGACGAGTGCGTGGTCGAGGCCGGGCTGTACGTCACCGCAGGCACCCTCGTCACCATGCCCGACGGGCAGATCGTCAAGGCCCGCGAACTCTCCGGCGCCTCCAACATCCTCTACCGCCGCAACTCCGTCACGGGCAAGGTCGAGGCCCGCCCGAACAACGCGGTCTGGGGCGGTCTGAACGACGTCCTGCACAGCCACAACTGACGTTCCCCTGTACCCGTACGGGTACGGAAGGCGACGCCCAAGATCACGTACGGGTTGCTCCGCGTGACCTCGTCGGGCTTCAGGCAGATGAACGGGTGGACACAGAGTCCGATCAGCTGCCGGAGCAGAGGTGGCAGAAGAGGTGGAAGTACCGACGAGGGGTGGAGCACATGACAAACGTGCGGACGAGGACCGCGGCGCGTTGGCTGACGGGCGCGGTCACCGCGGCCGTGGTCTGCGGGGTCCCCGCGGGGACGGCGTACGCGGACGAGACCAACACCGGTTCGCACAACGGCCCCCGGATCGGTCTGGTCAACATCGGCCAGGTCGACGATCCGATGGAAGACGTGCTGGAGCACTTCCTGCTGTTCGGTGACGGGCACCGCTGGGAGTGACAGTTGACGAGTGGCAGTCGGCGAATGACTGTCATCGGCCTCATCGGCCTCATCGGCCGGGGTCCGTACCGCCGCCTTCGCGCGTGGTACGGGTCCCTTTCTGTTCGGTCGCCGTGCCCTACGCCAAGTCCCGTACGTCCTCGTACGCCGCCAGCAGGTCGTTCGTGGCCTCGCGGCCGGCCGGCCGCAGCGGTGCCCGTACCGGACCCGAGGGCAGGCCCAGCCCGCCGAGCAGGGCCTTGGCCGTGACCGCGCCGGGCAGGCCGGACGCCATCATCAACTCGATGAGCGGCAGCGCCCGTTGCTGGAGGCGGGCGGCCTCGGTGGTGCGGCCCGCGTCGAACGCGTCGATGATCGAGCGGAAGTGACGTGGGATCACATTCGCCACGGTGCTGACGTATCCGGCGCCGCCCAGCGCGTACAGCGGCAGTACGTATTCGTCGCAGCCCGTGGAGATCGCCAAGTCCGTCTCGGACAGTACCTTCTGAGTGCCCATCAGGTCGTACGCGCAGTCCTTCACGGCGACGATTCTCGGGTGCCCGGCCAGGCGGATCATCGTCTCCGGCTCGATGCGGACACCGGTGCGGCCCGGGATGTCGTACAGCATGAGGGGCAGGTCGGTGGCGTCCGCCAGTTCCTGGAAGTGGGCCTCGATCGCGTCCTGCGGGGGTCTGCTGTAGTACGGCGCGACCGTCAACAGGCCGTCCGCGCCCGCCTTCTCGGCCGCCCGCGCCAGTTCCGCGGAGTGCAGGGTGTCCGCGGTGCCGACGCCCGCCACGATCGACGCCCGCCTGTCGACCGCCTCCCGCACCGCCCGTACCAGCGCCGACTTCTCCGCGTCCGTCGTGGTCGGGGACTCGCCCGTCGTTCCGGAGAGGACGAGGCCGTCGCAGCCCCCGGCCACCAGCCGGTCGGCGAGCCGCTGCGCCCCGTCGAGATCCAGGGCCCCCTCGGCGGTGAAGGGAGTGACCATCGCGCACAGGGCGCGGCCGAAGGGGGGAGGAGGCGGCGTGAGTGGTGTCGACATGCGAGTAGTCTCGGCGAAGCTTCCGTGAAGCTCCACTTAATTCTTGTACCGGGTACGTGTAAGTGGTACTTCAGTGTCGCCGCGACGTTCACCCCTGCTTGCCGAAGGATTTTCTCTCCTGGACAAAAAAAGTTTTCGGTGGGACGGTGGAGTCATGTTGGACGTCACCGTGATCGAGGACCCGGCGGCCGCCGCCGTCTCGCTGGACCCCATACGGGGCCGGCTGCTCGCCGAACTGGCCGCCGGGCCCGCGTCGGCCGCCATGCTGGCCGGCAAGGTCGGACTGCCCCGGCAGAAGGTGAACTACCACCTCAAGGCGCTGGAGCGGCACGGGCTGGTCGAACTGGCCGGGGAGCGCCGCAAGGGCAATGTCACCGAGCGGCTGATGCGGGCGACCGCCGCGTCGTACGTCATCTCGCCGCTCGCCCTGGCCGCCGTGCAGCCTGATCCCGACCGGTTCCGGGACCAGCTCTCCGCGCGCTGGCTGCTGGCGGTCGGGGCGCGGCTGGTGCGGGACGTCGGCACCCTGGTCACCGGGGCCGCCCGGGCCCGTAAGCGGCTCGCCACCTACGCGCTCGACGGCGAGGTGCGGTTCGCCTCCGCCGCCGACCGGGCCGCGTTCATCGAGGAGCTGACGGCCGGCGTCAGCGCGCTGGTGCGCAAGTACGACTCACCCGGTGCGGAGGGCGGGCGCGATCACCGGATCGTCGTGGCCGTGCACCCGACGGTCAGGCCCCAGGCCGCCGGTGACCCGGCTTCCGGCGCGGCGGACGCCATCGACACCGTCGACATCACCGACACCGTAGACATCACAGGCACAGCGGAAATCCAGGAGTGAGCGCCATGTCCGAGGAAATTGCCAGGGAATTCGAGATCGCTCGTGAGTTCGAGGTCGATGTCAGTCCGCAGGAGGTGTGGGAGGCGGTCACCACGGGGACCGGCGGGTATCTCTGGCCGATGGAGCCGCCGGAGCCGCGGGTCGGCGGCAGGGGACCCTTCGGGTCCACGGTCATCGCCTGGGATCCGCCGCACCGCTACACCAACCGCGTCGAGAACGTCGAGGGCATCTCCGAGCAGACCCTCAACCAGCTCGACTACACGGTCGAGCCGCGTGACGAGGGCCGCCGGGCCTGGGTCCGGTATGTGCACAGTGGCATCTTCGTCGACGACTGGGACAACCAGTACGACGGCGCCGCCCGGCACACCGACTTCTATCTGCACACCCTGCGCGAGTACCTGATCCACTTCGCGCCCAGGCCGGCCGTGTTCGCCACCTTCGACGGACCCGAGGCGTCGAAGGCCGCCGACGCCCTCGCCGCCGTCGGACGGGCGCTCGGGGTCGGGGAGGACGTGCCGGTCGGTTCGCGGGTGACGATCCAAGGGCCTGACACTTTCGAGGCCGTGGTCGACTTCCGCGACCCGTACTTCATCGGGCTGCGCACCGACAGGGGACTGACCCGCGTCTTCGGGCGCAACCACTGGGGCTATCCCGTCGGCATCTCCCTGCACGACTTCACGCCGGGAGCCGACATCAAGGAATGTGAGACCGCCTGGCAGGACTGGCTGAACGGAGTGTTCAACCAGTCCTGATCCAGAGGGAGTTACGTGACTACGGCTTGAAGCGCAGCACCTGCGGGTCGTGGTCGCTGATCTGGTCGTTGAACTCCGAGTTGATGTGCACGGAGTCGTAGTCGAAGTCACAGCCCCGGCTGATCGACGGGCTGACCAGGATCTGGTCCAGGACCTGGCTGTTGCCCTGGTAGTCGTAGGTGTAACGCTCGCTCTTCGGCAGCGACTTGATAGCCGACCACAGGGCGCCGTCGTCCTCCAGCAGCTTCGCGGTGTTGGAGAACTCGAAGTCGTTGATGTCGCCGAGCGTGATCACGTCCGCGTTCTTCTGGACCTTCAGGATGTCCTTGACGAACGTGTTCACCGCGGTCGCCTGGAGGTGACGCTGGGTCTCCGAGCTGCGCGCGGGCGGCTGGAACTGCGAGGTCAGACCCTGGTCGCCGCCCTTCGAGGCGAAGTGGTTGGCGATCAGGATGACGGTCTTGCCGCGGAAGACGAACTCGCCCGCGAGCGGCTTGCGGCTGTTCGTCCAGGCCGCGTTCGACGGGTCTATTCGGCCCGGCGAGAGGGTCAGGGCCGCCTTGCCGTGGTCCTTGGTGATACCGACGGCGGTAGTGGCGTCGCCGCCCGGACGGTCGGTGAAGGAGACCCGCGCCGGGTTGAACAGGAACACCTGACGGATGTTGCCGCCGGGCTCGCCACCGTCCGCGAGGTCGACCGGGTCGATGGAGCGCCAGTCGTACGCCGGGCCGCCCGCCGCCACGATCGCGTCGATCAGCTTCTTGACCGTCTGGTCGGCGGCGACCGTACCGTCCTTCGTCGCGCCGTTGTTGTCCTGGATCTCCTCCAGGGACAGGATGTCGGGCGACTGCAGGTTGTTCACGATCGCGGCGGCGTGCGCGGCGAAGGTGGTGTCCGACGGGTCGAGGTTCTCGACGTTGTACGTCGCCACCGCCAGCTCGCCGCGCGACTGCTTGCGGGTGATCTCGCGCTTCAGGCCGCCCTGCTTCAGGGTGCCGAGCTCGTTCGCGACGAGCGTGTAGCCACCGAACTGGTTGTAGTCCAGCGGGCCGGTCGTGGTGCCCTTGAGGCTGTCGCCGACGTTCGCGGTCGGGAAGTCGGCGACCGCGCCCAGCGACTGGATCTGGATCCGGCCGGTGTTCTGCGACGTGTACGCGCCGTACACCGACCCGCCCCGCCGGTTGTCGTTCTCGTCCGGCTTCACCGTGACCCACAGCTCGGTGTACGGGTCGGTGGCGGTGACCACGCGGACGTTCTTGACCTGGACGTTCATACCCTCGAGGGACTCGTAGTAGTCCAGGGCGTACTTCTTGGGACGCAACGTCAGCGCGTTCACCGAGCCGCTCGCGGTGGCGTCGCCGTCCGGGCTGTAGGCGGCCGGTACCGACCTGGCGTCGACGACGACCGGGGCCGGGACCGCGTTGCCGCCGGAGACGACCGTGACCGTCGGCTTGACGATCTCCGTCACCGTCTGGTTGCCGGACGACGTGCCGCCGGGCACGAACTCCGAGACCGTGCCGGTCACGGTGACCGAGTCGCCGACCGCGACGGTCGGCTTGGTGCTGGTGAAGACGAAGACGCCCTCGCTGGTGGCCGGGTCGGCGTCCGGGGCGGTGTCCTGGATCCAGAACCCGCGCGACGAACCGTAGGTACGGACACCGGTGACGATTCCCGCCACGTCCGTGACCTTCTCGCCCGCGAGCGGGGACAGGCGTGTGGTGCCCTGGATGTCATGAATACGCACTGTGTCGGCGTGAGCGGCCGACGGCAGCACCACCAGGGTGGCGAGCGTGGAGCAGACGGCGGCGACAGTGAGCGCGCCGAGGCGCGCGGAAGACTTGCTCGGCAACGGGATCCCTCCGGGGACAAACATGGGTGCCGGGACGAAGGTGGTAAGGGTGGTGCCGTGGGGGGAACGCGAGCTGCAGGGCGGCTGGCGACGCGCGTAGACATCGGGTGAACTTCCGGTGCGGAAGGCTCCGCACCGAAGGCTCGGCACCGGGCGATCGGCAGTGAACGCCCGGCTTGGGAGAACAGTGAACACGATAGAACCTGGCGGAAGACAAGGCGATGCGATGGATCGGCGTCCCCTCGACTTCTACGCGCGTCAATCTCCTGCCTGGTCACGCCACTTGTCAAGGTTTCAGCCATGTACCAGCTCTGACAGGTTCATGAACCGGGCGGCATGCTGCCAAATCCGTCTAGGCTGAGCGGCTGAGTCGTACGGCCTTCAACACAACGTCGTACGGTCGTCAGACGCCGTCGTCGGACTCCGGACGCATCCGGATGCCGCTGTCGGCCTTTCGGGCGCCTGAGGAGAAAACAGCCGATGTCAGACAGCTCCCCCCTGCCGCCGGTGCGACTGCACTCCGAAGCGGAACTGGCGCGGGAAGCGCTCGCCGCCCCGCTGGTGTCCCGCGCCGCCCGGCTCGCCCGCTGGGCCGGACCGGACACCAGGGTCGGAGCCGGCGGCGAACTGGTCCAGGAGCAACTGGCCGCGGCGGCAAGGGCCCTGGGCCTGATCGAGGGCGAAGCCGCGGGCGGGGCGGGCACCGAGGACGCGCTCGCGGACGCCGGTGAGGCGTGGCGGGTCGCCGTGGACGCCGGGCTCGTCGAGGTCGTCGACGAGGACGAGGGCACCGTCACCGTGGGCGACGACCTGGCGCTGCTCACCTCCGGGTCACCGCACGAGGTGCTCGCGGTGTGGCTCGGGGCACTGGAGAGTGTCCTCGCCGACGCGAGCGTGCCCGACCTCGACGATCTCGTCGACGCCATGGACGAGACCGCCGAGGTCGACTTCTCCCAGCTGGACTGGGACCCCGAGGCGGAGGCCGACTTCCTCGACGGTGTGCTCGCCAACCTGTACCTGCTGAGCGTCAGTGAGGGCGGGCCCGTCGACAGCCCGGTGCCGCTGCCGGCGGTGGCCGCGTCCATGGTCGTACCGAGCGACATGGGCGAGCCCACGAACGACGTCCTGGAGCAGGTCTCGGACATGATGATGCGCCTCGACGACCAGTTCAGGCTGCTCGAACCCATCGGGCTCGTCGCCTACCAGCCCGTCGACGAGGCGCTCATGGCGGACACCGACGACCCGGCCGAGGGCGCGCAGGCGGGCGACGACACCGACGTCTCCCGCTACGGCTTGGTGCGGCTGACCCCGCTCGGCCTGTACGGCGTACGGGCCCGGCTGCTGGAGGCCGGCTTCGAGGCACCCGCCGTCGGTGACCTCGCCGACAAAGGCGCGGACGCGCTGCTCGACGGCACGGCCGCCTTCCCCGCGACGGCCGCGCGGGCCGAGACCGAACAGTGGCTGACCCGCCGCGAACCCCTCGCCGCGGCACGGGAGTTGCTCGCGGCGGCCCGAGGCGGCGACGCCGGTGCGCCGCTGCGGCGGCTGCGCTGCCAGCAGGCCCTGTCCCTCGTCGGCGCCGAGGCCGAACCCGCGCTGCGCGAGGTCCTCGGCGACGCCGAACTGGGCGGCCTCGCCCGGGTCTGGCTCAGCGAGCAGGGCGCGCCGGACGTGCCGGCCCCGTCCGAGGCGATGGTCTTCTGGCTGACCATCGACACGGTGGCCGCGCAGCTCGCGGCCGAGGGCAACTCGGCGGAGCTGGTCGGACTGGTGGAGGGACTGGCCCAGCAGCACGGCGGCTTCTTCGAGGCGGCCTGGCGTGTGGACCATCCGGCCACGCCGGACGTGCTGGAGGCGATGGGGAGGTTGCATCCGGACAAGCGGGTGGCGAAGGAGGCGCGGAAGGCGGCGTTCAAGGCGCGGTCGCAGCAAGGGGGTTGAGCGAAGCGGCTCCGCAGGAGGTGCCGCGCTGTGTCGTGCTGGGTCGTTGTCGGCTGCGGCGCCGTTGTGGCTGGTCGCGCAGTTCCCCGCGCCCCTTCGGCGCTGCCCCTTCGGGGCAGCTGCCCTCTGCGGCGAATTCGGAAGCGCGTTCCGTGACGTCGGGTTCCGTTCAACTCGCGTTCAGGCGTGGGCGGGACGGTGGTGGTTACGGGACGCCCACCTTCACAGGAGACGCCATGTCGCTCACCCGCAGGGACTTCGCCAGACAGTCCGCGATCACGTCGGCCGGGGTCGCGCTGGCCGGCAGTGTCGGCGCCCTCGCCACCGCGCCGGGCGCCCTCGCGTCCACGGAGAGCGTGGCCGGGGAATCGGTGGACCGGCACCACGAAGTCGGCTACGGCCCGCTTCTGCCCGACCCCAAGGGCCTGCTGGCGCTGCCCGCCGGATTCTCGTACCGCGTGATCACCTACAGCGGGAAGACCACCCTGGACTCCGGCGAGACCACGCCGTCCAACCATGACGGCACCGCCGCCTTCGCGGGCCCACGCGGTACCACCCTCCTCGTCAACAACCACGAGCTGAAGGGCCCGCGCGCCAACTGGAAGTACCCGGTGCCGCTCACCGAGGGCCTCGTCTACGACCCCGCCGCGTCCGGCGGCTGCACGGTCGTCGAGGTGCGTCCCGGCGGCCATGTCGCCGAGTGGGTGGGCATCGCCGGCACCTCCACCAACTGCGCGGGCGGCAGCACCCCTTGGGGCACCTGGCTCACCTGCGAGGAGAACTCCGACCGCGCCGGCGTCAACGGCATGACCAAGGACCACGGGTACGTCTTCGAGGTCGACCCCTGCGACAGGCGCGCCAACCTGAACCCCAAGCCCCTCAAGTTCTTCGGGCGTTACGACCACGAGGCCGTCGTCATCGACCCGAAGCGCGGCCACGCCTACCTCACCGAGGACGCCGCCACACCCAACGGCCTCCTGTACCGCTGGACCCCGCCGCAGCACTTCCACTACGGCCACGGCGCCTTCCGCACCCTCTCCGACACCGCGGGCACCCTCCAGGCGCCCAAGTGCTTCGACTCCGCCGGTAAGTTCGTCGACGACCTCTCCCGGGCCACGAAGATCGGCACGGTGTACGGCGTCGACTGGGTCGACGTACCCGACCGCGACGGCCGGACCGTCGCCGTGCGCAAGCAGTTCGCCGACGGCGAGATCACCCGGGCCCGCAAGCTCGAAGGCATGTGGTGGGCCGACGGCGGCACCTACATCGTCTCCTCGTACGCCCGCGCCGAGAGCCCCGTCCAGCACGACGGCCAGGTCTGGTTCTACGACCCCAGGCGCCGCACGCTCACCCTGAAGGTCCTGCTGGGCGTGAACCCCGACCCGTCCGCCGACGGTGCCTTCGACGGGCCCGACAACATCACCGTCTCCCCGTACGGCGGCCTGGTCATCGCCGAGGACGGCGAGGGCGTGCAGCACCTGTTCGGCGCGACGGACAGCGGGCGTACGTACCCGATCGCCCGCAACGAACTCAACGCCGGCACCGAAGAGGCGCCCGAATACAGCGAGTTCACCGGCGTGACCTTCTCGCCGGACGGCAAGACGCTGTACGCCAACATCCAGACGCCGGGGATCATGCTGGCCATTACGGGGCCGTGGAAGCGGCAGCGGCGTTAGCACGCGAAGTCACGTACATACAAGAAGCACGACCGGGTGCTGATCGTCACCGACGAGCAGTACACCCACAGCGTTCACGGAGACCCGACCGAGCAGGTGCCGGCCGACGTACCGGTCTACACCTGGGACCTCGCCGGGTACCTGGCGGGCCACGGTCCGTCGGGGACGCGGAACCGGCACACGTTCGGGCCCACGGGACTCGGACTGGCCGTGGGCCGGGTGAGCTGAGCGGGGTGTGGTCCGTACTTCGGTGCGGGCCACATTCTTGTGTGTGCGCCTGGTGCGCTCTTGTGCGCCCACGTCTCTGACATCTAACATTTCAGTTGTGGATGCGATACGACCCGTCCCCCGGACCCTCCTCAGGGATCGCGCGTACGAAGCGATCCGGGATGCCATCGTCGCCGGTGAGATCGAACCCGGTGCTGTGGTGCGGGACGCCGAGCTCGCCGAGCGGCTCGGGCTGTCCCGGGCGCCGGTTCGCGAGGCGTTCGCACGACTGGTCGACGAAGGGCTGCTGGAGAGCAAGCCGCAGAGCTACACGAAGGTGACGCCGGTCGTGGCCGCCGACGTGCGGGACGCGGCGGCCGTGGTCGGGGCCATGCACGAGCTGGTCACGCGGGCCGCCGTGCCCCGGCTGTTCACCGCGGACGTCGAGACGATGCGCGCGGCCAACGCGCGGTTCGCGGAGGCGGTCCGTGCCGGTGACGTCGAGTCCGCTCTGCGAGCCGACGACCAACTGCACGACGTCCTCGTCCGGGTCAGCGGCAATCGCGCCGCCGCCGCCACCGCCGCCCGCTACACACCGCTCATCCGCCGTCTGGAGCGACGACGCTTCAGCGAGGGCGGCAACTGCCGTTCGGCCGGCCTGCACGACCGGCTCCTCGATGCCTGCGCCGCC
The DNA here is from genome assembly GCF_036898825.1 of Streptomyces sp. B21-083. GTDB lineage: Bacteria > Actinomycetota > Actinomycetes > Streptomycetales > Streptomycetaceae > Streptomyces. The sequence continues at coordinate 2,260,129 of NZ_JARUND010000002.1, read as the reverse complement.
GGGGACGTGGACGAGGCGGTCCGTGTCACCGCGGAGATCTGGCGCGGGCTCGCCGAGCTCGCCGACAGCGACTGATCCCGGGAGGAACCCCATGTCCCTTGACTCGTACGCGCGTTACCCCCTCCTCTTCGGGCCCTCGCCCGTGCACCCGCTGGAGCGGCTCACCGCCCATCTCGGCGGCGCCGCCCTCTGGGCCAAGCGCGAGGACTGCAACTCCGGTGTCGCGTACGGCGGCAACAAGACCCGCAAACTGGAGTACCTGGTCGCCGACGCGCTTGCCCAGGGCTGCGACACGCTCGTCTCGATCGGCGGTGTGCAGTCCAACCACACCCGTCAGGTCGCCGCCTGTGCCGCCCGCGCCGGGCTCAAGTGCGTGCTTGTACAGGAGAGTTGGGTCGAGTGGCCCGACTCCGTCTACGACAAGGTCGGCAACATCCTGATCAGCCGGCTCGCCGGGGCCGATGTGCGGCTGGTGCGCGCCGGGTTCGGTATCGGGTTCAAGGAGAGCTGGGAGCTGGCGCTCCGGGAGGTGGAGGAAGGGGGCGGCAAGCCGTACGCGATTCCGGCGGGTGCCTCCGACCATCCCCTGGGCGGCCTCGGGTTCGCCGGTTGGGCGTACGAAGTCGCCGAGCAAGAACGGGAGTTGGGGGTCTTCTTCGACACCGTGGTGGTGTGCTCGGTGACCGGGTCGACCCAGGCCGGAATGGTCGCCGGGTTCGCGGCGCTCGAGGAGACGGGCGGCCGGTCCCGGCGGGTGCTCGGCATCGACGCGTCGGCGGCGCCCGCCCGGACGAAGGAACAGATCGCGCGGATCGCCCACAACACCGGCCAACTCATCGGTGTCAAGCGGGAGTTGACCCAGGAGGACGTGGAGCTGGACGAGCGCTATCACGCGGGTACGTACGGGATCCCCGACGACCCGACCCTGGACGCGATGCGGCTCGCCGCCCGTACCGAGGGGATGGTCACCGACCCCGTGTACGAGGGAAAGTCGATGGCCGGGATGGTCGATCTCGTGGCTCGGGGAGAGATCGGGCGGGACTCCACCGTGCTGTACGCGCACCTGGGCGGTCAGCCCGCGCTGAACGCGTACAGCGCGCTGTTCTAGTCGTCGCGGAGGGCCGACTCCGGGGATCGCAGAAGTGGTTCCGGTGCCAGGAGTGGTTCTGGTCCCGTGAAGGCGCGTTCGGCGAAGCGCTCCCCGATGCGGCGGTGGGTGACCGCGTCCGGGTGGAGCTGGTCGGGTAGCGGGAGTTCGGCGAAGTCGGCCTCGCCGTACAGTTCGCGGCCGTCGAGATGGCGGAGGTTCGGGTCGTCCGCCGACCGCTGCTCCACGATGCGGGCCAGCTCCTCCCGGATGACGTTGAGCGTCAGTTTGCCGGCGGCGCGCTCGGCGGGGTCGCCCATGGGCTGGAAGCGCACCTGACCGTCGCCCATCGTGCTGACGTCCAGGGCGGTGGGGCCGGGGGTGTCCTCGTGCATGGGGCAGTAGAGGGGTGAGACGAGCAGCAGCGGTGCGGTCGGGTGGCCCTCGCGGATGGTGTCGAGGAAGCCGTGGACCGCGGGGCCGAAGGCACGCAGACGCATCAGATCGGTGTTGACCAGATTGATGCCGATCTTGACGCTGATCAGGTCGGCGGGGGTGTCGCGCATCGCGCGGGCGGTGAACGGGTCGAGCAGCGCACTGCCCGCCAGGCCCAGGTTGATCAGTTCCACACCGCCGAGGGACGCGGCGAGCGCGGGCCAGATGGCCGTGGGGCTCGCGGCGTCGGAGCCGTGGCTGATCGAACTGCCGTGGTGCAGCCATACCTTGCGAGCCGGGTCGAGTGCGGTCACGGATTCGGCGGGGGCGTTGGTGCGCAGGGCGACCAGTTCGGTGGTCTCGTTGTGGGGCAGCCAGATCTCGATGTTCTTCAGGTGGTCCGGCAGGCCGGTGAAGCGCAGGGTGCCGGGCGGGCCGGGTTCGTGTGCCGCGGTTCCGGCGGTCAGGTCGATCGTCAGGGTGTTGCCTCCGCCGGTCACGCTGGACTGGGCGGCCAGCCGGCCGTCGACGAGGAGGTCGTACACACCGTCGGGGCGAGGCGGGGCGCCCGCGTAGACCCGCTTGGTGGGCAGCGCGTCCAGTTCGACGGAGGTCGCCCGGGTGCGGAAGACCAGCCGTACGCCGGACGGCTGGGCCTCCGCCGACATGAGTTGGGGGTCCGTGCACTGGGCGCGGGCCCGGGCGGGCAGACGGTGGGGGAGTACGCCGTGGGAGGTGTGTTCCAGGTCCAGGGCGCCGCGTATCAGGTCCGCGGTGATGGGCGTGGTCGTCCAGCCGTGCTCGGGGTGCATGCCTGTCCTCTTTGTTCTTCCTGGGCCTGTCTGGTCCTGGTCTGGTCCTGTCCGTTCCCGCTGTCGTTGGCAGGTCGTTCAAAGGTCGTTCAAAGGGGGGAAGCGGTCGGCCAGTTGCGCAACAGGGCGTCGAGGGCGTCGAGGATCCGGGTCCAGGTCTCCTGCGAGTCGGGGGCGCTGTGGCTGAAGCCGCCCGCCGTCTCCAGGCTCGCGTACCCGTGGAAGACGCTGCCCAGCAACCGGACGGCGTGCGTCTGGTCCGGCTCCGCCAGGTCGTAGCCACGCAGGATCGCCCGCGTCAGCTGGGCGTGCCGGACGCCCGCACTGGCGGCGGCCGTCTCGGGGTCGAGTCTCATGCGGGTGGCGGCGGCGCGACCGGGGTGGTCCCGGCCGTAGTCGCGGTAGACGTCGGCGAACGCGGTCAGGGCGTCCTTGCTGGCCCGTCCGGCCACGGCGTCGGCTGCCTGATCGGCGAGTTCCTCCAGGCAGAACAGGGCGATCCTGGTCTTGAGGTCCTGGGTGTTCCTGACGTGCGAGTACAGACTCGCGACCTTGACGTCGAACCGCCGGGCGAGCTCGGAGGCGGTCACCTGGTCGAAGCCGACCTCGTCGGCGAGTTCCGCTCCGGCTCTGGTAAGGCGTTCCGCGGTCAGTCCGACGCGTGCCATGACCCTCCTCCTGTTCGGCCGTCCACTGTTCGGCTGTGCGACTGTTCCATCGAGGCTGTTTGGCTAAGGCGAATATAGGTTTGCCTAAATGCTTTAGGCAAATTAGCCTGCCGTTATGGAGTCGTTGACCGAGCAAGAGATCCGTGCCGCGTTCGTGAACTGTACGAAGGGTGAGGCACAGCGGCTGGCCGTGCCGCGTGACCTGGCCGACCGTCCCTGGGAGGACCTGGACTTCCTGGGATGGCGGGATCCGCAGGCACCTGACCGGGCCTACCTCGTCACCGAACTGGACGGCCGTCCGGCCGCCGTCGCTCTGCGCGCCTCCGCGCCCGCCTTCGGGCAGACGCGGCGCAGCATGTGCTCGATGTGCCTGACCTCGCACACCGGAGGCGTGTCCCTGATGGTCGCGCGGAGGGCGGGGAAGGCGGGGAAGCAGGGCAACTCGGTGGGGGTGTACATATGCGGCGACCTCTGCTGCTCGCTGTACGTGCGGGGCAGGAAGGACGCGGGCGCCGGGGCGCGGCTGCACGAGACGATCACGCTGGAGGAGAAGATCCGGCGGACCGTGGGGAACGTCGCCGCGTTCGTCGTCAAGGTGACGGAATGACGGCGGCGGCGTGATGCCTGCCCCACGGCCCGCTTCGGCGGGTGGTGCGGTCGTGTGGTGGTGCGAGGGTGCGGTGTCTGGTGGTGCGGTTGAGCGTGGTTACAGCGACTGTGCGGCCGGCTTCACCATGCCCCTTACCGTGCGGGACTTCACGAAGTCGCCGATCGCCGTCATCTCCCACTCGCCCGAGAACTGCTTGATCATCTTCGCCATCATCACGCCCGTCTGCGGTTCGGCGCTGGTGAGGTCGAAGCGGACCAGTTCCTCGCCCGTCGCCGCGTCCAGGAGACGGCAGTACGCCTTCGCCACCTCGGTGAACTTCTGACCGGAGAACGAGTTCACCGTGAAGACCAGACCGGTGACCTCCTGGGGCAGCCGGCCCAGGTCGACCACGATCACCTCGTCGTCGCCCCCGCCCTCGCCCGTGAGGTTGTCGCCGGAGTGCTTGATCGCGCCGTTCACGATGGAGAGCTTGCCGAAGTAGCAGCTGTCGATGTGGTTGCGCTGCGGGCCGTACGCGATGACCGACGCGTCCAGGTCGATGTCCTTGCCCCGGAACGCGGGCTCCCAGCCGAGGCCCATCTTGACCTGGGAGAGGAGGGGTCGGCCGCCCTTGACCAGGGAGACGGTCTGGTTCTTCTGGAGGCTTACGCGGCCCTTGTCCAGGTTGATCTTTCCGGCGCCCAGGGGCGGGGCGGGGGGAGCCGGGGGTGCGGTGGCGGGCGGGGGCGGCGCGCTGACCGACGTGACGGGGGCGGGCGGGGCCATCGCGGGTGCCGGGGGCGCCGGCGGCTGGACCGGGGTCGGCTGCGCGGCCGGTGTCGGGGCCGGTTCCTCCACGCTCACGCCGAAGTCCGTGGCGATGCCGGCCAGGCCGTTCGCATATCCCTGGCCCACCGCGCGGGCCTTCCAGGCGCCGTTGCGCAGGTAGACCTCGACGATCACCAGTGCGGTTTCCGTGCCGAGCTGTGGGGGTGTGAACGAGGCCAGGACGGTGTTGTCGGCCGCGTTGCGGATGGTGGCCGTCGGTTCGATGCCCTGGAAGGTCTGGCCCGCTGCGTCCGGGCTCGCCGTGACGACGATCTTCTCGATGCCCGGGGGGACGGCGGTGGTGTCGACGGTGATCGAGTCGGGGCTGGTGCCGCCGCCGGAGCGGTACGTCACGCCCGGGCCGGTCGGCTGGTTGTAGAAGATGAAGTCGTCGTCGGAGCGCACCTTGCCGTCGGCGGTGAGCAGCAGGCTCGATACGTCGAGCCGCACCGGGGCAGCGACGTCCACCGTCACTCGGGTGACGGGGAGAGGGATGTTCGAGCCGGGTGTCATAGCTGTCATGACCGGTGAACGAGCGGACCCGCTTTACCGTTCCCTTACCCTGCGGTCATTTGGGGCACGGGGGTTTTCGCCCCCGCCGCCCCTACCCGTCCCATCCCTGGGGGCTGCGCCCCCAGACCCCGCTGCCGGCCCTGAACGGGCCTTGTCCTCAAACGCCGGACGGGCTGGGGGTGCGGGCCTTGTCCTCAAACGCCGGACGGGCTGGGATGTCGGGGCCTGGGCTGGATTGAGGCGGTGAACGGGTGGGTGGGTGGGAAACGTCTTCTACGGCACCACCACGATCTTCCGGCCCACCCCCGACGCGAACTGCTCCAACGCCTGCGGATAACTCCCCAGTGGCAGGCGGTCGCTGATGAACACCTCCGGGTTCAGGACCCCACCTGCGAACAGTTCCGCCGCCCGTTCGAAGCTGTGCAGCACCGCCATCGACCCCGTGATGGTGATCTCCTGGTTGTAGACGCGGTACGGGTCGATCGTGACCCGGGTCGCGTAGTCCGCGACGCCGAACTGGAGGAACGTGCCCGCCTTCGCGACCCGGTCCAGGCCGTCCTGGATCGCCGCCGCGTTGCCCGTGGCGTCCACGACGACGTCCCAGCCCTGGGGACGGTCCAGCTCGTCCGCGTTCGTCGCCGAGCCGGATACGCCGAGCAACTGGGCCGTGGACAGGCGCTGCGCGTTGATGTCGACCACGTCGACACTCGCCGCGCCTGTCCGTTTGGCCAGCTCCAGCATCATCAGGCCCATCGTTCCCGAGCCGTAGATCAGGACGTGGGCGCCGAGCCGGGAGCGCAGGACGTCGTAGCCCCGTACCGCGCACGACAGCGGCTCCACCAGCGCCGCGTCCTGGGTGCGGATGTGCTCCGGCAGACGTACGCAGTTGGCGACGGGGGCGACCGCGTACTGGGCCGCGCCGCCCGCCGTCGTCACGCCGATCGCCGCCCAGCGTTCGCAGAGGTTGTTGTGGCCCGTGCGGCAGTAGCGGCACTCGTGGCAGTAGAGGGAGGGGTCCACCGCGACCCTGTCGCCCAGCGACAGTTCCGTGACCGCCGTACCCACGCCCACCACCTCCCCCGCGAACTCGTGCCCCGGCACGATCGGCAGTGTGGGGGCGAACTCGCCCTGGAGGATGTGCAGGTCGGTGCCGCACAGGCCGCAGGCCGCGACCTCGACGACGACCTCGCGGGGGCCGGGCGTCGGGTCGGGGACCTCGGTGACGACGGCGTTGCCCACGGACTCGATGACGGCTGCCTTCACTTCACGGCTCCCAGTGACAGGCCCTGGACCAGTTTGTCCTGGGCGGCGAATCCCGCGGCGAGCACCGGCAGGGAGATGACGAGCGACGCGGCGCACACCTTCGCCAGGAACAGGCCCTGGCTGGTGATGAAGCCGGTCAGGAAGACGGGGGCTGTCTCCGCCACCACCCCCGTCAGCACTCGGGCGAACAGCAGTTCGTTCCAGCTGAAGATGAAGCAGATCAGGGCTGTGGCGGCTATGCCGGGGAGGGCTATGGGGGCTACAACGCGGGTCAGGACCGTGGGCAGGCGCGCCCCGTCCACCCTTGCCGCCTCGATGATCGCGACCGGGACCTCGGAGAGGAACGACTGCATCATCCACACCGCGATCGGCAGGTTCATCGACGTGTAGAGGATGACCAGCAGCCAGATGTTGTCCAGCGTGTCCGTGTTCTTCGCGAACAGGTAGATCGGCAGCAGGCCCGCCACCACCGGCAGCATCTTCGTCGAGAGGAAGAAGAACAGGACGTCCGTCCATTTCTTCACCGGGCGGATCGACAGGGCGTACGCCGCGGGGAGGGCCAGGATCAGGACGCACAGTGTCGAAGTCACCGAGGCCACCGTCGAGTTGATCAGGGGCGGCCAGGGGCTCGCGCCGCCACCCGTGCCGAAGAACTCGCGGTAGCCGTCGAGGGTCAGCGCGGCGCCGAAGGACGGGGGGTTGGTCGCCGCGTCCTCCTCCGAGTGGAAGGACGTCAGGGCCATCCACGCGATCGGGAGGAAGAAGAGGATGCCCGCAAGCCAGGCCAACAGACCCAGGCCCGCTCCTCGGGTGCGGCGCGGACGTACGCGTACCGCCGTTTCTGTCTCTCCGGTCTCTTCCGCTGTTTCTGCCGGTTCTGTCGTGGCGCTCATGCTCGGGACGCCTCCTCGCGGAACAGGGACGACACCACGCGCAGCGCGAAGGTCGCGATGATGATCGAGCCGATGACCACCAGGACGCCGGCCGCGGAGGCGAGGCCGTTCTCGTGGGCCTGGTAGAAGCTCTGGTAGACGGTGTAGGGGAGGTTCGCCGTGCCCAGGCCGCCCGAGGTGATCGTGAAGACCGCGTCGAAGTTCTGGACGATGTAGATCGAGCCCAGCAGGGCGCCGAGTTCGAGGTAGCGGCGCAGATGGGGGAGGGTCAGATGGCGGAAGATCTGCCAGTCGTTCGCGCCGTCCACCTTCGCCGCCTCGATCTGCTGCTGGTCGCGGCTCTGCAGGCCGGCCAGCAGGATCAGCATCATGAACGGCGTCCACTGCCAGACCAGCGACGCCTCCACCGCGAGCAGCGGGGTGTTCGAGATCCAGTCCGGCTGCGGGCCTCCCACGTAGTGCAACAGGCCGTTGAGCAGGCCGTATTCGGGGTTGTAGAGCACGTGCTTCCAGAGCAGGGCCGCCGCCACTGGGACCACCAGGAAGGGGGCGATGAGGAGCGTGCGGACGAAACCCCGGCCGCGGAAGCGGCGGTCGAGGAGAAGCGCCAGGGCCAGGCCCAGGACCAGGCTGGCCAGGACCACCGCCGCCGTGAGCAGGACCGTCGTCCACACGGAGTGGCGCAGGTCGGCGTCGGTCAGGACCTCCGTGTAGTTGGCGAAGCCGGTGAAGCGGCGGGCCTTCGGGTAGAGCGCGTTCCAGTCGAAGAACGAGATCACCAGCGTGGCCACGAACGGGAGTTGGGTCACGGCGACCATGAAGATCAGGGCGGGGAGCAGCGGGGCCCGGGTGGCCCAGGCGCGCAGCCGGTCGCCCGAGGGGCGCTGCCGGGCGCGCACGGCGGGTGCGGTGGCTGTCGGTGCTGTGGTGGTCGCGGTCATCGTCCCTCGTACTCCTCGGAGATCTCCTCGGCCAGCTTCTGGGACTTCCTCAGGGCCGACTCGACGGACTGGCGTCCGGCGATGGCCGCGCTGATCTCCTGCGACACCCTGGCGCCGAGATCGGTGAACTCGGGGATGCCGACGAACTGGATGCCGGGTGCCGGACGCGGCTGGACTCCGGGGTCCTCGGGGCGGGCGCCCTCGATGGCCTCCTTCGTCGTCTCCTGGAAGGCGGCGGCTTCCTGGCGGTAGGCGGGGTTCTCGTACGTCGACGCGCGCTTGCCGGCCGGGACGTCGGACCAGCCGATCTTGTCGCCGACCAGCTGCTCGTACCGCTTGCTGGACGCCCAGGACACGAACTTCCAGGCGTCGTCGGGGTTTCGGGACGCCTTCTGGATGCCCCAGGCCCAGGTGTAGAGCCAGCCGGAGGACTCCGTCTTCTCGACGGGGGCGGGTACGTAACCGATCTTCCCCTTGACGGGGGAGTTCGCCGACTCCAGGGAGCCGGCCGCGGAGGTGGCGTCGTACCACATGGAGACCTTGCCCTGGGTCATGTTGTTGAGGCACTCGGCGAAACCGGACTGAGGGGCGCCGGACTCGCCGTGGTCGCGGACGAGGTCGACGTAGAAGGTCACCGCCCGCTTCCACTCGGGGGAGTCGAGCCGCGCCTTCCAGTTCTTGTCGAACCAGGTGCCGCCGAAGGTGTTCACGACCGTGGTGAGGGGTGCCATGACCTCGCCCCAGCCCGGCAGTCCGCGCAGGCAGATGCCCTTCATGCCCGGCTCGGCGCCGTCGGCCTTCGCCGCCAGGCCGGCGACCTGGGTCCAGGTGGGGTGCGGGGGCATGATGAGGCCCTTCGCCTCGAACACGTCCTTGCGGTACATCAGGAAGGACGACTCGCCGTAGAAGGGCTGGCCGTACAGCTTGCGGTCGTCGCCGGTGAGGGACTGGCGCATCGGTGTGAGGACGTCCTGTTCGTCGTACGCGCTGTCCTTCGCGACGTACGTGTTCATCTCGTGCAGCCAGCCGTTGCGGGCGTAGATCGGTATCTCGTAGTTGGAGAGGGTCGCCACGTCGTACTGGCCCGCCTGGTTGGCGAAGTCCTGGCTGATCTTGTCGCGGACGTCGTTCTCGGGCAGGACGGTGAAGTTGACCTTGATACCGGTCTCTTCGGTGAAGTGGGCCGCGGTGAGTTTCTGCAACTCCACCATCTGCGGGTTGTTCACCATCAGGACGTTGACGGCGTCGCCGCCGGAACCGGACCCGCCCGCTCCGGCCCAGCAGCCGGAGAGCAACGGGGTGAGCAGCGTCCCTGCGGCGGCCAGGGCGAGCGTGGCTCGTGGCCTCCGTCGGCTCGGGGTTCGCATGGATCGCTCCTGGAGGTATGGGGGTATAAAGGGCACGCCGGGGAGTGGGGTGTCCTCAAGAGGGGTGTGGAGTGGATGAGTCGGGGTTTCAGACGCGGATGATCTGCGGGCCTCGCAGGGCATAGCGGTGCGCTTCCGCCGTGGGCAGCAGGGTGCTCGTGACGATCGTGTCCAGGTCGCCGATGTCGGCGAAGCGGCAGAAGCTGACCGCCCCGAACTTGGTGTGCACGCCCGCGAACACCGTGCGCCGCGAGGCCCGGATCGCCTGTGCCTTGACCTCGCTGACGGCCGGGTCGGGTGTGGTCAGGCCGTGTTCTCGGGAGATGCCGTTGGCGCCGATGTAGGCCAGGTCCAGGACGAAGCCGGCCAGCATCTTCGTCGTCCAGTGGTCGACCGTCGCGAGGGTGCCGGGGCGGACCCGGCCGCCGAGCAGCAGGACCGAGGTGTTCTCGGCCCCCGCGAGCGCGCCCGCGACGGGCAGGGACGCGGTGACCACGGTCAGCGGTCGGTCCCTGGGCAGTGCCTCGGCGATGAGCTGGGGGGTGAACCCCTCGTCGACGAAGACCGTTTCGGCGTCCCCGAGCAGTTCGGCCGCCGCGGCGGCGATCCGGCGCTTCTCGGGCACGTGGCTGGTGGCGCGGAAGGCGAGCGTCGTCTCGAAACCGGCGCTCTCCACGGGGTAGGCGCCGCCGTGGGTGCGGCGGATGAGGCCGTGGTCCTCCAGGGCGCGCAGATCGCGCCGTACGGTCTCCTTGGCCACGCCGAGATCGGTGGCGAGCGTGGTCACGTCGACGGAGCCGGTGGCGCGGGCGGTGCGCACGATGTGCCGCTGGCGGTCTTCGGCGGTGTTGGTCATGTCGTCACCCGCTTTTCTCCCGCGTTGCCCGTTCGGGCCCTGTGGGGGAAGTTCTACAGCGGGTGCGGGGTGGTGACCAGGTCTGTTACGGGGGCGAAAGTGCCCGGGTGTGCCCGTTCGGGCTTGTCGGGGTTCGGGTGGGGCCTGAGGGCTCGGTGAGTGCTGTCGGGTGGCGGCCGCGGGCCCGTTGTGGCTGGTCGCGCAGTTCCCCGCGCCCCTTGGGAGGGCGCTGGCGCGCCCTTCCAAGGGGGCGGCAGCCGTATGTTCGTATGCCCGAATGGGGCGGCGGGCCGCCCGTTCGGTGTCCGTCTGCTCAGTACGGCCAGATCGGGGGGTCCGTCACGAACTGGCCGCCCAGGTAGGCGTGGCCCTCGTTGCCGTCCTGGAGTTCGCCCTGTTCGGCGATGAGTTTCTCGGCGTACGGCTCGGAGTCGTCCTGCGGGGTGTAGCCGAGCGCCCGCGCGGTGTCCAGGTCCCACCACAGGCGGGTGTTGGCGGAGGAGCCGTAGACGACGGTGTGGCCGACCTGCTCGGCGGTCAGGGCCGCGTGGAAGAGGCGGGCGCCGTCAGCGGGGCTCATCCACAGGGACAGCATGCGCACGCTGGTCGGCTCGGGGAAGCAGGAGCCGATGCGGACGGAGACGGTCTCCAGGCCGTGCTTGTCCCAGTAGAACTGGGCCAGGTCCTCGCCGAAGGCCTTGGAGAGGCCGTAGAAGGTGTCCGGGCGGTGCGGGGTGTCGACCGGGATCAGGGGATCGGCGCCCTGGGGGCGGGGGGTGAAGCCCACCGCATGGTTGGAGGAGGCGAAGACGACGCGTCCGACACCCTCCTCGCGCGCGGCCTCGTACAGGTTGTACGTGCCCTCGATGTTCGCCTTGAGGATCTTGTCGAAAGAGGCTTCCAGGGAGATGCCCGCGAGATGGATGATCGCGTCGACGCCCCGCACGGCCTCGCGCAGCGCTGCCCTGTCCGTGAGGTCCGCGGTGATCGCGTCCGGTTCGCCCTCGACGGGGAGCAGGTCGAGGAGGCGCAGTTCGTAGCCGTAGGACGGGAGCAGGTCCCGCATCAGGGTGCCGAGTCCGCCGGCGGCGCCGGTGAGCAGGACGGTGCGGGGAGCGGGCATCCTCGGGTCTCCTTCGGGCTCCTGGAGGGGTCCTGGGGACCTCCTTGATGTGGCGGCCGTATGCGTGTACGGCATTCACATTCGTGGACACGCTATGGAGCGGTGGCGGGTGTCGTCAAGTGTGGCGCAGAGCTGCCCATTCCGCCCCCGAGCGGGTGTCGGTCGGCTTGACCCGCCCCGCGATGGGCCCTTAGCGTGAAAGTGTTCAGAAATGTAGACATGAATCAGAAGCGTGCACGAATGCCTGTCCAGCCTGTCCAGGGAGAGCCCGTGACGCCAGCCCCCCTCGCCGCCCGACTCACCGTCCCGAGCGGTCCGCTGTTCTTCCCCGTCACCGCGTACGGCCCCGACGGCTCGCTCGACCTCGACGTGTACCGCACGCATGTGCGACGGGGGGTGGAGGCGGGGGCCGCTGCCGTCTTCGCGTGCTGCGGCACCGGGGAGTTCCACGCGCTGACGCCGGAGGAGTTCCAGGACTGTGTACGGGCGGCGGTCGAGGCGACGGCCGGGCGCGTGCCCGTGGTCGCGGGCGCCGGGTACGGCACCGCGCTCGCCGTGCGGTACGCGCGTCTCGCGCGGGACGCCGGGGCCGACGGGCTGCTCGCCATGCCGCCGTACCTGGTCGTGGCCGGGCAGGAGGGGCTCCTGCGCCACTACCAGGAGCTGGCCGCCGCCACCGCCCTGCCGGTCATCGTCTACCAGCGCGACAACGCCGTGTTCACCCCCGGGACCGTCGTCGGGCTGGCGCGTACCGAGGGGATCATCGGGCTGAAGGACGGGCTCGGCGACATGGACCTGATGCAGCGGATCGTGAGCGCCGTCCGCACGGAGGTGCCCGGTGACTTCCTGTACTTCAACGGGCTGCCGACCGCGGAACTGACCGGGCTCGCCTACAAGGGCATCGGCGTCACCCTCTACTCGTCGGCCGTCTTCTGCTTCGCGCCCGAGATCGCGCTCGCCTTCCACAAGGCGTTGGGCACCGGTGACGACGCCACCGCCAACCGGCTCGTGGACGGCTTCTACCGGCCGTTCGTCGAGCTGCGGGCGCAGGGGCGCGGATACGCCGTCTCGCTCGTCAAGGCCGGCGTACGGCAGGCCGGGCTCGCCGTCGGGGAGGTCCGGCCGCCGCTGCACGAGCCGACCGAGGATCATGTCAAGCAGCTCGTGCGGCTCGTGGAGCGGGGTTACGCGCTGCTCGACGCCGAGTCCGGTGCCGGCAGCGGTGCGGGGGCCGACGGCGACCGCCACGGCGATGACGGTGTTGAATCCAAGTTCGAGGAGAGCGTGTGAAGGCGTCCGCATTCGTCTATCCCTGGGACGTCAACGGCGACCCCGACGCCGCCCGGCAGATCGCCGCGCTCGGCGTGGAACAGGTGACCCTCGCCTCCGCGTACCACTCCACGCGCGCGTTGACCCCCCGTCACCCGCGTCACCGCATCGTCACCGCCGAGCACGCGGCCGTGCTGTACCCCACGGACGAGCGCTGGGCGGGCCGTGAGCTGCGGCCGTACGCCGCCGGAGCGTGGGCCCCCGGGGACGCGTACGGCGAGGCCGCCGACGCCCTCGCGGAGGCGGGCCTCGACGTGCACACCTGGGTCGTCCTCGCGCACAACTCCCGCCTGGGCGCCGACCGTCCGGACACCTCCGTGGTCAACGCCTACGGGGACCACTACCCGTGGGCGCCCTGTATCGCGCAGCCCGCCACGCGCGCGTACCTCGTCGATCTCGCCGTCGAGGCCGCCGTACGGCCCGGAGCGCGCGGTACGGAACTGGAGTCCCTCGGCTGGTACGGACTCACGCATCTGCACGCCCACGACAAGACCGGCGCCATCGGGCTCGGCGACGCCGGCCAGTATCTGATGGCGCTCTGCTTCTGCCCCTCCTGCCGGGCGGGTTACGGCGGCCAGGGCCTCGATCCCGACGAGCTGGCGGCGGCCGTACGCGCCGCCCTGGAGCCCCTGTGGCGGGGCGAACCGGATCACGGGGGGTGGGCAGGGGTCGAGAAGGCCCTCGGCGACGACAAAGCCGCCCGCACGCTCGCGTGGCGTGAGGAAACGGCCCGCACGCTCCAGGAGGCGGCCGTCGCGGCGGTCCGGGCGGCGGCTCCGGCCGGCTTCCAGGTGCTGCTGCACGCCGACCCCGTGTCCTACCACGTCGGCGCCAACCCGGGCGTGGATCCCGAGCACATCCTGTCCGTCGCGGACGGTGTGGTGGTGCCGTGCACGGGAGGGGCGGGCCTGCTGACACCGTTCGCGGAGGTGCGGCGGGACGGCGCCGTCCTGGCCGCCAACTTCGTCGTGGTCTCCGGGATGGGCGGCAGCCCGGCCACCCTCGCGGCGGACGCGGAGCGCGCGGCCGGCCTCGGCGCCACCGAACTGCGGCTCTATCACGCCGGGTTGGCGTCGGACGGCGATCTGGACACGGTACGGGACGCCATCGCCCGGCGCTGAGGCCACCACAAGGCTGCCGCGGGCGGGGGGAGGGCGAGGCCGGCAGGGCGCTGCCGATGCCGGCCAGGAACGGTGCCTTGGATTCGCCCCCGCCGCCCCTACCCGTCCCATCCCTGGGGGCTGCGCCCCCAGACCCCCGCTTTCGGCCCTGAACGGGCCTCGTCCTCAAACGCCGGACGGGCTGGGGTGCCGGGGTCTGCGCTGGATGGATGCGGCAGACGGGTGGGTGGGAAACACGGCCTGGGCTGGAGCAGTCTTGTCCTGGAACGCCGGGCGGGCTGGGGTGCCGGGGTCTGCGCTGGATGGATGCGGCAGACGGGTGGGTGGGAAACACGGCCTGGGCTGGAGCAGTCTTGTCCTGGAACGCCGGACGGACTGAGATACGCGGGCCTGCGCTGCAGACAGCGGCACTGGCGAGTGGGTGGGAAGAGAAACCCCGAGCAGCCCCGCGCGGAGCGCCCCGCCCCGTACGCTCCGGGCATGCCCCTGAGCCTCACCGTCCTCGGCACCGCCTCTCCGCACCCGGCGCCGGGACGTCCCTGCTCCGGCTATCTGGTGCGCGGCGGCGGTGCCGAGGTGTGGATGGACGCCGGGCCCGGAACCTTCGCGGAATTGCAGAGGCACACCGATCCCGCACGGCTCACCGCCATCTGGATCTCCCATCTGCACGCCGACCACAACGCTGACTTGCTCGCCGCCGTGTACGGGTTCGCGTACGGCGGCCTTACCCCGCCCGCGCCGATCCCCGTCTACGCCCCGCGCGAGTGCGCGCGCCGGATCGCGGGGTTCTTCGGACAGCCCAACCTCGGCTTCCTGAGCGGAATCCTCGACTTCAGGCCGCTGCACGACGGCCACACCGTCCGGCACTGGAACCTGCGCCTCACGACCCGAGCCGTCTCCCACGGCATGGAGGCGTACGGGCTGCGCGCCGAGTCGCAGGGGAAGGTTCTCGCGTACTCCGGGGACACCGGACCCTGCGAGGCGCTCGCCGAACTCGCCCGGGGCGCCGACCTGTTCCTGTGCGAGGCGGACATCGACCGGCACGACGATGGCGATGGCGAACAGGTGCATCTGACGCCGGAGGACGCGGGCGCGTACGCGAAGGGGGCCGCCTCGCTGCTCATCACGCATGTCGGGCCCACGCTCACCCCCGAGGCGGCCACCGACCGCGCCGCCGCTGTTTTCGGCGGGCCCACCGACACGGCGTTCGAAGGCACCACGAAGCTCATCTGACGCACGGGACACCTCCGGCCCCGTGCGTCTTCTCGACTTCTCTCGCGTCTCTTCTCGACCTCTCTTCTCAACTTCTCTTGTCAGAAGCGTTGACGAAACACAGCCGCCCTCCTACCTTCAAGCCGTCGTACTTCGTACGTCATATATGAGACGCGATATGTGAGATCCGATACGCGAGATCTGATCCGGTGGATCCGATCCGTCAAGCTTCCGAGAGGCACGCATGACCTCTGTGCCCACGCCGATCCCGTCCCGCACGCAGTTCGTGCTGGAGGGGATCAAACACCGCATCCTCACCGGACAGTTGACACCGGGGCAGGCCCTGGTCGAGACCGAGCTCGCCGCACAGTTCGGGGTGTCGAAGACCCCGGTGCGCGAGGCGCTCAAGACGCTGGCCGGCACCGGGCTCGTCGTGATGAACCAGTACAAGGGTGTCACGGTGCGCATGGTGGACGCGGACATGGCGCGCGAGGTCTACGACGTACGGCTGCTCCTCGAACCGGAGGCCCTCAAGCGTTCGGTCCGCAGAGGAGCCTCGCTCGACGCCGCTCGTGATGCGCTGACCAGGGCCGACGAGGCCACCGACACCGCCGAACGCTCCCTGGCCAACCGGGAGTTCCACCGCTCCCTCTACGTCCGGTGCGGCAATCCGCTGCTCGGCCGGATGCTCGACGAGGTGCGCGACCAGGCGGCCCTGGTCTCCGCCGTCGCCTGGGCCGCCAACCCCTCCTGGGAGCGGGAGGCGGACGAGCACCGGGAGATCCTGCGGCTCGCCCTCGCCGGTGACTCCGACGGCGCGGCACGCGCCCTGCACGCCCATATCGAGTCGTTCGTGCAACGGGCTTACCCCGCAGGGGAGTCCGAGGTCAAGGGAGAGGGCGGTCAGGAATGAGCGGCGTGGCGTTCGAGGCCCAACGGGCGGCTCTGGCCGACGTGGTGGCGATCCCGGTGACCCCGTTCGCCGAGGACGGCACCGTCGACCAGATCGCTCACCGGGCCCTGCTGCGCCGACTGGTCGACGGCGGTATCACCACCCTCACGCCGAACGGCAACACGGGCGAGTTCTACACCCTGACCCCCGAAGAGCGGCGCCTCGTCACCGAGTTGACCCTCGACGAGGTCGGCGACCGCAGCGTGATCCTCGTCGGCGTCGGCCATGACGTCCCGACCGCGGTGGCCGCCGCCCGGCACGCCCAGGACAGCGGGGCCGCGATGGTGATGGTGCACCAGCCCATCCACCCGTACGTCTCCGAGGGCGGCTGGGTCGACTACCACCGGGCCATCGCCGAGGCCGTCCCCGAACTCGGGGTCGTTCCGTATATCCGCAACGCCTCGCTGAGCGGCCTGCGGCTCGCCGAACTCGCCGATGTCTGTCCGAACGTCATCGGCGTGAAGTACGCCGTCCCGGACGCCGCCCGGTTCGCGGCCTTCGCGCGGGACGCCGGCCTCGAACGCTTCGTGTGGGTGGCAGGGCTCGCCGAGCCCTACGCGCCCTCCTACTTCTCGGCCGGCGCCACCGGCTTCACCTCCGGCCTGGTGAACGTCGCCCCGGCCGTCTCGCTGAACATGATCGAAGCGCTTCGGTCGGGTGACTTCCCGGGCGCCATGAAGGTCTGGGAGCAGATCCGCCGCTTCGAGGAGCTGCGCGGTGCCAACGCCTCCGCGAACAACGTGACCGTCGTCAAGGAGGCCCTCGCCTCTCTCGGCCTGTGCCGCCGCGACGTCCGCCCGCCGAGCCGCGCGCTGCCCGAGGACGAACGTGCCGAGGTCGCCGCGATAGCCGCCGGGTGGTCCATATGAAGCCCGCCCAGGCACGAAAAGCGCCGGAAGAGCTGAGAAGCCACCAGTGGTACGGCACGGACGGGCTGCGTTCCTTCAGCCACCGGGCCCGTACCCGCCAGCTCGGCTACCTCCCCGAGGAGCACCTCGGCAAGCCCGTCATCGCGATCCTCAACACCTGGTCGGACATCAACCCCTGCCATGTGCACCTCCGTGACCGGGCGCAGGCCGTGAAGCGGGGCGTGTGGCAGGCCGGCGGATTCCCGCTGGAGTTCCCGGTCTCCACGCTCAGCGAGACCTTCCAGAAGCCGACCCCGATGCTCTACCGCAACCTCCTCGCCATGGAGACGGAGGAGCTGCTGCGCTCGTACCCGGTCGACGGGGCCGTCCTGATGGGCGGCTGCGACAAGTCGACGCCCGCCCTGCTGATGGGCGCCGCGTCCGTCGATCTGCCGGCCGTCTTCGTGCCCGCCGGGCCCATGCTGCCGGGGCACTGGCGCAACGAGATCCTCGGCTCCGGCACCGACATGTGGAAGTACTGGGACGACAAGCGTGCCGGGCTCATCGGTGACTGCGAGATGACGGAGCTGGAGAGCGGGCTCGCCCGTTCCCCCGGTCACTGCATGACCATGGGTACGGCGTCCACGCTCACCGCCGCCGCCGAGGCTCTCGGGGTGACCGTGCCGGGGGCGTCCAGCATCCCCGCCGTCGATTCCGGGCACGACCGGATGGCCGCCGCGTCAGGTATGAGGATCGTCGAACTGGTCCATCAGGACCGGAAGTTGAGCGACATCCTCACCGCCGACGCCTTCACCGACGCCGTCACGACCGTCCTCGGTCTCGGCGGCTCCACCAACGCCGTGATCCATCTGATCGCCATGGCGGGCCGGGCCGGAGTCCGGCTC
Organism: Streptomyces sp. B21-083; assembly: GCF_036898825.1. Lineage (GTDB taxonomy): Bacteria > Actinomycetota > Actinomycetes > Streptomycetales > Streptomycetaceae > Streptomyces. Next base: position 2,242,387 of record NZ_JARUND010000002.1, on the reverse strand, counting down.
ACCCTCGACGACTTCGACCGCATCGCGCGGACCGTACCGGTGCTCGCCAACGTACGGCCCGGCGGACAGACGTACCTCATGGAGGACTTCCACTTCGCCGGCGGCCTGCCCGGATTCCTCTCCCGGATCACCGACCTGCTCCATCTGGACCGGCCGACGGTGTCGTACGACAGCATGCGCGAGCAGCTCGACGGCGTGTCGGTGCACAACGACGAGGTCATCCGGCCGCGCGACAGGCCGGTCGCGAGCGAGGGCGGGGTCGCCGTCCTGCGCGGCAACCTCTGTCCGGACGGCGCCGTCATCAAGCACATCTCCGCCGAGCCGCACCTGCTCAAGCACACCGGGCGCGCGGTCGTCTTCGACGACTACCGCACCATGCAACGCACCATCAACGACCCGGAGTTGGGCATCACCGCCGACACCGTCCTGGTGCTGCGCGGCTCCGGACCCAAGGGTGGCCCGGGCATGCCCGAGTACGGGATGCTGCCCATCCCCGACCATCTGCTCAAGCAGGGCGTACGGGACATGGTGCGGATCTCCGACGCCCGGATGAGCGGCACCAGTTACGGCACGTGCGTGCTGCACGTGGCCCCCGAGTCGCATGTCGGCGGGCCGCTCGCGCTCGTCCGCACCGGCGACACCATCACCCTCGACGTCGAGGGAAGGTCGCTTCAACTCAACGTGAACGACGATGAGTTGGCGCGCAGGCGGGCGGAGTGGACGCCGCCCGCCGAACGGTACGAGCGCGGCTACGGCGCGCTCTACAACGAGCAGATCACGCAGGCCGACACCGGCTGCGACTTCGAGTTCCTGGCCAGGCCGGGCAAGGTGCGCGACCCGTACGCGGGCTGACCCATCCGAGCCGCACGACACCGCTCACCCCTGCGCAGCGAGAAAGCGCTTCCTGTACGACGCACGCACGAAGCACGTACCCGCACGCGCACGCACGTACGACGCACGCACGACGTACCGAGAACGGAGAACAGTCATGGCCCAAGCCGCAGTCGTGGCGAAACCGCCCACGCCACCCCGGCGCCGGCGTGCCTCCGCGACGCCGCGAAGGCTCCCCTACCTGCTGATCGCACCGGCCGCCCTGCTCATGCTGGGCTTCATCGCCTACCCGGTCCTCAGCGTCTTCTACTACAGCCTGCAGAACTTCAACCCCACCAAGCCCTGGCGCAACGGCTTCGCGGGTTTCGACAACTTCACGCACGCCTTCACCAAGGACCCCCAGTTCTGGGACACCCTGGTCTTCAGCGGCAAGTGGGTCGTCGTCGAGGTCGGCCTGCAGCTGATGTTCGGTCTGGCGCTCGCGCTCATCGTCAACCAGACCTTCGTGGGGCGGTCGATCGGCCGCGCGCTCGTCTTCTCGCCCTGGGCCGTCTCCGGCGTCCTCACCTCCGCGATCTGGGTGCTGCTCTACAACTCCCAGACAGGCATCACCCGTTACCTCGCCGACGCGGGCATCGGGACGTACGGCACGAGCTGGCTGTCGGACACCTCCACCGTGTTCCCGGCGGCGATCGTCGCCGACCTCTGGCGAGGCGTGCCCTTCTTCGCGATCCTCATCCTCGCCGACCTCCAGTCCGTCTCCAAGGACCTGTACGAGGCCGCCGAGGTCGACGGCGCCAGCCGGTTCAAGCAGTTCTGGCACATCACGCTGCCGCACCTCAAGGACGCCATCGTCCTGTCCACGCTGCTGCGCGCGGTCTGGGAGTTCAACAACGTCGACCTCCTCTACACCCTCACGGGCGGCGGACCGGCCGGCGAGACCACGACACTCCCGCTCTACATCGCCAACACCAGCGTCGACGCCCACAACTTCGGCTACGCGTCGGCCCTCACCACGGTCGCGTTCGTGATCCTGCTCTTCTTCTCGATCGTCTACCTGCGGCTCAGCAAGTTCGGAGGGGAGAACAAGTGATCACCAAGGAAGCCACCGCGATCGTGCCCACGCCCGTGGACGACGTTCCCGAGCCGCCGCGCCCGCACAAGAAGCAGCGCCGCGCCTGGGACGAGGCCCCGCGCTGGCAGATCTACCTCCCCCTGGGGATCTACCTCGTCTTCACCCTCATCCCCTTCTACTGGATCCTGCTCTTCGCTCTGCGCCCGGCCGGTTCGACCTCCCTGGTCCCCTGGCCGATGACCAACGACCACTTCGAGAAGGTGTGGACCGAGCGAAGCTTCGGCACGTACTTCGAGAACAGCATCCTCGTCGGCCTCGCCACGCTGGTGATGACGACGCTCGTCGCCCTGGCCGGCGGATACGCCCTGGCCCGCTTCGACTTCAAGGTCAAGCGCGGCTTCATGCTGGCCCTGCTCTGCTCCCAGTTCGTGCCGGGGGCCCTGCTGCTGGTGCCGCTGTTCCAGATCTTCGCCCAGCTCCAGATGATCAACTCGCTGGGCGCGGTCATCATCGCCGAGACGGTCTTCCAGCTCCCGCTCTCGATGATCCTCATCAGCGGCTTCATCAGGAACGTGCCGTACACCCTGGAGGAGGCCGCCTGGGTCGACGGCTGCAACCGCTTCACCGCGTTCCGCATCGTCGTACTGCCCTTGCTGCGGCCCGGGTTGATCGCTGTCGGCTCCTTCGCCTTCGTGCACTCCTGGAACCACTTCCTGTTCGCCCTGATGTTCCTCAGCGACCAGGGCAAGCAGACCATCCCGGTCGGTCTCAACACCCTGATGAGCGCGGACAGTGTCGACCTGGGCGCCCTCGCGGCGGGCGGCATCATCGCCGCCGTGCCTGTGGTGATCGTCTTCGCCTTCATCCAGAAGTGGCTGATCACCGGCTTCAGCGCGGGGGCGGTGAAGGGATGAGACGCCTTCCCCAAGTCGTCGCCGCCATAGGGTTGTTGGGCGCCGTGCTGAGTACCCCGGCCGGTGCCGACGCCCGTGACCTCAGCCGCGACACGCTGCCCGCGAACGACGGCTGGGCCGCCGCCGACGGTGGCACCACCGGCGGCGCGGCGGCGGACGACGCCCACGTGTTCACCGTACGCAGTCGCGGCGAGCTGGTCCGCGCCCTCGACGGCGGCAGCGCCACCCCGAAGATCATCCGTGTCGCGGGGACGATCGACGCCAACACCGCTGACAACGGTGACCACTTGAGCTGCGGCGACTACGAGGACGGCACCGGGTACACCGTGCGCGAGTACCTCGCCGCGTACGACCCCCGCACCTGGGGCTCCGCCAAGCCGAGTGGGGTGCCGGAGGAGGCCCGGCAGGTCGCGGCGGCCCGGCAGGCCGAGCGGGTCGTGCTGCCGGTCGGGTCCAACACGACCATCCTCGGGCTCGGTTCGAGCGCCGTCCTCAAGGGGGCGAGCCTCCAGGTCAGGAACGCGGACAACGTGATCGTCCGCAACCTCGAACTCCGAGACGCCTACGACTGCTTCCCCGTCTGGCAGCCCAACTCCGGTGGCCTGGGCGACTGGAAGACGGCCTACGACAACCTCTGGCTCAACGGCGCCACCCATGTCTGGGTCGACCACGTCAGCGCCTCCGACAAGGGCCACGCGGACGCCGACGAGCCCACCTACTTCGCCCGCAACTACCTTCGCCACGACGGCCTGTTGGACATCACCAACCGCTCCGACCTGGTCACCGTCTCCTGGAGCCGGTTCGCCGACCACGACAAGGCGATGCTCATCGGCAGCGGCGACACCGCCACCGGCGACCGCGGGAAACTCCGCGTCACCCTGCACCACAACGAGTTCCGCTCGCTGACCCAGCGCGCCCCGCGTGTCCGCTTCGGCCAGGTGCACGTCTACAACAACCGCTACCTGATCGACCACGGCGACGACTACCGCTACTCCCTCGGGGTCTCGACCGAGTCCGCCGTGTACGCCGAGAACAACGCCTTCACCACCCCGGGGCACGTCGAGGCCGCCGACCTGGTCAAGAGCTGGAACGGAACCGCCCTGCACCAGACCGGCACCCTCTTCAACGGCTTCCCCGTCGATCTTCTGACCATCTACAACGCCTACAACTCTGGCAGCGAGCGCGACCTCACAGCCGACGTCGGCTGGACGCCTACCCTGCACACAAAGATCGACAGCGCCGACACGGCCGACCGAGAGGTGGCACGCGGCGCGGGCGCAGGGAGGCGCACATGAACACGACACCGAAGGCCACTCGTCTGGTCACCCCGGTTCCGGTAGTGCTCGCGGGAGCGCGCGGCCACGGGCACTGGCATCTCGCCAACATCCGCCGGCTCCAGGACAAGGGGCTCGTCCGGCTGGCAGGCGTCTGCGAGCTGACCCCGCTGAGCGACGAGGAGCTGGAGGGGCTCGCCGCGCCTGAGCAGTCCTCCGACTTCGGCGCCCTCCTCGACTCCACCGGCGCCGCGATCGCCGTGATCTGCACGCCGATCCCCACCCACACCGACCTCGCGCTCGTCGCCGCCACCAAGGGCGTACACCTGCTGCTGGAGAAGCCGCCGGCGCCGTCGTACGCGGAGTTCCGGCGGATGGCCGACGGGGTCGCGGCGGCCGGGGTCGCCTGCCAGATCGGATTCCAGTCGCTGGGCTCGCACGCCCTGTCCGCGATCCGGGAACTGATCGCCGAGGGCGTCATCGGCACGGTGACGGGTGTCGGCGGGGCGGGCGCGTGGGCGCGCGACGAGGCGTACTACCGGCGCGCGCCCTGGGCCGGCAAGCGCAGGCTGAACGGTGTGGACGTCATCGACGGCGCCCTCACCAACCCGCTCGCGCACGCCGTCGCCACCGGCCTCGCCCTCAGCGGCAACACCCGCGCCGAGGACGTCACCGGCATCGAGACCGAGCTGCTGCGCGCCAACGACATCGAGTCCGACGACACCTCCTGCGTCCGCGTATCCACCGCGAACGGCGTCCCGGTCACCGTCGCCGCCACCCTGTGCGCCGAACACCCGGACGACCCGTACGTCCTCGTGCACGGCACCAGCGGCCGGATCACCTTCTGGTACAAGCAGGACCGTGTGCTCCTCCAGCGCTCGGGACACGGCCCGGAGGAGTACGAGTACGACCGCACCGACCTGCTGGAAAACCTCGTCGACCATCTCACCGAGGGCGCCGAACTGCTGGTCGTGCCCGACGAGACAGGCGCCTTCATGCGGGTCGTCGAGGCGATCCGGCAGGCCCCCGACCCGGCCGAACTCCCCTCGGGCGCTTGGGAGTTCGCGCCCGGAGAGACCCCTCGCCGAGTGGTCCCCGGCATCGACGGCCTGGTCGCCGCGGCTGCCGACACCCTCTCCCTCTACTCCGAGCTGGGCGCCCCCTGGGCGCTCCCCAAAGAGGTGAGCACCTGATGAACCAGAACCAGATGCCCAACGAGTCGCTGGTCCTGCGGGTCGCGGGCCGCCCGGTCGGCCGCTACACCGGCCGGCCGGAGCTGCCGCTCCGCCACGCGCCCCGCCCGTATCTGCACCCCGTCACCACCCTGGCCGGCACCGCTGTCACCGAGCTCAGCCCCGCCGACCACACCCACCACCTCGGCGTCGGTGTCGCCATACCCGATGTCGAGGGGCACAACTTCTGGGGCGGGCGCACCTACGTAGGGGACCAGGGACCGACCGAGCTGGACAACCACGGAGCCCAGCGGCACACCGCCTACCAGCTCCGCGACCCCGACGGCTTCGTCGAGGAACTCCGCTGGATGGTCGGCGGCGGCGAACTGCTGCGTGAGCGCCGTACGGTCGCCGCCACCGAACTCACCAGCTCCGCCTGGGCGTTGGACTTCACCTTCTCCCTCACCAACATCACCTCCGCACCCCTCTCCATCGGCAGCCCGGCCACCAACGGCCGCCCCGGCGCGGCCTACGGCGGCTTCTTCTGGCGGGCCCGCAAGGAAGCCGGCAGTCCCGACGTCTTCACGGCCGCCACCGAGGGCGAGTCGGCGGTCCACGGCACCCGCGCCGACTGGGTCGCCCTGGCCGGCGCCAACTGGACCCTCGTCTTCGCCGGTGCCACCGAACAGACGCGCCGCGACCCGTGGTTCGTCCGGGCCGAGGAGTACCCGGGGGTCGGCTCGTCGCTCGCGTCCGACGAACGACTGCTGATCGGGCCGGGTGAGACAGCCGTACGCCGGATCGTCACGGTCGTCGCCGACGGGCGCCTCGACCGGGGCGAGGCCGCGGTTCTCGTACGGAAGGCGGTGAGCCCGTGATCACCAGCGCCGATCTCGGCGACGGGACATACCGCAACCCGGTCCTGAACGCCGACTGGTCCGACCCGGACGTCCTCCGGGTCGGCGACGACTTCTATCTCACCGCGTCCAGCTTCGGCCGGGCCCCCGGCCTGCCACTGCTCCACTCCCGGGACCTCGTCAACTGGACTCTCGTCGGTCATGCCCTCGAACGCCTGTGGCCGGCAGCCGAGTTCACGGTTCCGCGCCACGACTGCGGGGTCTGGGCGCCCTCGTTGCGGTATCACGACGACCGCTTCTGGATCTTCTGGGGCGACCCCGACCACGGCATCTTCCAGGTCAACGCCCCTGCCGTACGCGGCCCTTGGACCAGCCCGCACCTTGTCAAGGAGGGCAAGGGGTTGATCGACGCGTGCCCGCTGTGGGACGAGGAGACCGGCGAGGCGTATCTCGTGCACGCCTGGGCCAAGTCCCGGTCGGGCGTGAAGAACCGGCTCACCGGCCACCGAATGCACCCCGAGGGCACGGGACTTCTGGACGAGGGCAAGGTGATCGTCGACGGCGACCGCATCCCCGGCTGGTTCACCCTTGAGGGACCGAAGCTCTACAGGCACGACGGCTGGTTCTGGATCCTGGCGCCCGCCGGGGGAGTGGACACCGGCTGGCAGGGCGCCTTCCGCTCCCGTGACTTCTTCGGGCCGTACGAGGAGCGGATCGTCCTGGAGCAGGGGGACACCGACGTCAACGGGCCCCACCAGGGCGGCTGGGTGCGCACCTCGGCGGGCGAGGACTGGTTCCTCCACTTCCAGCAGCGGGGCCCGTACGGCCGTGTCGTACACCTCCAGCCGATGAGCTGGGGGGCGGACAGCGCGGACGGCTGGCCCGTCATGGGTGACGCCGGAGCCCCCGTCGCCGTACACCGCAAGCCGGACCTGCCGGTGCAGTCGCCCGCCGCGCCCGCCACCGACGACGACTTCCCCGGCGGACGGTACGGCCGTCAGTGGCAGTGGACGGCCAACCCCCATGACGGCTGGGCCACGCAGCACTCGGGGGACGGGCTGCGGCTGAGCTGCGTACGCAGCGCCGACGCCCACGACCTGCGGAAACTCCCGAACATCCTCACCCAGCGGTTGCCCGGCATCGCATGCGAGGTCGAGGTGGATTTGCGGCTCGACAGTGAGGAGCCGGGGGCGCGGGCCGGGCTGGCCCTGCTGGGTGACTCCTTCGGCTGGATCGGCCTGGAGCGGGCCCACGACGGGACGGTCCGGCTCGTCCATCGGTTCGCGGAGTCCGTCGCGGAGCGCGAGCGGGACGCCGGTCGGCCGCGAGTGGCTCCCGAGGGGCGGGCCCGGCTGCGGATCGCGATCGGGGCGGGAGCGCGCTGCCGGTTCTCCTACGACCTTGGCGCCGGGGACGGCTGGGAGTCGTCCGGGCCGGTGTTCGCGGCCACCCCCTGGCGTTGGGTCGGTGCCCTGCTCGGGCTCTTCGCGCTCGCGCCCGCCGACGGGGGACACGCCGGCGCGGCCACGTTCACGCAGTTCAGAGTCAGTTCCTTGTAACTCACTTTATTCGTATGCCTGTTGGGAGCCGCAATGACGCACTTCCCTAGCAAGCGCTTGCCGGGAGCCGGTAGAACCCTGGCCACCGTCATGGGTCTGACGGCTGCCCTGACCCTCGGGGCGGTCGACGAGGCGACAGCCGCCGCGCCCGCCTCCGCCACCTCCCACAGCCCCACGACGACGGCCGCCCGCTGGACGGACCAGCCGCACGGCTTCGCCTCTCTCGCCGGTGGCACCACCGGGGGCGCGGGCGGCAAGGTGGTCACGGTCACGGACCAGGCCTCGTTGGTGAAGTACGCGTCGGCCGAGGAGCCGTACGTCATCCGGGTCGCCGGCTCGGTCGCGGTGGCGCCCTTCGGATCCGATGTCGTCGTCGCCTCGAACAAGACGATCATCGGTGTCGGTGCCACCGGTGAGATCGTCCACGGCGAGCTGCACCTCAACCCCGGTACCAGCAACGTGATCATCCGCAATCTGACGATCCGTGACTCGTATGTCGAGGGCGACTGGGACGGCAAGACGACCGACTTCGACGCCATCCAGATGGACACCGTCGACCACGTGTGGATCGACCACAACCGCTTCGCGCACATGGGTGACGGGCTGCTCGACATCCGCAAGGACAGCCAGTACATCACCGTCTCCGACAACCAGTTCGCCAACCACAACAAGGCGTTCGGGATCGGCTGGACACCCAACGTGCTCACCCAGATCACCATCGACCACAACTGGTTCACCGGCACGAAGCAGCGCAACCCGTCCGCCGACAACTGCGCCTACGCGCACCTCTACAACAACTACGTGTCGGCGCAGGTCGCCGACGGCGATCCCGTCTGGACGTACGGGAACTGGTCGCGCGGCAAGACGAAGATGGTCATCGAGAACAGCTACTACGACGGTGTCCAGCATCCCTACCAGGCGGACGCCACCGCCGAGTTGGTGCAGCGCGGGTCGATCCTGAGGAACGCCAGCGGCCGGCAGGACACCTGGGGTACCGCCTTCGAACCGCGTGACTTCTACGCCTACCGGCTGGACCCGGCCGCTGCCGTACCCGCGCTGGTCAAGCGCTTTTCCGGGCCGCAGGCGCGGATCGGCGCCGCGGTCACGCTCAACGTCCCCGCCGACTACCCGACCGTCCAGGCCGCCGTCGACGCCGTGCCCGTTGGAAACGCCAGTCCGGTGACCGTCGCCGTCGCGCCGGGCACGTACCGCGAGAAGGTGTTCATCCCGGCCGGCAAGTCGAACATTTTGCTCCAGGGGACCGGCCGGAAGCGCTCCGACACCGTCATCGTCTACGACACACCCGCCGAGTACGGCGGTTCGACGGGCAGCGCGACGGTCCGGATCGCCGCGAACGACGTCACCGCCCGCAACCTCACCTTCAGCAACGACTTCGACGAGGCCGCCGTCGAGCTGAAGGGCGAGCAGGCGCTCGCGATGAAGACGACCGGCGACCGCATCGTCTTCGAGAACACCGCCTTCCTCGGCAACCAGGACACCCTGATGACCGACAGCCCCAAGCTGGACGTGATCAGCCGGGTCTACGTCCGCGACGCGTACATCGAGGGCGACGTCGACTTCATCTACGGGCGGGCGACGACCGTCATCGAGCGGTCGGTGATCCGCGCGCTGACCCGGGGTTCCACCACCAACAACGGCTACGTCACCGCCGCTTCGACCTGGACGGGCAATCCGTACGGCTTCCTGATCACCCGCTCGAAGGTCGTGAGCGATGCCCCCGCCGACTCCTTCCACCTCGGCCGGCCCTGGCACCCGGGCGGCGAGCCGAACGCCGTGGCCCAGGTCCTCTTCCGGGACACCGAGCTGCCTGTCGCGATCAAGGCCTCGCCGTGGACCGACATGAGCGGCTTCTCGTGGAAGGACGCCCGCTTCACCGAGTACGGGACCTACGGACCCGGCGCCCAAGTGACCGCTGACCGGCCGCAGTTGAGCGACGCCGACGCCGCTTCGTACACCGTCGCCGACTACCTGCGCGGGACGGACGGCTGGGCTCCGTACGCCTGGGCTCCGTACGCCCGCCGCTGACCCCCCACAACTTCATAGTTCCGACTGATCCAGAAGAGTTTGATCCAGAAGAGAGAGTGCCGACCAATGAAGATCAGCATCCGCAGAAGCAGGCGCGCGGCCATCGCCGTGGCCCTGGGTTCCGTACTCGCCCTGACCGCCACCGCCTGCGGTGACGACGGCAGCGGAGCGGGCGGGGACAAGGGCAACGAGGGTTCGGGCAAGGGCGAGATCACCTTCTGGGACAACAACGGCGGTGTGCGCACCGACGTCTGGAAGGAGATCATCGCCGACTTCGAGAAGGCCAACCCCGACATCAAGGTCAAGTACGTCGGGATACCGTCCGACAGCATCCAGTCCAAGTACGACACCGCGATCCAGGGCGGTGGCCTGCCCGACGTCGGCGGCGTCGGCGCGGCCATGCTCGCCGGCATCGCCGCCCAGAACGCCCTGGAGCCGCTGGACGAACGGCTCTCCGGCAGCTCGCTCAACGGCAAGCTGACCCCGGGCATGATCGACAGCGTGCGCAGCGCGGGCGGCGGGGACGACCTGTTCACCGTGCCGACCTCCGCGAACAACGGCACGCTCTGGTACCGCACCGACCTGTTCAAGGCGGCGAAGCTCGACCCGCCGACCACCTGGTCGAAGTTCTACGCCGCGGCCGACAAGCTCACCGACGCGAGCAACAACAAGTTCGGTTACACCATTCGTGGTGGTGAGGGGTCGATCGCGCAGGCCCTGGACGCGATGTACGGGCAGTCCGGCATCACGTCGTTCTGGAAGGACGCGAAGACCACCGTCAACGACCCGAAGAACGTGGCGGCGCTGGAGAAGTACACCGCGCTGTTCAAGAAGGACACTCCGTCCGCCGACGTCAACAACGACTTCAAGAAGATGGTCGCCCAGTGGGACAGCGGCGACATCGGCATGCTGAGTCACAACCTCGGCTCCTACCAGGACCATCTGAAGGCGCTGGAGGGCAAGTTCCGGGGCATCCCGAACCCGACGCAGGACGACGGGACGCGGGTCCAGGTCTCCAACCCCGTTGACGGACTCGCTCTGTTCAAGTCCAGCAAGAACAAGACGGCCTCGTGGAAGTTCATCGAGTTCGCTGTGTCGCACGCCTCCAACAGCAAGTGGAACGAGTCCGCCGGCGCCATTCCGTCCAACACGGAGGCGGCGAAGGACGCGTGGATCCAGTCCGCGGAGGCGACGAAGCTGGCGGCCGAGTCGCTGAACAGCGGCACGATCAAGATCGTGCAGCTGCCGTACTACCTGCCCGACTGGAACACGATCTCGAAGGCGGACAACGAGCCGAACTTCCAGAAGGTGCTGTTGAAGAAGATGAGCGCGAAGGACTTCCTGGACACGTTGGCCGAGCAGCTGAACGCTGCGCAGGCTGAGTGGAATCAGCAGAGCAGCTAGGTCGTGTTTTGGCTGCGGGTTCGCCGTGGCTTGTCGCGCCCCGCGGCGGAGCCGCAATCAGATACAGTCCCGCGCCCCTACATACGGGGCGCGGGCCCTCGCCCCCCTTTGAAAGGCACAACGTCGTGTCTCTTAGCCGTAGACAAGTGACCATGGCCGCGATTGCTGCCGTTCCGCTCGCTGTCGCCGCCTCTGGAAGCGCCTCGGCGCATTCCGGTCGCCGTGCCCGCACCGTCTATATCGCCGGTGATTCCACCGCCGCCCAGAAATATGCCGACGCCGCCCCGGAGACCGGGTGGGGAATGGCTCTGCCCTTCTTTCTGCGGAAGGATCTGGTCGTCGCCAATCACGCGGTGAACGGGCGTAGTTCCAAGAGTTTCGTCGACGAAGGGCGACTGGACGCCATTCTCGATGTGATCGCCCCCGGTGACTTCCTGATCATCCAGTTCGGGCACAACGACGAGAAGACCGCCGACCCCGTCCGGTACACCGAGCCCTGGACGACGTACCAGGACCATCTGCGGCTGTACATCGACGGTGCGCGGGCCCGTGGTGCCCTGCCGGTGCTCGCCACGTCCGTCGAGCGGAGGAAGTTCGACGGACGCGGCAACGCGGTGCCGACCCACGGCGACTACCCGGCGGCGATGCGTGCGCTCGCCGGGGAGGAGAGCGTGGCGCTGCTCGACATCCAGGCCCTGTCGATCGCGCTCTGGCAGGAGCTGGGCGTCGAGGAGACGAAGAAGTACTTCAACTGGACAGCGACCGAGCAGGACAACACGCACTTCAATCCGCCGGGTGCCATCGCCGTGGCCCGGCTCGTCGCCGCCGAGCTGGTGCGGCGCCGGGTGCTGGCGCGCCGGGACGTGCGCCGCCTCGACGACGCGATCCCGGAGTCCTGGATCACCTGGCCGCCGGCCGTCGTCTAGCCGCTTTCCGCCTCAAGACCTCCCGCCCGTTCTTTCAGAAAGAGAGCCGTACCATGAACGTTCGCTCATGTCATGATCATGCCACCATGAAGGCCGCCGTCCTGCTCGGCTGCACGGCCCTCGTCCTCACCGTCACCGGGCCCGCCGCCCAGGCCGCCGCTCCGGCCCCTGACCTCGGCCGCCAGACCCTCGCCGCCGGTGACGGCTGGGGGTCCGACGCGGGTGGCACGACCGGAGGTTCGGCCGCCGACGCCGCCCACGTCTACACCGTCACCACCTGGGCGCAGTTCAAGGCCGCGCTGAAGGACGGCGGCAGCGCACCCAAGATCATCAAGGTCAAGGGCATGATCGACGCCGTGTCCGAGGGCTGCGAGGCCTTCACCACCGGCGGATACGACCTCCAGCAGTACCTGAAGGACTACGACCCGGCCGTCTACGGCAACGACAAGGTGGCCATGGGGCCGCAGGAGGACGCGCGGGTCGCGTCCATGGCCAACCAGGACTCGGCGATCAAGGCCGCCATCCCCAGCAACACCACCATCGTCGGCGTCGGCAAGAACTCCGGCATCCTCGGCGGCAGCCTCCAGATCAAGGCCGTCTCGAACGTCATCGTGCGCAACCTCACCATCGAGGCCCCCCTCGACTGCTTCCCGAAGTGGGACCCGACCGACGACAACAACACCGGCAACTGGAACTCCGAGTACGACGCCGTCGTCGTCTACGGCACCGACCACGTGTGGATCGACCACAACACCCTCACCGACGGCCGCTACCCCGACAGCGAGCGGCCGAGCTACTTCGGCAAGGTCTTCCAGCAGCACGACGGGCTCACCGACATCGTGCGCGGCGCCAACTACGTCACCGTGTCCTGGAACTCCTTCAAGGACCACGACAAGAACATGCTGATCGGGAACAGCGACAGCACCGCCACCACCGACGGCGGCAAGCTCAAGGTCACCATGCACCACAACAAGTTCGACGGGATCCTCCAGCGCTCCCCGCGGGTGCGCTTCGGACAGGTCGACGTCTACAACAACAGCTACGTGGTGCCCGAGTCGCAGAAGTCCGACTACTACCTCTTCGGTGTCGGCATCTCCTCGCAGTTGTACGCCAGTGACAACGCCATCTCACTGCCGGCCGGCGCCGAGGTCGGCAAGGTGCTGAAGAAGTGGAGCGAGTCCCCGCTCACCGCCGTGAACAACTACGTCAACGGCCGGCTGACCGATCTGATCGCCGTCCACAACGCCGAGATCCCCGCCGAGACGCTCCAGTCGGGCGCCGGCTGGACACCCACGCTGCGCACGAAGGTCGACTCGCCGCGCGCGGTGCCGTCCGTCGTCAACCGCGGTGCGGGCGCGGGCAAGGTCTGCTGATCATGGCGAGCCCTGAACTCCCGTTGAGCAGACGGTCGTTCGTCGCCGCGAGCACCGGGGCCGCACTGGCCCTGGGGCTCGCGGCCCCCGCCCGCGCGGCCGGCCGGACCCGCTTCGGCCGCTACGGCTCCCCGTCCCGCCGCCTGACCGAGCAGACGCTGTACGTCGACGCGGCAGGCACCGGCGACTTCACCGGCGTCCAGGCCGCCGTCTCGGCGGTGAGCGGCAGCGGATTCACGCTGGTCGTCGCACCGGGCGTCTACCGCGAGACCGTCGCCGTCCCGGCCACCCGTACGGAACTGACCCTGATCGGCGCCTCCGAGAACCCGCGTGACGTCGTCATCGTTCACGACAACGCCGCCGGCACCCCGAAGCCCGGCGGCGGCACCTACGGCACCACCGGCTCCGCCACCACCCTCGTCCAGGCCGTCGACTTCACGGCCCGGTGGATCACCTTCGCCAACGACTGGCTGCGCGCCGACCACCCGGAGATCGCGGGGACCCAGGCCGTCGCCATCAAGGTCCAGGGCGACCGTGCGGCGTTCCACCACTGCCGGTTCCTCGGCCACCAGGACACGCTGTACGCCGACTCGATGAGCCGTGAGGCGTACGCCCGGCAGTACTTCGCCGACTGCTACGCCGAAGGGGACGTCGACTTCGTCTTCGGCCGGGCCACCGCCGTGTACGAGCGCTGCCACTTCCGCACCCTCGACCGCACCGACCTCGCGGGCACCCCCTTCGGTTTCGTCTTCGCACCGTCCACCGTGGGCACCAACCCCCGCGGCTATCTGGTGACCGACAGCCGCATCACCAGTGAAGCCCCGGACGCCGCCTACAAGTTGGCCCGCCCCTGGGTGCCCAGCTCCGACACCACCGCCCGCCCGATGCTCACCGTCCGGGACACCCGCCTCGGCCCCGGCATCGACGCGGTCGCGCCCTACACCAACATGTCGGACAGCTACCCGTGGCAGGGCCAGCGGTTCGCCGAGTACCGGAACACGGGCCCGGGAGCCAGGATCGTCGTCGCTGAGAACCGGCCCCAACTGGGCGCCGCCGAAGCCGAGTCGGCGACCCGTGAGGCGTACCTCGGCGACTGGACGCCGTGGCGCGGGCGGTGGTGCTGAGATGCGCCGACGCACACTGCTCACCGGGTTCACGGCAGGCCTGATCGCCGCCGGGACGGCTCCCGCCCTCGCGTCCGCCGCGCATCGCGTCCTGCATGTCCGTCCCGGCGGCTCCGTCCAGGCCGCCGTGGACGCGGTGGTCGCGAGCGGCGGGGTGGGCCGGACGATCGTCGTGCACCCGGGGACGTACCGCGAGGTCGTCAACATTCCTGCCCAGGCCGCCGAGTTGACGATCCGTGGCGCCACCCGCGACCCGCGCGACACCGTCATCGTGTACGACAACGCCAACGGCACGCAGAAACCCGACGGTTCGGGCACCTACGGCACCGGCGGCTCCGCCACCTTCACCTCGGCGGCGCCCGGCCTGACCGTCCGCGACCTGACCCTCGCCAACGACTGGCTGCGCGCCGACCACCCGGAGATCACGGGGACGCAGGCCGTCGCCGCGTATGTCACGGGGGACCGGTCGAAGTTCACCCGGGTCCGGTTCCTCGCCCACCAGGACACCCTGTTCGCGGACACGACGGCACTGACCGCGTTCGACCGCCACTACTACCGCGACTGCTACATCGAGGGCGACGTCGACTTCGTCTTCGGGCGGGCACGGGCCGTCTTCGAGCGCTGCCACTTCCACACCCTCGACCGGGACGTCGCCTTCAAGCCCGAGGGCATGGTCTTCGCCCCCGCCACGGCCCGGGCCAACCCCTACGGCTTCCTGGCCGTGCGCGGACTCGTGACCTCGGGCGCGGAGGACGGCGCGTACAAGGTCGCCCGGCCCTGGGTGCCGTCGTACGAGACAACCGCCTGGCCCTCACTGGTCGTCCGGGACACCTGGCTGGGCCCGGGCATCGACGCCGTGACCCCGTACACCAACATGCGCGAGGCCTATCCCTGGCAGACCATGCGCTTTCGGGAGTACGGCAACTGCGGTCCGGGCGCGGTGATCACGGCGCCGGAGAACCGGCCGCAGCTCACGGCGGCGGAGGCCGGCGAGCACACGCGGCGGACGTATCTCGGCAACTGGTGCCCGTATGACCGGCCGTGATCCGGCGGTGGGGCGGCGGACGTTCGTCGTGGGAGCGGGGGCGGCGCTGATCAACGGAGCCGCAGCCCAACCCGCCGGGGCGGCACCGGGGTTGGAGTCGGCGGTCGTCGACGGCCCGCTGCCCGGCTTCTACCCGGCGCTCAAGGACGAGCTGACCTTCCCGCTCGCCTGGGGCAGATCCGGCGTCCGGGACTTCCGGGCCTGGCGCCGCATCGCCCGAGCCAAGGTGGAGGAGACGCTGCTCGTCGAGCCGGACGGTGACGGGACCCCGTACGGTCCGGAGTTCAGCGGCCGCACCGAAACCCCGTCTTACACAAGGGAGTTGGTGACCCTAGCCCTCACCCGGTACGAGCCCGTGCGCGGCGCGCTGCTCACCCCGCACGGCCCGGGACCCTTCCCCGCGGTACTGCTGCTCCACGACCACGGAGCGAAGTTCGACATCGGGAAGGAGAAGCTGGTCCGCCCCTGGTACGACGACACGAGGCTCGCCTCCGCGCAGGCCTGGGCGGACCGCTACTTCAGCGGACGCTTCGTCGGCGACGAGCTCGCCCGGCGCGGCTACGTCGTGCTGGCGCTCGACGCGCTCGGCTGGGCCGACCGGGGTCCCCTCGTCTACGACCAGCAGCAGGCCCTCGCCAGCAACCTGTACAACCTCGGCTCGTCCCTCGCCGGACTCATGGCCCGCGAGGACGTACGCGCTGCCCGCTTCCTCGCCGGGCTCGACCGCGTGGACCGGCGGCGGGTCGCCGCCGTCGGGTTCTCCATGGGCGCCTTCCGCGCCTGGCAGACCGCCGCGCTCAGCGACGACATCGCCGCGGCGGCCAGCGTCTGCTGGATGACCGGGCTGAAGGAAATGATGGTCCCCGGCAACAACACCCTGCGCGGCCAGTCCAGTTACCACATGCTCCACCCCGGGCTGGCCCGACATCTCGACTTCCCCGACGTGGCGAGCATCGCCGCACCCAGGCCGATGCTGTTCTTCCACGGCGCCCAGGATCCGCTGTTCCCGGCGGACGGCGTCCGCGTGGCCCACGAGAAGCTGCGCGCCGTCTGGCGCTCGCGCCGCGCCGGGGAGCGGCTGCACACCAGGATCTGGCCCGACCTCGGCCATGTGTTCACCGCACCCATGCAGGACGACGTCTTCTCATGGCTGGACGCCGTCCTGTAACCCCCACCGCCCGCCCCTACCGCTTCCCCAACCCCCACGCACCCCACGCCCAACCTCCCACCACTTCCCCGACTCCCCTCCCCGTTACGACGAAAGGACCCGCACGTCATGCGTCGTATCACTCGTGTCAACAGCTCCCTGACCGCTCTCGCCGTCGCCACCACCGCCGGTGTCGGACTCGCGGTACTCCCCAGCCCCGCCCAGGCCGCGACCGTGGTCGTCTCCACCTCCGCCCAGCTCAGCAGCGCCATCTCCGGCGCCGCCGCCGGCACCACCATCCAGGTGCGCGCGGGCACGTACTATCCGACGGCCACCCTCCAGTCGACGGCCAACGGCACGTCCGCCAGCCGTATCTACCTCCAGCCGTACGGCTCGGAGACGGTCAAGATCGACGGGTCGAACCTGCCCGCCGGTGACTGGATCTTCAAGCTGACCGCCGACTACTGGACCGTCTCCAACATCACGTTCCAGAACTCGCCGGACAGCGCGGTCGTCTGCCAGTCCTGTGCCTCGACGGTCTGGAGCAACATCAAGACCATCAACGGCGGCGACTCCGGCTTCACCCTCACCGGCGACAACACCACCAACAACACGGTCAGGAACATCGACTCGTACGGCAACTACGACCCCGCCAACCACGGCGAGAACGCCGACGGGATCGCCGTGAAGTTCGGCTCCGGCACCGGCAACCTCATCACCGGCGCCCGCCTCTACAACAACTCGGACGACGGTATGGACTTCTGGTCCTTCTCGTCCCCCGTCACCGTCGAGCACACCTGGTCGATGGGCAACGGCAGGAACCGCTGGTCCGACTCGGCGTTCGCGGGCGACGGCAACGGCTACAAGCTGGGCGGCGACGGAGAGACCGTGGCCCATGTCATCAACAACTCGGCCGCCTGGGACAACGCGGGCAACGGTTTCACCGAGAACAGCAACAAGGGCGCCATCGTCATCAACCGCACCACCGCCTACGCCAACGCCAAGTGGGGCTACTACTTCGCCACCGGAGCGGCCAGGCTCGGCAAGAACCTGGC
Organism: Streptomyces sp. B21-083; assembly: GCF_036898825.1. Taxonomy (GTDB): domain Bacteria; phylum Actinomycetota; class Actinomycetes; order Streptomycetales; family Streptomycetaceae; genus Streptomyces. The sequence continues at coordinate 2,224,585 of NZ_JARUND010000002.1, read as the reverse complement.
CGTCGGCAACGGTTCAGGGACGGTGAGCAAGGGCTCGTCGGTCACCTCGTCGGGCAACAACTGGGACTCGGGGATCTCGACCCCGTCCTTCGTGTCCACGAACGCGTCGACCACGTTCAACTCCCGTGCGGCGGCCGGCACTTTGCCCGCGACGACGTTCCTGACGACGGGCAGCAGCACGATCGGGGCGACGATGAACTGACCGCCCGCCGGGGCGAGCTGTGAGACGGACCGAGGGGTGCGGCACCGCTGTCGCGCCCCTCGCTCCTCAATGGCTGGTTTACGCCCCCTATGGACTTGATATAGATCAGGCAAAAGGTCTGGCAACCGGGAGGGTGACGCGCGTAGAAACCTGTCATGCATAAGCCATCTCGTTTCGCGACACTCGCTGTCGCCGGTGCCGTCGCCGGCGCCGCACTGTACGGCACCGGCGCGGCCACCGCCGGTCAGTCCACGGCGAACTCCACGCACGAGCCCCACAACATCGGGCTCCTGGTCGGGGAGATCGACGCCTACTACGGCACCACGGCCGACAGTGCCGGTGTGTACCAGGCCTCCTCCACCAGCCCGTACGCCAAGGACCTGGCTCGGATCGAGTCCGCGGCGAAGAAGTACATCGACAAGGCGGCGCACAAGAAGCCGCACAAGGGTAAGAAGCCCGCTGTCGTTTTCGACATCGACGACACGCTGCTGCTCTCCCTCGACTACGAGAAGAAGACCAACTACACGTACAACGGGGCGACTTGGACCGACTACGTGGCCAAGGCCGACCGCCCGGCCGTCTTCGGCACGCCCGAGCTGGTCGCCTACGCCAAGGCCAAGGGCGTCGAGGTGTTCTACAACTCCGGCCTGAAGGAGTCGCAGCGCGCCGCGGCCGTCGCGAACCTGAAGAAGGTCGGCGCCGACATCAACCTCGACGCCGACCACATGTTCCTCAAGGACGCGGCCAACCCGCCCGCCTACCTGAGCGCCTGTGCCACGCCCGGTACCTGGACCTGCACGACCGTGCAGTACAAGTCCGGTACCCGCAAGCACATCGAGGACCTCGGCTACGACGTCATCGCCAACTTCGGTGACCAGTACTCGGACCTCGACGGCGGCTACGCCGACAAGACGTACAAGATCCCGAACCCGACGTACTTCGTCAGCTAGTTCTTGTCGTTCTTGACTAGTTCTTGTCGTTCTTGACCGGTCGGATCCCCGCGAGGGTCGGTACCACCGGCTGAATCGAACCGTCCGCTGCGAAGTGCATACGGTCGATGGTGGTTTCACGGTGCATGCCGTCCCCGCCCGCCTTCCCCGGCCCGTTCAGGGCGAACCGGTGATAGACGATGTACCAGTCGTCGGTGCCGGGGACGTTCACCACGGAGTGGTGGCCGGTGGCGAGGATGCCGTACTCGGGACGCTTGGACAGGATCGTCCCCTTCTTGGTCCACGGGCCGAGCGGGGACGGTCCTGTCGCATAGGCGACGTGGTAGTTCTCGCTGCGGGTGTCGTCCTCGGACCACATGAAGTAGTACAGGCCGTTCCGCTTGATCACGAAGGATCCCTCGCGGAAGTTGTCCGGGGTGATGTCCCGCACCTTCGACGCGTCGTACGACACCATGTCGTCGTTCAGCGGCACCACGTAGCCGTGGCCGTTGCCCCAGTAGAGATAAGACGTCCCGTCGTCGTCCGTGAAGACCGCCGGGTCGATCATCTGGCCCTGCAGTGAACCGCCCTTCGCCACCAGGGGCTTGCCGAGAGCGTCCTTGAAGGGACCGGCCGGGGAGTCAGCCACGGCCACACCGATCTGCTGCTCGGCACAGAAGTAGAAGTAGTACTTACCGTCCCGTTCGGCGATAGCGGGCGCCCACGCGTACTTGTCGGCCCACGACACGTCCGCGCCGAGGTCGAGGATGACGCCGTGGTCCTTCCAGTGGACCAGGTCCTTCGACGAGTACGCCTTGAACCGGGTCCCGCTCCAGCCGTTGAAGCCGTCGGTCGTCGGGTAGATCCAGTACTCGCCGTTCAGATAGTGCACGTCCGGGTCGGCGTTGAGGCCGGGCAGCACGGGACTTCCGGTCGGTACCGCCTCGACTGTCCAGGCGCGGGTCGTTCCGTCCGCCGCCCTCACCGTGTACGTCTGCGGCTTGCGGAAGTCGCGCCGGGTACCGGACCTCGGGGTCACCGTGGCGCCCGCGCCCACCGCCAACTCCGGTGCGAGGCGCGTGAGATCGGTGCCCGGCCGCATCGGCAGCACGACCTTCGACGAGGCCTCGGTGACGATCGACCAGCCCTTCTGGCCCTTCGCCGTCACGTCCACGACCGAGGTGGGCGTCGACGGATACGCGGCCAGCAGCCGGTCGTACTCCTTCCGCGTCACCGGAAGCACCGTGCCGTGCCGGGGACTTGCGGGCAGCTGGTAGTTCGTGGACGCGGTCCACTTCCCCGAGTCGAGGTCGGTGGTCTCGAAGGGGACGTAGCCGCGACCGCCGTACTCGTCGATGAACAGGTACCACTTCTCCTCGGTGTTCGACTTGAACACCGTCGGGCCCTCGCCGCGGTCCATCGCACCGCTGCCGATGCAGTCCGCCACCAGGTCGTACTTCGTCGAGGTCAGACTCGTCGACTTCTCGCCGGTGATGAACTTGGCGCAGGGCGAGCTGGAGGCGGGGTCCCGCTCGTCCTTCGTGTAGCGGTAGTAGGTCCCCTTGTGCTCCACGACGGTCGAGTCGATCACCGAGTAACCCGGGTCGTCCCAGACCTTCGCCTCGCTGAAGGTGCGGAAGTCCTTCGTCGTGGCGTACATCATCTTGTTGTACGTCGAGCCGGTGTGCCCGGGGTCGTCGTCGGCGTACAGCTTCGACGCCCAGAAGACGACGTACGAGCCGAGCTTCTTGTCGTAGTAGGCCTCCGGCGCCCAGGTGTTGCCGGCCGTGTCGGGGGACACCTTCGCCAGCCGCTGGTCGGTCCAGTGGACGAGGTCGGTCGACTCCCACACCATGATCGACTTGCTGCCGTGCCGCTGGACGTCGTCCCAACTGCCGCTGCTGTTCCGGTACATGCGCAGGTCGGTGGCGATCATGTAGAACTTGTCGCCCTTGGGGGAGCGGATGACGAACGGGTCGCGCAGCCCCTTCTCCCCGGTGGTGGAGGTCAGGACGGGCTTGCCCGCGTTCAACTCCCGCCAGTGCAGCGGGTCGTCGCCACGACTGAGGGCGTACCGGATCTGTTCACCGTCGGCCGTGCCCTCCCCGGTGAAGTAGGCGAAGAGGTAACCGGCGTACTTCTGCGTCGACTTGGGCCCGGGTATCTGCTCGGGCTTCTGCTGCGTCACGGGTGGGGCTCCTGAGGCGGCGGGGCTGGGCGGGGCGGCGAGCAGGGTGAGGAGCAGGGCCGCCAGGGAGATGAAGGGGAGCAGGAAGGCGCGGGCGAGGTGGGGGCGCATGACACATCCTGTGGGAGTCTGATGGTTTCTGTTGAGTGATCGTCCTCGGAGTCTCGCCAGCGGGGGACAGCGCGTCAATCGGTGCGGACGAGGCCGGTGGGACCGAAAGTTTCGATGGCGACCGTGCTGCGGATCATGGCAACCCTTTTCAGCCGGGCGGCAACAAGGCAGCAGAGCCGGGCTGCGACCCCACCTCATCGGGGCCGCAGCCCGGCTCGCGAGGAACCTCGCGGTGAACAACAGGGGTGGCCAGGCCGAGTTGGGCTCGTCGACCGTCTCGGCCGCCGACAACTGGGACAGCGGCGTCCCGACACCGGCGCTGAGGTCGAAGGACGCGACGACCGCGTACGGCCCCCGCTGGCCGGACGGCTCACTGCCGGCGATCACGTTCCTGACGGTGGCCGCCACGGCCGTCGGGGCCACCACGAACTGACGTACCCCACCCGTCGGATGAGAATGAGCCCCCTGTCGGTCGTCACCGGCAGGGGGCTCTCTGACTGGCCGAGCGGGGCTCAGGCCAGCAGATCCAGGCAGTCGAACGAGGTGCCCGGGCTGAGGAACGCCGTGCCGCTCGAACCACTGACGATGTGGATCTTCAGCAAGGTTCTTGGGAGGAATCGCATCCTGTGGTGGCGACGCGAGGCGTCGCGGTGTCCGGGAGTTCGGGCGCGGAGGGGCCGTCGGGCTGTCCGGCGGAGCCGGGCAATGTCGAACGCGTGGTCGGTGTGTCACTGGATGGTGGGACGCATGTGCGGAAGCTGTCTGTGTGTGCGGGCGGGTGTGTAGGTTCGGGTGTCATGAAGCTGGTGGTGCAGGTCAAGCTGTTGCCGACGCCCGTACAGGCGGCGGCACTTGAGGCGACCCTGCACGCCTGCAACGAGGCCGCGTCCTGGGCGTCCGGGGTCGCGTTCGCCAGGGATGTGAAGCGGAACTTCGCGCTGCGCGAGCACACCTACGCCGAGATCAGGCAGCGGTGGGGCCTGGGGGCGCAGGCCGCCCAGCACACCGTTAAGAAGACCTGTGACGCCTACCGGACGCTGGCGGCGAATCTGAAGGCCGGGAACCTGGGCAGGCCGTGGTCGAAACGGTACCGGCGGGCGGTGGACAAGCCGATCACGTTCCGGCCCGAGGGTGCGCAGCCTTATGACGACCGGATGCTGTCCTGGCAGATCACCGACCGGACCGTCTCCCTGTGGACCCTGTCCGGGCGGATGAAGCAGGTGGCGTTCACCGCCTCTCCGGAGCAGCTGGCTCGCCTGGCCCTGTACCGCAAGGGCGAGTCCGACCTCGTCGCGAGGGACGGCATGTGGTTCCTGCAGGCCACCTGCGAGATCCCCGAAGCACCCCTGAACACCGATCCGGTGGCCTTTCTCGGCATCGACCTGGGCATCGTGAACATCGCCACCACGAGCGACGGTCAGATCATGGCCGGGCGTGAACTCAACCGGGGACGGCTGCGGGAACGCACCCTGCGCACCAAGCTGCAGAAGAAGAACACCCCCTCCGCCAAGCGCCGTCTGAAGAAACGCAGGCGCAAGGAGGCGCGGCGGGCGGAGGACATCAACCACAAGATCGCGAAGCATGTGGTGGCCGAGACTGAACGCACCGGTCGCGGAATCGCCCTGGAAGACCTGGGCGGGATCCGTGAACGGGTACGGCTTCGCAAGCCTGGGGGCACCTCCCACGCCCTTAAGGCAGTGGGGGAGGGCCACCCACTCCAGCTGGTCCTTCGCCCAGCTGGGGCAGTTCATCGCGTACAAGGCCAAGAAGGCCGGGGTGCCGGTGGTGTACGTCGATCCGGCGTACACCTCCCGCACCTGAGCCGAGTGCGGCCACATCGACAAGGCGAACCGGGTCTCCCAGGCCCGGTTCGCTTGCCGGTCCTGCGGATTCGTTGATCACGCGGACCGCAACGGCTCCCGCAACATCCGCGCCCGCGCGGAAGAGTTGTGGCGACGCGGGGCGCAGTCAACCGCCCCAGACCCACCCCCGACACCCGAGGGCGGGACCGGACGCAAGCGCAGCACCACACCCAGTGGCGCCCGCTGTGCAAGCCCGGGACTTCAGTCCCGGGTACGTTGACTACGTTGTACTGCCCCGCGTCCGTCCTCCACGCACTGGAAGGGACGTTGTACGTCAACGTACGGTTGTTCCCCCAGCACGCCCCCGCGGTAAGGGAGCGCGTCGAGGGCTGTGTGGACGCCAAGGGGACGACAGTAGGCCGCTGCCGCTGCCGCTGCCGCTGCCGGTGGCGACTGCGGCGCCCGTCCCGGCAACGGCTGAAGCGGCCAACAGCCTGCGGCGACTGAGGTTTCTCGTGTGCGTGCTCAAGGCTGACGGCCCTGTCGTGCTTGATGATTCACTTGCGTGTACGTGATGTCAGATGGCCAGAAATCGCAGGTGGGTCCGTGCAGGCCGCTGCCGATTTTGGACGATTCCCTCCCCTGGAGCCATTTCCGTGGCTGACGAGGAGATGCGTGCGTCTCCTGGTCGCCACCCGGACGGAAAGGGTTGCCGAGTCCGGCGAGATTTCTTTACGAGCCGCTGCCCGGCTTCACGAATCGCCGTCGTCGGACGAGTCGTGGTCGTCCTGGCCCGCGAAGTCGCCCTTCACGGCGAGCTGTCCGCCCGCTGCTTCGCCCGTCACCGTGTACGTGTCGTCCTTCGCGTCCCGGCCGCCGCGTGTGTGGTTGTACTGACCGGCGAAGACCCACTCGCCCGGCAAGACCTTGTGGCCGTCCTTGAGCACCCACGTGTAGACCAGGAAGCCGTCGCGCTCGGTCACCGTCAGGTCGAAGTCGTCCTCAGGCGCCGACCGCCAGGCGCCCGTGGAGGCGATCCCGCCGGTCTGGGCGATCTTCAACTCGACGGTGAGAGCGGTGAGCTGTCCGGAGGTCTTGATGGTGACGTCGCTCTGCGCCCAGAATTCATTGCTGTGCGGATCGACCGAGCCGTCCGACCACAGCGGCCCGTCCTCGGCGCCCTTCGCGGCCGGCGCCGTGTTCGAGGCCTTCGGCGTCGGGATGGGCGTCGAACTCGGCTTGTCTTCGTGGGTGTTGCCGCTGGACGGCTCGGGGGCCGGCTGGATCGGTGCACGGCTGGTCGCGTCCGGGGACGGGGTCGGCATCGGCGAGACCGAGACGGTCGGGTCGGCCGATGTCTCGTCGCTCTTCACCACGGAGGCCAGCGCGTATCCGCCCATCGCGAGGATCCCGGAGACGGCGGCGGTCGCACCCACGACCCGGGCCCAGGCCAGCAGCGGCGGACGCGTCGCCCGGCGCCGCGAGCGACGCTTCTCCTCGGGACCGGCGGCCATGCCGCGCTCGACCCGCGCGAGGATGCGCGCGCGGTCGGGCTCGTATGCCTCGGCCGTCTCACGCAGCCCGGCACGCAGCTCGTCGTGCGGCGTCCTCATCGGTTCGTCCCTCCCGTTCCACCGGTGGTGCGCACAGGGGTACGCATTCGAAGCGGGGCCTCGTCGGTGCCAAGGAGCCGCTGCAGTTCGGCCATTCCCTTGGACGTCTGGCTCTTCACCGTACCGACAGTAACTCCCAGGGCGAGCGCGGTGTCCTTCTCCGAGAGGTCGAAGGCGTGCCGGAGCACCACACACGCCCGCTTGCGGAACGGCAGTCTGCGCAGGGCGGTCTGGACATCGATGATGCCGGGTATGTCGGGATTCTCGGTCTTCTCGTCCCGCTGGGACCAGAAGAGGGTGATGCGTCGGCGCTCCCGGACCGCGCTGCGGATACGGGTCTTGGCCAGGTTGGCGACCACACCGCGCGCGTACGCCACCGGATGATCGGCGGCCCGCACCCGGTCCCAGCGGTGCCACAGCGCGAGCAGCGCGTCCGCGGCCAGGTCGTCGGCGGCGTCCGCCTCGCCCGTCAGCAGGTGGGCCAGGCGCGCGAGTTCGGCGTAGTGCCGCTCGAAGAAGGCATGGAACTCCACGGAGGCTGCGTCGTCGACGGCAGTGCCCACGGGCGACCTCTCCCCCTTTGGTTTCGCTGAGTTCTTCCAGGCCGGCGGCGGCTGCCGGGCGAACCCGGGCGGCCCCGCGTATACGGCCGCTGTGGTGCGCCGGTGAAGAGACGGTGATCGTTTGGCGCGAGAGCCGAGAGAGTATCAGGCGTGCGTAAGGACCTTCGAGTGCCGTACAACAGGTCGATCCTGATTCCGTAACACGGAGAAAACCTGAGAACGGTTCAACACGTGAACAATCCAGCCAGCATCCGCACACAGATCAACAAGGCAACGAGGAGTAACCGCCATGTCCGAACCACAGAAGGTGGCTGACCGGCCGAAGGGCGCGCCCCCCGCGGCGAACAGCGTCGACGGCTTCTTCAAGATCTCCGAGCGGGGATCCACCTTCGCTCGCGAAGTACGGGGCGGCTTCGCCACGTTCTTCACGATGGCCTACATCCTTGTCCTGAATCCCATCATCCTGGGCAGCGCCAAGGACAAGTTCGGCCACCAGCTCGACAGCGTCCAACTCGTCACCGCCACCGCCCTGGTGGCCGCGGTGATGACGATCATCATGGGCGTCGGCGGCAACCTCCCCCTCGCACTCGCCGCGGGCCTCGGCCTCAACGCGGTGGTCGCCTTCCAGATCGCCCCGCTGATGAGCTGGGACGACGCGATGGGTCTGGTCGTCCTGGAAGGCCTGCTGATCTGCGTCCTCGTGGTGACCGGCCTCAGAGAAGCGATCATGCACGCCATTCCGGCGCCGCTCAAGGCGGCGATCGGCGTGGGCATAGGCCTGTTCATCGCCTTCATCGGCTTCGTCGACGCCGGCTTCGTCAGCCGTATCCCGGACGCCGCGAACACCACGGTCCCGGTGCAGCTCGGCGGGACCGGCACGCTCAGCGGCTGGCCGATCGTCGTCTTCTGTCTCGGCGTCCTGCTGACCATCGGCCTGCTCGCGCGCAAGGTGCGGGGCGCGATCCTGATCAGCATCGTCACGATGACGTTCCTCGCGCTCATCATCAACTCGGTGGCCGACGTCAAGAGCTGGGGCCTGACCACACCGGCCTGGCCCGACAAGATCGCGGACACCCCCGACTTCGGGCTGATCGGCCACTTCAGCCTGTTCGGCGCGTTCGGCGAGACCACGGTGATCACCGTCGTCCTGCTGATCTTCACGCTGATCCTTTCGGACTTCTTCGACACCATGGGCACCGTCGTCGGCATCACCGCCGAGGCCGGCCTCCTGGACGAGGAGGGCAAGGTCCCGAACCTCGGCCGGGTGCTGCTCATCGACGGCGCGGCGGCGGTGGCGGGCGGCGCGAGCTCCTCGTCCTCGGCGACCTCGTTCATCGAGTCGGCGGCGGGTGTCGGCGAGGGCGCGCGCACCGGCTTCGCCAACCTGGTCACCGGCGGCCTGTTCGCCTGCGCGCTCTTCCTGACGCCGATCCTGACCATCGTTCCGATGCAGGCCGCCGCCCCGGCCCTGGTCGCGGTGGGCTTCCTGATGATGACCCAGGTCAAGCACATCGACTGGGACAAGTACGAGATCGCCATCCCCGCGTTCCTGACGATCGCCGTGATGCCGTTCACGTACTCCATCACCAACGGCATCGGCGCCGGCTTCCTGGCCTACGTCCTCATCAAGGCGGTCCTCGGCAAGGCGAAGGAGGTCCACTGGCTCCTGTGGGCCACGAGCGCCCTGTTCCTGATCTACTTCGCGATCGACCCGATTCAGCAGCTCTTCGGTACGAAGTAGTCGCCGGACCAGGTGACCCCGCGCCCTTGATCAGGGGCGCGGGGAACTGCGCGAAAAACCACGACGGCGCCGCACCCGAAGAACTCACGAAGCCAGCGCAGCAACCATCATCGCCTTGGCCACAGGCGCCGCCAACCCGTTCCCGCTCACCTCGGACCGAGCCGCCCCCGACTGCTCGACCAGCACCGTCACGGCAACCTCCTTCCCGTTGGACCGGGACTTCGCGTACGACGTGAACCATGCATACGGCGTCTTGCTGTTGTTCTCCCCGTGCTGAGCCGTCCCCGTCTTACCCCCCACCGTCGCACCGGAAATCCGCGCGTTCGTCCCCGTACCGTCGGAGACCACCGTCTGCATGGCCGACTGCAACTGCTCGGCCGTCCGCGAGCTGACGATCTCCTTCGTCGACGCCTCGCTGTCGTAGTCCTCCAGCACATCCCCGTCCGAGTTCGTGACCTGCGACACCATGTGCGGCGAGACCAGCTTGCCGCCGTCGGCTATCGCCGCGGACACCATGGCCATCTGCAACGGCGTCGCCGTGACGTCGAACTGCCCGATGCCCGTCAGGCCGGTCTGCGACTTCTCCATGTCCGACGGGTACACGCTCGGATACGCCCGCACCGGCACGTCCTGCTTCTCGTCGTTGAAGCCGAACTTCTCCGCCATCGCCCTGACCTTGTCCTGTCCGAGGTCGACGGCCATCTTCGCGAAGACGTTGTTGCAGGAGTACTGCAGCGCGACCCGGATCGTGGCGTTCGCACAGGGCGCGTCCGGGTTCTCGTTCGACAGCCCACGGGTCGTACCCGGCAACGTGTACGGGTCCGGGCTGGCCGTACGCTCGTCCACCGACCCGTACAGCCCGTCCTCCAGAGCCGCCGCCGCGACCACCAGCTTGAACGTCGAACCCGGCGGCAGCGGCTGCCGTATCGCCCGGTTGACCAGCGGTTTGTCGGGGTCCTCGTTGAGCTTGGTCCAGGTGTCGCCGTCGTTCGCCCCGGTGATCGACGAGGGGTCGTACGACGGCGTCGAGACCATGGCGAGGATCCTGCCGGTCTTCGGGTCGATGGCGACCGCGGCGCCCTTCTTGTCGCCCAGCGCCGCGTACGCCGCCTTCTGGACGTCCGGGTCGATCGTCGTGATCACGTTCCCCGGGGCGGCGTGCTCCCTGGTGACCGTGTCCATGACGGTCGTGAGTCTGCTGTCCGAGCCGTCGAGCACGTCCTTGTAGATGCCCTCCAGCTGCGTCGGCGTGAACAGCGGCGTGCTGTACCCGGTCACGGCCGCGTAGAGGCTGCCGTCCGTGTACGTCCGCCGGTACTTGAGATCCCCGCTGCTCGTCTCCTTCGAGCCGGTGACCGACTCGCCGGCCACGATGATGTTCCCGAGCGGGTTCGCGTACAACGCGATCGCGTTCCGTCGGTTCAAGCTGTCGTCCGCGAGCGCCTTCGCGTCGTAGAACTGCACCCATGTCGCCCTGACCAGCAGAGAGAGCACGAGCAGCAGTGTGAAGACCGAGGCGCTCCTGATCGTCTTGTTCATCCCGTCCGAAGACGAGCGGCACCGGACGGAACGTTCCCCTCCGCCTGATTTCTCATGGCACATTCAGGAAACGCGGGAGCCTGTAAGGGACACCTGTGCCGTCGTACGAGGGTCAGGCGTCCAGCGTCAGCACGACCTCGTCGATCTCCGCGTCCCGTGCCTGGGCGAACCCCCGGTCGTGCCCGGACACGCGGAAACCGCACTTCTCCAGGACCCGCAGTGAGCCCGTGTTGTCGGCGGCTGCACGCGCGTGCAGTGGGCGGTCCGGGACCTCGGCGACGAGAGCCCGCAGGGCGGCCGTCGCGATACCCCGGCCCCAGTAGGAGCGGTCGATCCAGTACGTCACCTCGCGGGCGCCCAGCTCGCCGTACACCGCCGCGCTGCCCACCACGTCACCGTCGACCAGGACCGTGCGCAGCACGTTCGACGAGGCGCGGATCCGCTCCCAGTGGGCGTCGAAGGCGGCCCGGTCGGTCGGGTCCTTCGCCGTGAACGCGGCCATCCGCAGCGACTCCGGGTCGTTCGTCTGCCGGAAGAAGACCGGCAGGTCACTGTCGTGGACCTCGCGGAGAACGACGTCCATGGATGCCGAATACCTCATCGCTCAGAGCCTCCTGGTGGCCAGCGTCAGTCGGTCGCGCGCGTCGAACAGGGCGTCCTTGACCATCTGTTCGTGGGCCGGGGTGAGCCGGGCGACCGGCACCGAGCAGCTGATCGCGTCCCGCGCGGGGGTGCGGTACGGGACCGCGACGCCGAAGCAGCGCAGCCCCAGCGTGTTCTCCTCACGGTCCACCGCGAAGCCCTGCTCGCGCACCAGGCGCAGCTCCTCGATGAGCTTCTCCCGGTCGGTGATCGTGTGCTCGGTCAGCGCGGGCAGCGTCTCCGGGAGCAGTTTGCGGACCTGCTCGTCGGTGTGGGTGGCCAGCAGCGCCTTGCCGAGGGAGGTCGAGTGGGCAGGCAGCCGGCGGCCGACCCGGGTGAAGGGCCGCAGGTAGTGCTGCGACTGACGGGTGGCGAGGTAGACGACGTTCGTGCCGTCGAGCCGGGCGAGGTGGATGGTCTCCGTCGTGTCGTCGGAGAGCCGGTCGAGGGTCGGACGGGCCACCGCGACCACCTCGTCACCGTCGATGTACGAGGTGCCGACCAGCAGCGCCCGGACGCCGATGCCGTATCGCGTGCCCGTGGCGTCCGTCTCCACCCAGCCGAGGTCGACAAGGGTGCGCAGGAGCATGTAAAGACTGGACTTGGGATAACCGACGGCCTCCTGGACCGACGCCAGCGAGTGCATGCCGGGACGTCCGGCGAAGTATTCCAGCAGTTCAACGGTCCGTACCGCGGACTTGACCTGCGCTCCGCCGCCTGTCTCAGCTGCCGACATCGACCTTGACCCCTTCGTTCGACGGGAAATAGTCTCCAACAGTTATTCATCATCAGAGACGGCGTTCAGCATATCGAACGCACCTGGTGGATGACGCAAAATCTAAGCACCACAAATGGCAACACAATCTGGAGGGACCCCCGGTGGCAGCAGCACCAGTCTGGAGTGTCGACCCCCGTACCGGGAAGCAGCGGGAGCAGGTCGCGGTCGAGGCCACAGCGCAGGAGGTGGACGCCGCCGTCCGCGCGGCGCACGCCGCCCGCCCGGCCCTCGTCGACCGCACCGTCCGCGCGGCCTTCCTGCGCAGCGCCGCCGAGCAGCTCGAAGCGGCCAAGGAACAGCTCATCGAGGTCGCCGACGCGGAGACCGCGCTCGGCCCGGTCCGGCTGACCGGCGAACTCGCCCGCACCTGCTACCAGCTGCGGGCCTTCGCGGACATCGTCGACGAGGGCGCCTTCCTCGACGTCGTCATCAACCACCCCGACGACACCGCGACCCCGCCGATCCCGGACCTGCGTCGTTACAAGATCCCGCTGGGTGTCGTGGCCGTCTACTCGGCGTCCAACTTCCCCTTCGCCTTCTCCGTCCCCGGCGGCGACACCGCGAGCGCGCTCGCGGCCGGCTGTCCGGTGGTCGTCAAGTCGCACCCGGACCACCCGGGCCTGTCCGAGCTGGTCGCGTCCGTCCTGCGCCGGGCCGCGGCCCAGCACGACATCCCCGAGGGCGTCGTCGGCCTGGTCCACGGCTTCGAGGCGGGCGTCGAGCTGGTCAAGCACCCGCTGGTCGCGGCGGCCGGGTTCACCGGTTCCGTACGAGGCGGCCGTGCCCTCTTCGACGCGGCGGCGGCTCGTCCGGTCCCGATCCCGTTCCACGGCGAACTGGGCTCCCTGAACCCGGTGGTGATCACGGAGGCGGCGGCGAACGAGCGCGCCGAGGCGATCGGTACGGGGCTCGCGGGCTCCATGACCCTGGGCGTCGGCCAGTTCTGCGTCAAGCCCGGCCTGGTGCTGGCGCCGGCCGGTGCGGCGGGCGACCGCCTGCTGAAGTCCCTGACGGACGCGGTCAGCGACACCAACGCCGGTGTCCTCTTGGACCACCGGATGCGCGACAACTTCGTCGCCGGGGTCGCGGAGCGCGCCGAGCTGCCCGAGGTCGAGACCCCGGTGACGCCGGGCGCGGGCGGCGACCACACGGTCAGTGCCGGGTTCCTCACGGTGGCGGCCGACAAGCTGGCGTCGGAGGGGGCGTACGACCTGCTCCTGGAGGAGTGCTTCGGGCCGGTCACCGTCGTGGCCCGCTACGCGGACGAGGCCGAGGCGAACTCCGTTCTCTCCCGGCTCCCTGGAAACCTGACGGCGACGGTCCACCTGTCGGCGGAGGAGGCCGCGGGGGAGGGTCGCGGGGCCGAGATCCTGGCCGAGCTGACGCCGCTGGCCGGACGTGTGCTGGTCAACGCGTGGCCGACCGGGGTCGCTGTGGCCGCGGCCCAGCATCACGGAGGGCCGTACCCGGCCACGACGTCCACGTCGACGTCCGTGGGCGGTACGGCTGTCGAGCGCTGGCTGCGGCCGGTGGCCTATCAGAACACGCCCGCCGCTCTGCTGCCGGTCGAGCTGCGGGACGAGAACGAGCTGGGGCTGCCCCGGCGGTTCAACGGGCACCTGGAGCGCTGACGCTCCGCTGGTAAGCGCCGTTGGGGTGCGGTTGACTGCGCGTCCGCAGGCTCGTCGTGGCTTGTCGCGCCCCGCGGCGGAGCCGTATAACGACACAGCCCCGCGCCCCTGTCGGGGCGGCCGTTCCGTCCTGCGATAATCAGGCAATGGACTTGGAGCTTTCCCCGCTGCCCTTTCCCCTCCGTACTTACGGGCCCGATGGGCACTGGTCCTTCGAGGACGGGGTGCTCACCGGGTGGGCCGGGCCCCGGCAGGACCGGTTCGTCCCGCCGACCGGGGAGTCGCTGGATCCCGCCGCCGACGCACCGCGTCTTCTCGGCGCACCCCACGGTGAGTTCCAGCTGATCGCCCGGGTCACCGTCGGGTTCGGGGCGGCCTTCGATGCCGGGGTGCTCTATGTCCACGTCGGTGAACGGGCCTGGGCCAAGCTCTGCCTGGAGTACTCCCCGGATGTGCCCACCGTCTGCACGGTCGTCACCCGGGGACACTCCGACGACGCCAACTCCTTCACCGTGGACGGCAGTTCGGTCTGGCTCCGGATCAGCCGCACCGGCCGGGCCTTCGCCTTCCACGCCTCGCGCGACGGTAGGAAATGGACCTTCGTCCGCCTGTTCACCCTGGGCGACGAGAAGGAGGCGGACGCGGCCCTGGTCGGCTTCATGACCCAGTCACCGATGGGTGAGGGCTGCGTCGTCACGTACGACCACATCGAGTTCCGCCCGGAATGGCCCAAGGACCTGCGGGACGGCAGCTGATGCGGGTGATCCGGGCCGCGCTGCCCGCCGAGGCAGCCGCCGTCACGGAGCTTCACCTGCGCGCACGGGCGACGTACTACCCGGACGGTCTGCCGGACGCCGACCGTGACTGGGTCGGCTCCTGGCGGACCAGCATCGAGCGCCCCGACGCGCATGTCCTGTGCGTCGTCGAACAGGACCAGATCATCGGCGTCGCCTCCTTCCGCAGGGCCGACGGCGCCCCCGAGGACACGGTCAAGCTCTTCCAGTTCCACGTCGACCCCGACCGCTGGCGCGCCCGCATCGGCACCGACCTGCACGCCGCCTGCGTCGAGCGCTGGCAGGCCGACGGAAAGCGGACCGCCACCCTCGACGTGCACATCGACAACCAGCGCGCCCAGGCCTTCTACCGCCGTCTGGGGTGGGTCCCGGACCCGGAGCACCCGCCCGCCGAGGACGATCACCATCTCTTTCTGCGGTACGGACTCCGCGGCGCGGAATGAAACCAGCCGTTTGAACGTTCACATAATCCCGTACCCGTTCGTTCGAGCTGGAGAGACCGAAGACATGCGCGTCGAGATCTGGACCGACATCGCCTGCCCCTGGTGCTACGTCGGCGCAACCCGCTTCGACAAGGCGCTGGCCGCCTTCCCGCACCGTGACGGCGTCGAGGTGGTGCACCGGTCCTTCGAGCTGGACCCGGGGCGCGCCAAGGACGACATCCAGCCCGTCCTCACGATGCTCACCAAGAAGTACGGCATGAGCGAGGCGCAGGCGCAGGCCGGTGAGGAGAACCTGGGGGCGCAGGCCGCCGCCGAGGGCCTTGCGTACCGCACCCGGGACCGTGACCACGGCAGCACCTTCGACATGCACCGGCTGCTCCACCTCGCCAAGGACAAGGGACTGCAGGAGGAGCTGATCGGGCTCTTCTACCGGGCCAACTTCGCCGAGGAGCGGTCCGTCTTCGGTGACGACGAGCGGCTCGTGGAGCTGGCCGTCGCCGCCGGCCTCGACGCCGACGACGCCCGGGGCGTACTCGCCGACCCGGACGCGTACGCCGACGCCGTGCGCGCCGACGAGCGCGAGGCCGCCGAACTGGGCGCCAACGGAGTGCCGTTCTTCGTCCTCGACCGGAAGTACGGCGTCTCCGGCGCCCAGCCCGCCGAGGTCTTCGCCCAGGCGCTCACCCAGGCATGGGGCGAACGGCCCGCCCCCCTCAAGATCGTCCAGGCGGACGGCGACAGCGCCGAGATCTGCGGGCCCGACGGGTGTGCCGTACCCCAGCAGTGACGCTGGGCGGAAAACCGCAGCTCAGGGCCTACGTATAAGCAGTCCTTCGGAGTGTCCTGCAGAAATCGGCAATGGACGAGGAGATCTTCGGGCCGCACAGTGGTCCCATGGAGACCTCCGCGAAAGCCTCGCCGTCCGAGAACCTCCGCAACCTCGTCCGTGCCGAGTTCGCTCCGAAGAACACCTATCTGAACACAGCGAGCACCGGGCTCCTCCCGGCCCGTGCCGTGGCCGCCATGCGCGACGCCGTGCAGTCCGTGGCCGACGGGCAGCCGCAGGACATGTTCGCCGACGTGGAGGCCTCGCGCTCCGCCTTCGCGCGGCTCGTCGGGGTGTCCGACCGCAGGGTCGCGGCCGGGGCCTCCGTCGCCGTCTACAGCGGGCTGATCGCCGCCTCGCTGCCCGCCGGCGCCGAAGTCCTCACCGCCGAGGACGACTTCACCTCCGTCCTCAACCCGTTCCACGTACGAGGGGACCTGAAGGTACGCGCCGTGCCGCTGGAGCGGATCCCCGAGTCCGTCCGGCCCGGCACCGCCCTCGTCGCCGTCAGCGCCGCGCAGTCCGCCGACGGACGGATCGTCGACCTGGCCGCGCTGCGCGAGGCCGCCCGCGCGCACGGCACCCGTACGTACGTCGACGCCTCCCAGGCCACCGGCTGGCTGCCCGTCGACGCGGACGCCTACGACTACGTCTCCTCCGTCGCCTTCAAGTGGCTCGTCTGCCCGCGCGGCGTGGCCTTCCTCGTCGTACCCGAGGACCTGGGCGGGCTGACGCCCGTGTTCGCGGGCTGGGTCGCGGGGGAGGAGCCCTGGGACAGCTGCTACGGCCCGGTGCGTGAACTCGCCCACTCCGCACGGCGGTTCGACGAGAGCCCGAGCCTGTTCTCCTACGCCGGCGCCCGCCACTCCCTCGCCCTGATCGAGGAGTTGGGCGTCGACACCGTACGCGCCCACGACCTCGCGCTCGCCGACCGGTTCCGCGCCGGACTCGACCGACTGGGACACCAGCCCGTACCGGCGCCCGGCTCGGCCATCGTCTCCGTCCCCCAACTCGGGCACCGACAGGCCGAGTTGAGCCGCGCCGGGGTCGAGGTCTCCGACCGGGCCGGAAATCTGCGCGCGGCCTTCCACCTCTACAACACGACGTCGGACGTCGACCGACTCCTGGACGTCCTGTCCGCCTGAAGCCCACGAGACCGCCCGCCGACACGGAACTCCGCGTCGGCGGGCGGTCCGGGTTCGCACCGTCGTGACTCGGCGAGTCACCTCACCGGAAGAGCGGTCATCGCACCGGCGTGAAGTCCCTGGCCCCGATGAACTCCGGCCTGCGTACCGGCGCCGCGAACGGCTCCACCGCGCTGTTCTCCACGCTGTTGAACACGATGAACACGTTGCTGCGCGGGTACGGGGTGATGTTGTCCCCGGAGCCGTGCATGCAGTTGCAGTCGAACCAGGTCGCCGAACCTGCCCGGCCCGTGAACAACTTGATGCCGTGCTCGTCGGCGAGCGAGGTCAGGGCCTCGTCGGACGGGGTGCCCGCGTCCTGCATCTGCAGCGACTTCTTGTAGTTGTCCTCGGGCGTCGCCCCCGCACAGCCGAGGAACGTACGGTGCGAGCCCGGCATGATCATGAGGCCGCCGTTGGTGTCGAGGTTCTCGGTCAGCGCGATCGAGACGGACACCGTCCGCATGTTCGGCAGACCGTCCTCCGCGTGCCAGGTCTCGAAGTCGGAGTGCCAGTAGAAGCCACCCGCCCCGAACCCCGGCTTGACGTTGATCCGCGACTGGTGGACGTACACGTCGGAGCCGAGGAGCTGCCGGGCCCGTCCGACGACCCGCTCGTCCCGCACGAGCCGGTCGAACACCTCGCTCATCCGGTGCACCTCGAAGACCGACCGGATCTCCTTCGACTTCGGCTCGATGATCGACCGCTCGTCGGCCCGGACGGCCGGATCGGCGATCAGCCGCTCCAACTCGGCCCGGTAGAGCGGGACCTCGTCGTCATCGAGGAGCCGGTCGAGCGCCCGGAAGCCATCACGCTCGTACGCCATGAGGTCGGCCGCGGTGAACGGTCCGGGTGTGTCCGGCGCACCCCAGAGGACCGGGTCCTGACGGGGGACGGACACCTCGGCGGCGCCACGGGTGGGGTACAGGTCGGTGAGAGTGGACGTGGACGTGGGTGCCATGGGTGTCAGACCTCCTCGGAGTCGGGGGTGAAGTCGGGTTCCGTCAGCAGGGGATAGACGCCGTTCTCGTCGTGGTCCTCGCGGCCGGTCACGGGCGGGTTGAAGACGCACAGGCAGCGGAAGTCCTCCTTGATCCGCATCGTGTGCCGCTCGTGGCCGTCGAGGAGGTACATGGTGCCGGGGGTGATCGTGTACGTCCGCCCGGTCTCGTCGTCGGTCAGCAGGGCCTCGCCCTCGACGCACACGACTGCCTCGACATGGTTCGCGTACCACATCGACGTCTTCGTGCCCGCGTACAGAACGGTCTCGTGGAGCGAGAAGCCCACCCGCTCCTTGGCGAGGACGATGCGTTTGCTCTCCCAGGTACCGGACTCCGCCTTCACATGCCGGTCGGTGCCTTCGATGTCCTTGAACGAACGGACGATCACAGCGCTCAACAACCCCTTTCGCGAATGGTTCAGTCAGAAGTCAAGACAGACGTTCAGACAGGTGTTCAGACAGGTGTTCGTGCAGGTGTTCAGATGGTCCCGACGGTCTCGCGCACCGCGCGGGCGACGATCCGCAGGCCCTCGTCCAGTTCCTCGGGCGTGATGGTGAGCGCCGGCAGCAGCTTCACGACCTCGCTCTCCGGGCCGGACGTCTCGATGAGCAGCCCGAGTTCGAAGGCCCGCCGCGCGACCCGCCCCGCACGTGCCTTCTCGTGGAACTCCAGGCCCCACACCAGACCCCGGCCCCGGTACTCCTTGACGTCGGCGAGGTTCTCCTCGGTGATGGAGATCAGCGCCTCCTCGACCTGCTCACCGCGGGCGCGCGTCTGCTTCTCCATGGCGGAGCCGTCGGACCAGTACGTCTCCAGCGCGGCGGCGGCGGTGACGAACGCCGGGTTGTTGCCGCGGAACGTGCCGTTGTGCTCGCCCGGCTCCCAGATGTCCAGCTCGGGCCTGAACAGGCAGAGGGACATGGGGAGTCCGTACCCGCTGATGGACTTCGACACGGTGACGATGTCGGGCACGATGCCCGCCTCCTCGAAGGAGAAGAAGGCGCCGGTACGCCCGCAGCCCATCTGGATGTCGTCGACGATCAGCAGCATGTCCTGCCGTGCGCACAGGTCGGCCAGCGCCCGCAGCCACTCGGGGCGCGCCACGTTGATGCCGCCCTCGCCCTGCACGCTCTCCACGATCACGGCGGCCGGCTTGTTGAGACCGGAGCCCTGGTCCTCCAACAGCCGCTCGAACCACAGGAAGTCGGGGACGGTTCCCTCGAAGTAGTTGTCGAAGGGCATCGGGGTGCCGTGCACCAGCGGAATGCCGGCGCCGGCCCGCTTGAAGGCGTTGCCGGTCACGGCGAGCGACCCGAGAGACATCCCGTGGAAGGCGTTGGTGAAGGAGACGATGGACTCCCGCCCCTTGACCTTCCGCGCCAACTTCAGGGCCGCCTCGACGGCGTTGGTGCCCGTCGGGCCCGGAAACATGACCTTGTACGGCAGTTCGCGGGGCCGCAGCACCAGGTCCTGGAAGGCCTGCAGGAACGCGCGCTTGGCGGCGGTCGACATGTCGAGCCCGTGGGTGACGCCGTCCCGTTCCAGATAGTCGATCAACGCCCGTTTCAGTACGGGGTTGTTGTGACCGTAGTTGAGTGATCCGGCGCCGGCGAAGAAGTCGAGGTAGGCGTGGCCGTCCTCGTCGTACATACGGCTGCCCTGCGCACGGTCGAACACGGCGGGCCAGCTGCGGCAGTAGCTGCGGACCTCGGACTCGACGGTCTCGAAGACGCTCAGGTCGGGCTGGGTGATGGTCACGGCGGTGAACTCCTTGCGGTGGGGGGTGAGTCAGCCGGAGAAGTCTGGGAACTCGGGGAGTTCCGAAGGCCAGGAGAGGGGACCGATGCGGTACAGCACCTCGGGTTCGTGCAGGTCGTGCAGACCGTGCCGGGTGTGCGGCTCCTCCGGTTCCGCCGGCTCGCTCGGGAACAGGCCCGCGTCGAACAGCACCTCACGCTCGACGGTGGCCCCGTGGCGTTCCGCGAACGAGGTGAACAGCCGCTCGGAGGCGGTGTTGCCCGGCGTGATGGTGGTTTCGAGGCTGGTGAGCCCCCGCTCGGCGCCGACCCGCCGGGTCAGCCCGTCGAGCAGCGCGGCGGCGAGCCCGCGCCCCTGGTGGTCGGCGTCGACGGCCACCTGCCAGATGAGCAGGGTGCCCGGCCGCTCCGGCCGGACGTACCCGGTGACGAAGCCGACCGGTCTCCCGTCGGTGTCCCGGGCGACGGCCGAGGTGGCGGCGAAGTCCCGGCACCACAGGAGATAGCTGTACGACGAGTTGAGGTCGAGAACTTTCGAGTCCCGGGCGATCCGCCACAGCGCGGCCCCGTCGGCAATCACCGGGAGGTCAATTTGCAGGTCTGTCCGTACGGCACTCATGCAAATTGAACTTACCGAGAGAAAATCAAAAATGCATCGCCGGTCGGGGTTACGTGCGGGCATGCAATGTGTTATCAGGCGCGCACGGGAAAGCCCGCTTTGTCTGGTAGATAATCTGACAAAGCGGGCGCGTTGTTGAATGCGTCACACGCATGTAATTCACTTGAATCGTTCGCAGAACCTTTGCGTTTAGGTCAGCGAAAAGCGGGCAGAAGAATGCGGGAAGCTGCCCGCAATTTAATTACCCTATTTCGTTGTGCATTCACGAGGAATTCGCGACGGCGCGTCGGCATCCGTCGATGTCCACCGTCAGCCCCCGGTCCGCCAGCGCCGCGCCCAGGGCGACCAGACTCCCGAGCACCGCCTCTCGCGTCGCGTCCGCCCCGTAGTGGTTGACCCGGATCATCTCCTTGGCCAGCGCGCCCCCGCCCGCCGCCAGTGGCAGTGCCGGATCGACGGCCAGCGCGCTCGCGACCAGCTCCGACGCGACGACCCCGGAGGGCGTCCGCAGGGTCGTGGCGACCGGTGCCGCGTCCCGGGCCTCGTACACATAGGGCTCAAAGCCGCCGCCCAGTGCGAGCGCCCCCGCGCGGGTGGCCGCCGCCGCGGCGGTGTGCCGGGCGATCACCGTGTCGACCCCCACCGCCTCGATCCGCTCGACACACGCCTCCAGCGCGAGCATCTCCAGCTGGGCGGGAGCGTGCGGGAGGGTGCGCCGGCCGCCGTCGATCCACCGCTCCTTCCAGTCCAGCAGGGAGAGGTACGACCGGCGCGGCGCCCCCGGATTCGCCGCCATCCGCGCCCACGCCCGCTCGCTCACCGACACCGCCGACACCCCGGCCGGCCCGCCCATCGCCTTCTGCGCCCCGATCACGCACAGGTCGACGCCCCACGCGTCCGGCAGCACCGGCTCGGCGCCCACCGACGCGACGGCGTCGAGGTAGAAGAGCGCGCCGTGTTCCCGTACCGCCTCGCCGATCTCCGCGACCGGGTTGGTGTTGCCGGTCGCCGCCTCCGCGTGCACCAGCGAGACGAAGTCGATCTCCGGGTGCGCGGCGAACGCCTCCCGGACCTGCGCGGCCGTGACCGCCGCGTGGAAGGGCACCGCGAGGTCGACGACCGTGGCGCCGCAGTCGCGCAGCCAGTCGCCGAACGTCTGCCCGTAGGGGCCCGTGACGATGTTGAGGGCGGTCGTGCCCGGGCCGGCCGTCCCCCTGATGGCTCCTTCGAGGGGCAGCAGCGCCTCGCCCTGCATGATCACGACGTCCTGCTCGGTGGAGAGCAGCCGCGCCACGCGGTCCTCGATCGACGCGAAGCGCGCGGCGGTCAGCGGCGCCAGGTCCAGGAAGGGGTGCGTGGTCACGGAGGTGCTCTCTTCGGATCGCGGGGCAGATGAGTCGAGTCGAGTCGAGACTAACCGGAGATCCCCGGGGATCCCTCTGGCCCTCGGGTCGACGGGGTCCGAGGCCGCACCGCCTCAAAACCACAGGTCACATGGCGCCGCAACCATGGGAATGATTTGAGATAGTCAAACGTCTCCTTATAATCAGAACTCACAGTCCCCCCACAGGAGGTCCCCGTGAACACGGTCCTCGGACGACGGTCCCGCATCCTGGCCGCCACCACCGCGACGGCCGGGCTCCTGCTCGTGGCTGGCTGCTCCTCGGACGGCGGCGGTGGCGGCGCCTCGAAGACCGCCGCCGGCGGGGTCGAACTCGTCAAGGGCGGCCAGCTCACCGTCTGCACCCATCTGCCCTACCCGCCCTTCCAGTCGGTGATCGACGGCAGGGAGCAGGGCTTCGACGTGTCGCTCGTGGACCTCGTCGCGAAGAACCTCGGCGTGAAGCAGAAGATCCTCGACACGCCCTTCGAGAACTTCAAGACGGGCGCCTTCCTCAACGCGGAGCAGTGCGACCTCGGCGCGGCCGGCATGACCATCACCGAGGAGCGCAAGAAGAACGTCGACTTCTCCGACCCGTACTTCGCCGCCACGCAGGCAGTCCTCGTCGACAAGAAGAGCGGCATCACCTCCTTCGCCGGCCTCAAGGGCAAGAAGGTCGGCGCCCAGGCGCAGACGACCGGCGAGGACTACGCCAAGGGCAAGAATCTCGACCCCGTCTCCTTCGAGTCCTCCGACGCGGTCCTCAACGGCCTGCGCACCGGCCAGGTCGAGGCTGTGATCATCGACTACCCGGTGGTTCAGGGCTGGCTCAAGGACAAGGCCAACGCCGACGCCTTCAAGGTGGTGGACAACCTCAACACCGGTGAGCAGTACGGCTTCACGGTGAAGAAGGGCAACACCAAGCTGCTCGCCGCCATCAACAAGGTGATCACCGACGCGAAGGCCGACGGCACGTACAAGAAGCTGTACGAGCAGTGGATCGGCCCGTACGACGAGGCCGCGGCCGCTCCGTCCGCGTCATGACCGAGGCGTCCGCGAAGCAAGTACAGCCCCGCAAGCAGGGGTTGAGCCGAACCCAGAAGCGGGCGCTGTCCCGTGGCGCCCAGTACGCGCTGTTCGTCGCGGCTGTCGTCGCCCTCGCGGTGTCGGCCGACTGGGCCCGTCTGAAGAACCAGTTCGCGCAGGCGGACCTGGCCAAGCAGATGTTCCCGGAGATCATCACGCTGGCCCTCAAGAACACCATCCTCTACACCCTCTCCGGCTTCGTCTTCGGCCTGGTGCTGGGGATGCTGATCGCCCTGATGCGGCTGTCACCGGTGGGCCCCTACCGCTGGGTCGCGGGCATCTACATCGAGATCTTCCGGGGCCTGCCCGCCCTGCTGATCTTCATCTTCGTCGGCGTGGCGGTACCCCTCGCCTTCCCCGGCACGGAGATCCCCGGCGGAACGTACGGCAAGGTGGCGCTGGCACTCGGCCTGGTGTCGGCCGCGTACATGGCGGAGACGATCCGCGCGGGCATCCAGGCGGTGCCCAAGGGGCAGCTGGAGGCGGCCCGTTCACTGGGCTTCTCGCATGCGCGGGCGATGGTCTCGATCATCATCCCGCAGGCGTTCCGGATCGTGATCCCGCCGCTCACCAACGAGTTGGTGCTCCTGTTCAAGGACTCCTCGCTGGTGCTGTTCCTCGGCGTCACCCTGGACGAACGCGAACTGGCCAAGTACGGCCGCGACCTGGCGAGCCAGACCGCCAACTCCACGCCGATCCTGGTGGCGGGCCTGTGCTATCTGCTGGTGACGGTGCCGCTGGGCTTCGTCGTACGACGGCTGGAGACGAAGGCGGGGGAGGCGACGCGATGAGCGACGGCAGCAAGGACGTGAGCGTGCAGGACGCGATCGTTCCGGAGATCCAGGTCCGGGACCTGTACAAGTCGTTCGGCGACAACGAGGTGCTGCGCGGTATCGACCTGGAGATCGGACAGGGCGAGGTCGTGTGCGTGATCGGCCCGTCCGGCTCCGGGAAGTCGACTCTCCTGCGCTGTGTGAACCTCCTGGAGGAGCCGACGAAGGGCCAGGTCTTCGTCGGCGGTACGGAGGTCACGCACCCGGACGTCGACATCGACGAGGTCCGCCGCCGTATCGGCATGGTCTTCCAGCAGTTCAACCTCTTCCCGCATCTGACGGTGACGGAGAACCTGACACTCCCGCAACGCCGGGTGCTGAAGCGGGACAAGGCTCAGGCCGCCCGGGTGGCGGCGGAGAACCTGGAGCGCGTGGGGCTCACCGAGAAGGCGGACGCCTACCCGTCGTCCCTCTCCGGCGGTCAGCAGCAACGGGTCGCCATCGCGCGGGCGTTGGCGATGGGCCCGGAGGTCATGCTGTTCGACGAGCCGACGTCGGCGCTCGACCCCGAACTGGTGGGGGACGTCCTGGCGGTGATGCGCAGGCTGGCGAACGAGGGCATGACGATGATGGTCGTCACGCACGAGATGACGTTCGCCCGCGAGGTCGCCGACCGGGTCGTCTTCATGGACGGCGGAGTGATCGTCGAGGACGGCACCCCGGCGCAGGTCATCAGCAACCCCTCCCACGAACGCACCCGCCACTTCCTCTCCCGTCTGCTGGACCCGGCGATGGCGGACGTGGAGGAGACTGACGAGAAAACGAGGGATCGGCCGAACTAAGGTGCCGTCCATGAGAGATCAGACGGTGCTGCGGGTGAAGGGGCGGGTGCTCGTCGGCCCGGAGGAGACCCGCGACGAGTTGTGGGTGGTCGGCGGCAGGATCACGTACGACCGCCCGCCCGGCGCCCGTGACGTCCGCACGGTGGAGGGCTGGGCGCTGCCCGGTCTGGTCGACGCGCACTGCCATGTGGGCCTCGGGCCGCACGGCCCCGTGCCCGAGGACACGGCGGAGAAGCAGGCGCTGACCGACCGGGACGCCGGAACCCTCCTCATCCGGGACGCCGGGTCGCCGTCGGACACCCGCTGGACCGACGCCCGCGAGGACCTGCCGAAGATCATCAGGGCGGGTCGGCACATCGCCCGCACCCGCCGCTACATCCGGGGCTTCGCGCACGAGATCGAGCCGGACGACCTGGTGGCGTACGTCGCCCAGGAGGCCCGGCGCGGCGACGGCTGGGTGAAACTGGTGGGGGACTGGCTGGACCGCGGCACCGGCGACCTCTCCGCCTGCTGGCCGCGCGAGGCCGTGGAGGCGGCGATCGCGGAGGCCCACCGACTGGGCGCGCGGGTCACGGCCCACTGCTTCGCGGAGGACTCCCTGCGGGACCTGGTCGAGGCGGGTATCGACTGCGTCGAGCACGCGACGGGCCTGACCGAGGACACGATCCCCCTGTTCGCCGCACGCGGCGTGGCGATCGTCCCGACCCTGGTGAACATCGCGACGTTCCCGAACCTGGCGGCAGCCGGCGACGCCAAGTTCCCGACCTGGTCGGCCCATATGCGCCGCCTGCACGAACGCCGCTACGACACGGTGCGTGCCGCCTACGACGCGGGGATCCCGGTGTACGTCGGCACGGACGCGGGAGGCACGTTGCCGCACGGGCTGGTCGCGGCGGAGGTGGCCGAACTGACCAGGGCCGGCATCCCGGCGCTCGCGGCGCTGTCGGCGACGACGTGGGGTGCGCGGGAGTGGCTGGGGCGGCCGGGGCTGGCGGAGGGGGCGGTGGCGGACCTGGTGGTGTACGAGAGTGATCCGCGGGCGGACGTACGGGTGTTGGGGGCGCCGTCGCGGGTGGTGCTGAACGGGCGGGTCGTGGACTGACCGGCGTGATGCGAGGGACCCGGGTGAATGTGGCGAACATCCGTGCCGTGAGATTCGAAGATCTGCGCGGAAACCTCACGTAGGAGTGAAGTCCCGTCAGATTGCTGACCGTTCACTGCCAGTACGTAATTCTTACCGGGTCCCAAGCGTGTCTCTTCCGAGGGGTCCCCGAACCGTGAACGCCAACCACTTCCGCCTGCCCGCACGCCGTCTGGCCACTGTCGCTGCGGCCACGGCCCTGGCGGCCGCCGGTCCAGCTGCCCTGGCCCACGCCACGGAGGACCCGGGCAGCGCGAGCGCGGTCGTCCTCCGCACGGGCCTGAACGTCTCGCTCCTCAACAAGAGCGTGAACGTCCCGCTCGCGGTCTCCCTGAACGAGGTCCAGGCGCCGCGGAGCGCCGAACAGACCGCACTGACAGCCACGTTGGACGGCGTGGACGGTGGAAAACCGTTCACCGTGCTCGGTGCGGAGGTCGCGGAGTCCAAGGCGACGGTGACGGACGGAAAGGCGGAAGCGTCGACGAAGCTCGCGCACGCCAAGCTCCACGTGCCAGGGCTCCCCCTTCTGTCGCTGATCGAGGTGGAGCAGGTCACGTCGAAGGCGACCTGCGTGGCGGGGGAGAAGCCGGTCGCCTCCGCGAACCTCCTGGGTTCGGTGACGGCCCTCGGCAAGAAGGTGACGCTGACGCCGAGCGGCCCGGTCGAGGTGAAGGTGCCGGGAGTCGGTGAGGTGCGGCTGGACCTGTCCCGGACGGAGACGACGACCCGTACGGCGGCTGCGACCGCGCTCGAACTCAAGGTGTCCGTCAACCCGTTGGACCTCAACGTGGCAGAAGTAGAGGGCACGGTCACCCTCGCGAAGGCGACCTGCGAGACCCCGGCCACCCAGGCGGCGCCGCCGACACAACCGGCGACGGAGGTGAAGCCGCAGGGAGGAACAGCCCCGGCACCCAGTCCGGCCGAGGCGGGCCTCGCGGAAACGGGCAGCAGCTCGATGACGCCATACCTGGCGGGCGGAGCGGCGGCACTGCTCGCGGCGGGCGCGGGAGCGGTAGCCCTGGCCCGGCGGCGGGCGAAGAAGTGAGGCGCGGACGCCTGAATTGCCGACGCAGGCCCGCATTTCCAGCCTGTCCGGCGTTTGAGGACAAGGCCCGTTCAGGGCCGGAGCGGGGGCCTGGGGGCGCAGCCCCCAGGGATGGGACGGGTAAGGGCGGCGGGGGCGAGGAAACTCACCGCCCCGCCAACATCACCGCCCGGTCGAACGCCTGCAGAAACCCGTTCACCGTCACCCGATCCCGCACAGCCACCCGCAACCACTCCTCCCCCAGCCCAGGAAACGTGTCCCCCCGCCGCACCGCATACCCCAGCCCCCGCAACCGCTCCCGCACCGCGACCGCCAGCGGCACCCGCACCAGAACGAACGGCCCCTCCGCCGGCCCCACCACCCACACCCCGTCGGATCCGAACTCCGCCAGCCCGGCGACGAGATGAGCCCGGTCCGCCGCGACACGCCGCGCAGCCCCCGCCGCCTCCGTCAGCGCCCGCCCCGAGACGCACGCCTCCGCCGCGGCCAGCGCCGGCGTGGACACCGGCCACAGCGGCTGCGCCCGCTCCAGCTCCACCACCGTCTCCGGAGCCGCCAGCACGTATCCGATCCGCAGCCCCGCCAGCCCCCACGTCTTCGTCAGGCTCCGCAGCACCACGAGCCCGGGCACGTCAGTACGCCCGGCCAGCGACTCCCGCTCACCCGGCACCGCGTCCATGAACGCCTCGTCGACCACCAACGTCCGCCCAGGACGGGCGAGTCGAAGGAGCGAGGCAGTCGGATGCAGCACAGACGTGGGGTTCGTCGGATTGCCGATCACCACCAGGTCGGCGTGCTCGGGTACCAGCGCCGCGTCCAGCCGGAACCCGTCCTCGGCCCGCAACAGCACCCGGTCCACACTGTGCCCGGCGTCCCGCAGTGCCGCCTCCGGCTCCGTGAACTGCGGATGCACGATCACCGGCCGCCGCACCTTCAGGGCGCGCGCCAGCAGCACGAACGCCTCCGCGGCCCCGGCGGTGAGCAGTACCCGCTCCACCGGCACCCCGTGCCGAGCCGCCACCGCCGCCCGGGCGGCCCGTCCGTCGGGATACGCGGCGAGCCCGCCGAGCGACCCGGCGATGTGCTCACGCAGCCAGGCCGGCGGGGTGTCCGCCCGGACGTTCACGGCGAGGTCGACCAACTTGGCGCCGTCGTCACGTACTTCGGCGTCGCCGTGGTGCCGGAGGTCGTGGCCGCCGGTGTCTCCGTGGGTGTCTCCGTCAGTGCGCATGGGAGTGCGAGTGCCCGTGTGAGTGTTGTCCATGATGGTGACCATCGTGGTCGCTGTCGTCGTCCGGATGGAAGTGCGGCTGCTGAGGCATTCCGACCTTGTCCTCGAAACCGGGCAGCGCGATCCGGTACACACACGAGTCGCAGTTCATCCGCAGATCCCCCTGCACGGCTTCCCGGTACCGCTCCATGACCAGGTCGAGCAACTCCGGCTCCGGACCGATGACATCGGCGGACCGCACCTCGATCTCCGGGTGCGCGGCGGCCCAGCCCTCCGTCTGGTGCCGTACCCGGTCCGGCAGGATCCCGGTGAACAGGAAGTAGGGCAGGACGACGATCCGTCGCGCCCCCAGCTTCACGCACCGGTCGAGCCCCGAGGGCACGTCCGGCGCCGCCAGCGACACGAAGGCCGTCTCGACACCGGCGTACCCGCGCCCCTCCCACAGCAGCCGCGCCGCCTTGAGCACCTCGGCGTTGGCGTCCGGGTCGGTGGAGCCGCGCCCGACCAGCAGCACGGTCACGTCGGCCCGGTCGGCGGGCGTACGCGCTCCTCCGCCCAGCGCCTCCTCCAGCCGCCGCTCCAGCACGGTCAGCAGCGCCGGGTGCGGGCCCAGCGGACGCCCGTACGTGTAGGAGATCCCCGGGTGCCGTTCCTTCTCCCGGGACAGCGCGGCCGGGATGTCCCCCTTGGCGTGCCCGGCGGACACCAGCATCAGCGGAACGGCGGCGAACCGTCGTACCCCCCGCTCCACCAGCTCGGTCACGGCGTCGCCCAACGGTGGCGGCGACAGCTCGATGAAGCCGCCCGCGACGGGTAGTTCGGGGTTGCGGCGCCCCAACTCCCGTACGAAGTCACGGAACGCCTCGGCCCCGGCCTCGTCCCGGGTGCCATGGCCGGCGATGAGCAGGGCGGGGGGCGGGGTGGTCACGATGTCTCCTCGGACGGTGAAGTGTGTGAAGTGATGCGGAACGTACGGTTGTTGAGAAGGAGGCCGGGAAGCACCGGACGAGGGTTCATCGCGGCGCCTCCTGCCAGCGGTACCCGCGAGGCGTGACCATACGGCCCGCGATGTTCCGGGTCGCGGTGTTGCCGACCGTCACGACCGTCATCATGTCGACGGTCGCCGGGTCCAGGCCGGCCAACGTCGTGACGCGGCTGGACTCGTCGGGCCGCGACGCGTTCCGTACGACACCCACGGGCGTCGTCGGCTCCCGGTGCGCGCCGAGGATGGCGAGCGCCTTGGGCAGCTGCCAGTCACGGCCCCGGCTGCGCGGGTTGTAGAACGTCACGACGATGTCCGCCTCGGCCGCGGCCAGCACCCGCCGCTCGATGACGTGCCAGGGCGTGTGCAGGTCGGAGAGGCTGATGGACACATGGTCGTGGCCGAGCGGGGCCCCGAGGATCGCACCGGCGGCGAGGGCGGCCGTGACGCCCGGCACCCCGACCACGTCGATGTCGTCGGACGCCTCGGCGAGCGCGGGTGACGCCATCGCGTACACGCCCGCGTCCCCGCTGCCGATCAGCGCGACCGCCTGCCCCTTCCGGGCCTCGGCCACCGCCGTCCGGGCCCGTTCCTCCTCGGCGCCGAGTCCCGACTCCAGGATCCGGGTACCGGGCCGCAGCAGATCACGGATCTGGTCGACGTACTGATCGAGCCCGACCAGCACCGACGCCCGCCGCAACTCCGCCTCGGCACGCGGCGTCAGCAGGTCCCGCGCTCCGGGCCCGAGCCCCACGACCGCGAGCCGCCCGCGCCCCGGCCGCCGTACGACAGCGCAGGTCGCCATGGCAGGCGTCCCGTCCGCACGTGCCGACTTCCGCTTGGGTACGAGGAGTTCGCCCCCGCCGACCAGCGCGGCGGCCTCCGCCACGGACGGCGTACCGACGGCGGCGAGCGGCGCGGCGGAGGGATTGGGCACCGCGACCCCGGCCAACTCGTCGGCGGGGTACGTCACCACGGGCACTCCGAGCCGCTCGGCGGCCCCGATGATCCCGGGCTCGTCCGCCTTGGCGTCGACGGTGGCCAGCGCGGCGACCGAGGCCACCGACAGCCCCGCGTCCACCAACGCGCCCCGGACCAGAGCGAGTACCTCCTCGACCGGAGCACCCTTGGAGGCACCCACACCGACGACGAGCGACGGAGGCCGCAGCACGACCGCACCGGCGCCGACACCGTCACCGTCGATCAGCCGGTCGGTCACCCGGATGGTCGGCCCGTCGCCCGGCACCGCACTCCCGACGTTGGCCGGCAGCGCGGGCAGCGGCCAGACCGACTCCAGCTCCAGCGCGACGGGTTCACCGTCGAGCAGCGCCCGCGAGACCCCCGCGACATCGCCCTCCACGGGCATCCCGAGGGTGTCGAGACCCGGTACCCCCACGGAGTCCGTCGCGGTGGTCACCACCGGCTCCGCACCCAGCAACCGCCCGACCGCGAGGGCGAGTTCGTTGGCCCCGCCGCCGTGCCCGCCGACCAGCGACACGGCGAACCGGCCGCCCTCGTCGACGCACACCACACCGGGGTCGGAAGCCTTGTCCGACAGCAGCGGGGCGACCAGCCGTACGACCGCCCCCGTGGCCAGGAAGCACACGAGCTGCGTGCACTCTCCGAACGCGCGCCGGACGGCGTCGGCGACCGGCCCCTCGTACACACGCGTACGGTCGGGCCAGGCGGCGGCGAGCCGATCACGCCCCGCCGCGCCCGCCGCCGTAGCGGAAATCAGGCCGATCACAGAGCAACTCCTTCATCACTGGTACGTCTGTCTGTATGCGCTGCGGGGCGCGTGCCCCACAGCAGGAAAACGGGATTGGTCGCCGCGAGCCGGGACACCTCACCCGGCAGCGGTGCGAGCCGGGACGACTGCAACAACACCCCGTCGCAGTCGAGTCCGGCACCGACGAGCGCCGCACGCACGGCCGGCACCCGGTCGAGGGCGGCCATCGCGACCACCACCGTCCGCCGGGCCCGCCCCGCACACGCGCTGACGATCGCCGGCAGCTCACGCCCGCCCCCGCCGATGAACACCGCGTCGGGCTCGTCGAGTTCGGACGCCTCAGGGAGATCACCAGGAGCTGACCCCTCCACCACCCGCACGTCGACACCGTGCGCGGCGGCGTTCGCCCGCACCCGCTCCGCCCCGTCCGGCGTCTTCTCGACGGCGACGACGGCGGCCCCGAGCCGCGCGCACTCCACGGCCACGGACCCGGAGCCCGCGCCGATGTCCCAGACCAGGTCACCGAGGCGCGGCCCGAGCCGGGCCAGCGCCAGGGCGCGTACCTCGAACTTGGTGATCATCGAGTCACGATGGGTGAACTCCCGTTCATCCAGGGCCCATCGGGCGGGCCCGACGAACTCCCCGGCGACCGTGACAGGGGCGGGGGCGAGAGCCCGCGACTCGTCCAGGCACAGCACCACGCTGACCGCGTCACCCCAGCTCCGCGCCGCCGCCTCGGCAGGGGTGACCCGCTCGACGCGTTCGAGTTCCGGATCACCCAGCGCCGAGGCGACGACCAGAACACGCGCCCCCGGACCAACGCCAGAACCATCGCCCGGACCGCCGGTCAGTGCCGCGCCCAGTTCGGCGGGACCGGCGCCGGGCCCGGTCAGCACAGCCACCTTCGGCCGCGCCCGGCACACGTTCACCGCCGTACGCAGCGCCCGCCCGTGCGCGCTGACGACCACGGCGTCGTCCCAGGTCAGCCCCACCCGGGCGAACGCGGCCGCGACGGAGGACACCCCCGGCCGGACATCGAGCAGCCCGGCCCCGAACCGTTCGGCCAGCGCCCGCACGATCCCGAAGAACCCGGGATCACCGGAGGCGAGCACGACAACGGGCCGCTCCCTCCCGACGTACTCCTCGATGGTGTCGAGCGCGGGAGCCAGCGCCCCGAGGACGACCTGCTCGGCACCCTCCGCCACCTCGGCGGACACCGCGGCCAGATGCCGCCGGCCGCCCACGACCAGCGCGGCCCCGGCGACGGCGGCCGTGGCGTCCGGCGGAAGCGGCGCCCCCGTTCCCGTACCGATGACGGTGATCACGTACTCGCCCCGCGCTCGCGCAGCGCCCGGCGGGCCTCCGGGTCCGCCTTGCGGAAGCCGTGGAAGTGGCCGGGGTGGTAGAGGTGCGAGCGGGTACCGCTGGCGTCGAGGGCCGGGCCGACGAGGAACAAGGTGTGCTTCCACAGCTTGTGTTCCTTGACCGTCTCCTCCAGCGTCTCGATCGTGCACCGCACGACCAGCTCTTCGGGCCAGGTCGCCTGATAGGCGATGACGACCGGGGTCGACGTCGGGTAACCGCCCTCCAGCAGCTCCCGTACGAGCTGTCCGCTACGGGCGGCTGACAGGAAGATCGCCATGGTGGTCCCGTGCCGGGCGAACTCCCGCACCTCCTCACCCGGCGGCATCGGCGTCTTGCCGCCGCCCAGCCGGGTCAGGATCACGGACTGCGCGACCTCGGGGATGGTCAGCTCGCGCTGGGCGAGAGCGGCGACCGCGGAGAACGAGGAGACCCCGGGGACGATCTCGGTCTCGATCCCGATCTCGGCACACCGGTCGACCTGTTCCTGGGTGCCGCCCCAGAGCGCGGGATCGCCGGAGTGGATACGGGCCACGCGCAGGCCCTCGCGCACGGCACGCTCGTACACGGCGACGACGTCCTCCAGCGACATGGCCGCCGAGTCGAGGATCTCCGCCCCTTCGCGCGCATGTTCGAGAACTGCCTCCTGTACGAGGCTGGCCGCCCAGATCACGATGTCCGCCTCGGCGATGGCGCGGGCCGCGCGGAACGTCAGCAGATCGGCGGCGCCGGGGCCGGCACCGACGAACGTCACCTTGCCGGTGGGAGCGCCAGTGGAAACGTCGGCCGTGGGAGCCATGGGGCGTGATCCTCTCGTACGGAATATCGAAAATGTCAGTAAATATGCGGGTGGGTGTGGAGGTGCGCGAAGGCGGGTCGATCGGATAGCAAGGGCACATGGCGGTCTTCGTCGCGCTCGGCGCGTTCCTGATGACGCTGGCCGGCGGCTGGACGGCACTGCGTGTGACCGACCGCCGCCATCTCGTCCTGGGCCTGGCCGGCGGTCTGATGCTGGGCGTGGTCGGCCTCGACCTGCTGCCGGAGGCGCTGCATGCGGCGGGCGAGGAGGTGTTCGGTGTACCGGCGGCGCTGCTGCTGTTCGTCACCGGCTTTCTGCTGGCCCATCTGGTGGAACGACTGCTCGCCGTACGACAGGCCGCCCACGGCGCCGCCACGGGGACCGGGGAGCACGGGACGAACGACGGCCGGGCGCCCCAGGTCGGGCTGACGGCCGCCGCGGCGATGGTCGGCCACAGCGCGATGGACGGCGTCGCGATCGGCGCGGCCTTCCAGGTGGGCGGCGGGATGGGCCTCACGGTCGCGCTCGCCGTGATCGCGCACGACTTCGCCGACGGCTTCAACACGTACACGATCACGAGCCTGTACGGAAACGCCCGCCGCAAGGCCCTGGCCATGCTGTTCGCCGACGCGGCGGCACCGGTCGCGGGTGCGACCTCCACCCTCTTCTTCACGATCCCCGAACGGGCGCTCGGCGGCTATCTCGGCCTCTTCGGCGGCGTACTGCTCTACCTCGCCGCCGCCGAGATCCTCCCCGAGGCACACCACGACCATCCCACCCACTCGACGGTGCTGTGCACGATCGCGGGCGTGGCGTTCATCTGGCTGGTGGTGGGCCTGTCGGGCTGAGCCCGAGCGCGTGCCGTCGAGGCGGTGGCTCACAACTTGCCGCCCCGCCCGCCGTCGCGTGGCGCGGGCGCGATGAGGGTGGAGAGGTACGGGAGCGGCGCACCGTCGAGTTCGGCGGCGGGCCGGATGGACTCGTCCTCCAGCCCCAGGGCCGACCCCCACACCGCGTCACCGATCCGCCCGCTCTCCCGCAACGCCTCGGCGACCTCCCGCGACTGCCGCCCGAACTTGTACGCCACGACGGTGCCCGGCCCGCTCAGCGCCTCCTTGAGCACAGCGGCCCCGGCTGTCACGGGCACGAGCGTCAGCGGCTCGGTCCCCTCGGTGAGCACGGCCCCCGACCGCGCCGCCAGATCCTGCATCGCGGTGATACCGGGCACGGTCTCCACGACGACCGACGGCACCAACTCGCTGATCGTGTGGGCGAGATAGGTGAACGTCGAGTACACGTTGGGATCACCGATGGTCGCGAAGGCGACGACCGTGTGCGCGCCGAGCAACTCGGCGACCCGGGCACCGGCGGCATCCCAGGCGGCCTCGCGCCGACCGCGGTCGGACCGCTCGTTGAGCGCGAAGACCACCCGGACGATCTTCTCGGCGGGCACGTAGTGCAGCACGGTGGCCTCGGCACGCCCCCGCTCAAGGGTGTCCATCACGGGTACGACGATCACATCGGCGGCGCGCAGCGCGTTGACGCCCTTGACGGTCACGAGTTCGGGATCGCCGGGCCCGACCCCCACACCGATAAGCCTGCTGATGCTGCTCATGACGTCAGGCACCTCTCCACGAACCGACGGGCGACACCGGGCGCCGACGCCCAGTGCGTGTGCAGATAGCTCGCGTGCACACCGCGCTGTACAAATCCTTCGACCCGCCGCTCCGCACCCCGCACACCCCAGGCGGGAGCGGGACCCGCGCCGGGCTCGACGACGGTCCGATGGAACTCGTGCCCCCGCATCCGGGTCCCGGCCACCGCGAGCGAACTGTCACTCACAGCCACGGCATCCCGATAGCCGAGGGTGAGCCGGTCACTCATCCGGGCGGTGGCGTCGAGCACCCCGCACATGGGCAGCCCGTCCAACTCCCGGCACAGATACAGCAGCCCGGCACACTCGGCGGCAACGGGCGCACCGCTCTCGGCGAGGGCGGCGACGGACTTGCGCAGCGGCTCATTGGCGGACAACTCACCGCCGAACACCTCGGGAAACCCACCCCCGACGACCATCCCCCGTGTCCCCTCGGGAAGCCGTTCATCCCGAAGCGGATCGAACACGACGACCTCGGCCCCGGCGGCCCGCAACAACTCGACATGCTCGGCATAGGAAAAGGTGAAGGCGGCTCCGCCGGCAAGAGCGACGATAACTTTTGAGGCGCCGCCCGGCACCTCCAGCCCGTCCGGCGCTTGAGGACAAGGCCCGTTCAGGGCCGGAGCGGGGGTCTGGGGGCGCAGCCCCCAGGAACGGGATGGGACGGGTAGGGGCGGCGGGGACGAGGAATCCAGGACCTCACCCGCATCCCACCCCGCACACGACAACGCCCCCGCCCCCCGAGCCACCCCCATCAACGCGTCGAGATCACACCCGTCCAAAACCTGCGCGGCCATAGCCGCGACAGCGGCCACCGCCTCCCCCCGCCGCTCGGCAACAGGCACCAACCCCAGATGCCGAGAAGGCACATCCACCTGCGGAACCCTCCGAAGCACCCCCAGCACAGGCACCCCCACCGACTCCAACGCCTCCCGCAGCATCTCCTCATGCCGGTCCGAGGCGACCTTGTTGAGAATCACGCCCCCGACCCGCACCTCCGGATCCCACGACACGAACCCGTGCACGAGGGCCGCGACGGAACGGGACTGCGAAGAGGCGTCCACAACGAGCACCACCGGCGCCCGCAGCAACTTGGCCACCTGAGCCGTGGACGCGAGTTCCCCCTCGCCCGCGGCCCCGTCGTACAGCCCCATCACACCCTCGACCACGGCGATGTCGCACCCGCGCGCCCCGTGCAGGAACAGCGGCCCGACCAACTCGGGCCCGCACATGTACGCGTCGAGATTCCGCCCCACCCGCCCGGTGGCGAGCGCGTGATACCCGGGGTCGATGTAGTCCGGCCCGACCTTGTGCGGAGACACGGCGAGCCCCCGCGAGGCGAACGCGGCCATCAACCCCGTGGCGACAGTGGTCTTGCCGCTGCCGGAGGAGGGCGCGGCGATGACCAGCCGCGGCACGGAGGCCGAGGGCGAGGGTGATGAAGTCAGCACGGCGTAGTCACCACTCGATCCCTCGCTGCCCCTTCTGCCCGGTGTCCATCGGATGCTTGACCTTCGACATGTCGGTCACCAGATCCGCGAACTCGACCAGCTTCTCCGGCGCGTTCCGCCCGGTGATCACCACATGCTGGGTCCCCGGCCGGTCCCGCAGCACGGAGACCACCTCGTCGACATCGACCCACCCCCAGTGCATGGGATAGGCGAACTCGTCCAGCACGTACAGCTTGTACGTCTCGGCGGCGAGGTCCCGCTTGACCTGCTCCCAGCCCTCCCGGGCCTTCTCCTCGTTGTCGAGCTGCGCGTCACGCTGCACCCACGACCAGCCCTCGCCCATCTTGTGCCAGTCGACGGAGCCGCCCTCCCCGCTGGCCCCCAGCACCCGAAGCGCGTTCTCTTCCCCCACCTTCCACTTCGCCGACTTGACGAACTGGAACACCCCGATGGGCCACCCCTGGTTCCAAGCCCGCAGAGCAAGCCCGAAAGCAGCGGTCGACTTGCCCTTCCCGACCCCGGTATGGACGACGACCAGCGGCCGATTACGCCGCTGCCTGGTCGTCAGACCGTCCTCCGGTACGACACTCGGCTGTCCCTGAGGCATTACGCGGCCCTCCTGTTGCTGTACCTGTCGCCCTGTACGTCCCTGACCAACCCGGCGATCGAGTCGGCCCGCAGCTCATCCAGCGTCACGGCGGTACCCGCCAGGTCGCCGGCGAGCTGAGCGGCCAACCCGAGCCGCACGACCCCCGACTCACAGTCGACGACGACCGAGGCGATCCCCTCGGCCGCGAACAACCGGGCCGCCCGTGCCCCGAGCGCGACCGGCTCG
This sequence comes from Streptomyces sp. B21-083, assembly GCF_036898825.1. GTDB lineage: Bacteria > Actinomycetota > Actinomycetes > Streptomycetales > Streptomycetaceae > Streptomyces. The sequence goes on along the minus strand of NZ_JARUND010000002.1, from coordinate 2,187,911 downwards.
GGTCCTCCGGTGGCCCGCCCGTCCGTCACGACCACGACGAGCGCCCGCCGCGCCGGATCCCGGAGCCGCTCGACCCGCAGCACGTCATGCGCCTTGAGCAGCCCGGCCCCGAGCGGCGTCCGCCCACCGGTGGGCAACGACTCCAGCCGAGCCGCGGCAGCGTCGACGGACGAGGTGGGCGGCAACGCGACCTCGGCACCCGCCCCGCGAAACGTCACGAGCCCCACCTTGTCCCGCCGCTGATACGCGTCGAGCAACAACGACAGCACAGCCCCTTTGACAGCACTCATCCGCTGCCGGGCCGCCATCGACCCGGAGGCATCGACGACGAACAGGACCAGATTCCCCTCGCGCCCCTCCCGGGTGGCCTGCCGCAGATCGTCCCGCCGCACGACCAGACCGCGCCCGACCCGCCCCCGCGCCCGCTGATGCGGCGCGGCGGCCTGCACGGTGGCCGCCAAGTGCAGCTTGGTGAGCGCCCCTTGAGGCCGTCGGGACCCCGTGGTCCGCCCCCGCTCGGTACGCGCCCGCGAACGCCGCCCGGCAGCGCCCTCGCCCACACCGGGCACACTCAGCACCTTGGTACGGAAGGGCTCGGCCGCCCGTACGGGCTGCTGCTCGCCGGAACCGGGCCCCGACGGCTGCGGCTCCCCGCCCTCCCCGGCCTCGGGCCGCGCGCCGGCGTCATCCCCCTGAGGCCCGTCGGACTCAGGGGCCTGGCCACCGCCACCTCCGGGCCCGTCCGACCCGGGATCAGGATCAGGATCCTCGTCGTCACCCTCGCCTTCCCCCGACCCCTGCCCGCCGAACTCCTCCAACGTCTCGTCGAGCTTGTTCTCGTCAAGCCCGGGCGCGTCAAAGGGATTTCGCCGCCGTCGATGAGGCAGAGCGAGCAGCGCGGCCTGTCGAACATCCTCCGCGAGCACGTCGGTACGCCCGGCCCAGGCGGCCAGCGCGACAGCCGTCCGCGCCATCACGATGTCGGCGCGCATCCCGTCCACCTCGAAGGCGGCACAGGTCGCGGCGATCTGCCTGAGCGCCCCGTCGCCCAGCCGCACCGACGGCAACAACTCCCGCGCGGCGACGATCCGGGCTCGTACGGCGGTCTCCTCGTCGGCCCACCGAGCGGCGAACCCGGCGGGATCGTCGTCGTACGCCAGCCGCCGCCGCACGACCTCCACCCGCTGATCGGGCTCCCGCGAGGCCGCGACCTCGACGGTCAGCCCGAACCGGTCGAGGAGTTGGGGTCGCAGCTCACCCTCCTCCGGGTTCATGGTCCCGACGAGCAGGAACTTCGCCGCATGCCGTACGGAGACACCCTCGCGTTCGACGTAGGAGGCGCCCATCGCGGCGGCGTCCAGCAAGAGGTCGACCAAGTGGTCGTGCAACAAGTTGACTTCGTCGACGTACAGGATCCCGCGATGCGCGTCGGCGAGCAGCCCGGGCTCGAAGGACTTCACGCCCTCCGAGAGCGCCCGCTCGATGTCGAGGGCCCCGACGAGCCGGTCCTCGGAGGCACCGACGGGCAGTTCGACCATCCGGGCAGCCCGGGACTCGTAGGCCCCGCCCTCGTGCGGCCCGTCCGGGCAGACCGGATCGGGCGCCCCCGGATCACACGAGAACCGACACCCGGCGACGACGTCGACCCCGGGCAACAGCACCGAAAGGGCACGCACGGCGGTGGACTTGGCGGTGCCCTTCTCGCCGCGCACGAGGACGCCGCCCACCGCCGGGGAGACCGCGTTCAGCAGCAGCGCGAGCCGCAGATCGTCCTGGCCGACGACGGCCGTGAACGGAAAGGGGGTACTCACTTGTCGTCGCCCTCCAGGTCGCCTTCGAGCTCCAGATAGGTCGCGCGCAGCCGCTCGATCGTGTCGGCGTCGGGCTCGGCCCACAACCCACGGTCGGCGGCCTCAAGGAGCCGCTCCGTGATCCCGCGCAACGCCCAGGGGTTGGACGTCTTCATGAAGTCCCGGTTCTCGGCGTCGAAGACGTACTCGGCCGACAACTTCTCGTACATCCAGTCGTCGACCACGCCCGCCGTCGCGTCGTACCCGAACAGGTAGTCCACGGTCGCGGCCATCTCGAACGCACCCTTGTACCCGTGTCGCCGCATCGCCGCCATCCAGCGCGGGTTGACCACCCGAGCCCGGAACACGCGGTGCGTCTCCTCGCCCAGCGTCCGGGTCTTCACCTGGTCGGGGGTCGCGGAGTCACCGACGTACGCCTCAGGGCTCGCCCCTGTCAGATGCCGCACCATCGCGACCATGCCGCCGTGGTACTGGAAGTAGTCGTCGGCGTCGACGAGGTCATGCTCTCTCGTGTCGACGTTCTTGGCCGCCACCGCGATCCGCCGGAACGCCGTCTCCATGTCCCCCCGGGCCGCTCGCCCGTCCAGCCCGCGCCCGTACGCGTAACCGCCCCACACCGCGTACACCTCGGCCAGGTCGGCGTCGGACCGCCAGTTGCGTGCGTCGATCAACGGCAGCAGGCCGGCCCCGTAAGCCCCCGGCTTCGAGCCGAAGATACGGGCCGTCGCCCGCCGCCGGTCCCCGTGGTCCGCCGCGTCGGCGTCCACGTGGGCCCGTACGAAGTTGGACTCGGCCGGTTCGTCCAGTTCCGCGACCGCCCGCACCGCGTCGTCGATCAGCCCGACCACGTGCGGGAACGCGTCCCGGAAGAACCCGGAGATACGGACCGTGACATCGATCCGGGGCCGCCCCAGCTCGGCCACCGGCACCACCTCGAACCCGGTCACCCGCCGCGACGCGTCGTCCCACACCGGACGGCAGCCCAGCAGCGCCAGGATCTCGGCGATGTCGTCGCCCTGCGTCCGCATGGCCGACGTACCCCAGACCGTCAGGCCGACGGACGTCGGATACTCGCCGTTGTCGGCCAGATACCGCTGCACGAGCGAGTCGGCGAGCGCCTGTCCGACCTCCCAACTCAGCCTGGACGGAATGGCCTTGGGGTCGACGGAGTAGAAGTTGCGGCCGGTCGGCAGGACGTTCACCAGTCCGCGCGTGGGTGATCCCGAGGGCCCCGCCGGGACGTAGCCGCCGTCAAGTGCCTTGAGGATGTGGGTGATCTCGTCCGTCGTACGGGCCAGCCGGGGCACCACCTCGCGGCAGGCGAACTCCAACACCGCGACGGCGTCCGGCAGTTCGACACCCAGCACGTCCCGTACGAGCGCGGGAACCGTCGCGGCCTCCCACGCCCGCTCCTCCAAGCCCTCCGCGAGCCGCCGGCACAGCTGCTCCAGCAGATCGATCGCGTCGGCGGCCGAACGCGACGGCCCCTCGACGAGATCCGTCAGCTCGACCGGCAGCTTCACCGGAGCCCCCGGCTCGGCCAGCAACGCCTTCTCGACCAGCCCGAAGTGCTCGGCCAGACAGGCCCGCAGACCCGGCAGCGCGTTCGCTGTGCCACCCCACACCTGCGAGGCGCGCAGCACCGCCAGGACGAGGTTCACGCGGGGTTCGGCCTCCGGGCCGCCGCCGAGGATGTGCAGCCCGTCGCGGATCTGCACGTCCTTGATCTCGCACAGATAGCCGTCGATGTGCATGACGAACGAGTCGAAAGCGTCGTCGTCCGGCTGGTCGTCCACATGCAGGTCGTGATGCAGCTCGGCCGCCTTGACCAGCGTCCAGATCTGCGCGCGCACCGCCGGCGCCTTCGTCGGGTCCAGGTCGGAGACGAGCGCGTACTCGTCGAGGAGCTGCTCCAGCTTCGCCAGGTCGCCGTACGTGTCCGCGCGCGCCATCGGCGGCACGAGGTGGTCGACGACCGTCGCGTGCCCGCGCCGCTTGGCCTGGGTGCCCTCGCCCGGGTCGTTGACGATGAAGGGGTAGACGAGGGGGAGTTCACCGAGCACGGCGTCCGGCCCGCACCCGCTGCTCAGCCCGAGTCCCTTGCCGGGCAGCCATTCCATGGTGCCGTGCTTGCCCATGTGGACGACCGCGTCCGCGCCAAAAGAATTCTCCAGCCACCTGTAGGCCGCCATGTAGTGGTGGGAGGGCGGCATGTCGGGGTCGTGGTAGATCGCGATCGGGTTCTCGCCGAAGCCGCGCGGCGGCTGGATCATCACGACGACGTTCCCGAACTGGAGGGAGGCCAGGACGATGTCGTCCCCGTCGACGTACAGGGAGCCCGGAGGCTCGCCCCACGTCTCCAGCATCCCGTCCCGCAACTCACCGTCCAGCGTGTCGAACCACGCCCGATAGTCGGCCAGCGGCACCCGCGCGGGCGCGGCGGCCAACTGGTCCTCGGTCAGCCACTCGACGTCGTGACCGCCGGCCGCGATGAGCCGGTGGATCAACTCGTCCCCGTTGTCCGGGTATTCGGTGAGCGAGTACCCGGCGGCGCGCAGCGCGTCCAGCACCCGTACCGCCGACGCGGGCGTGTCGAGGCCCACCGCGTTGCCGACGCGCGAGTGCTTGGTCGGGTAGGCGGTGAAGACGAGCGCGAGCTTCTTCTCGGCGTTCGGCTTGTACTTCAACCGGGCGTGCCGTACGGCGATTCCGGCCACGCGGGCGGCCCGCTCGGGGTCGGCGACGTACACCGGAACGCCGCCTGGGCCGTCCTCCTTGAAGGAGAACGGCACGGTGATCAGCCGGCCGTCGAACTCGGGGATCGCGACCTGCATCGCCGCGTCCATGGGGGAGAGGGCGGCGTCGGACCCGTCCCACGTACTCCTCGACGACGTGAGGCAAAGCCCTTGCAGCACCGGCACGTTCAGGTCGGCGAGCGCCCCGATGTCCCAGGCCTCCTCGTCACCCCCGGCCGACGCCTCCGAGGCATGCGTACCGCCGGCGGCGAGGACGGTGGCGATCAGGGCGTCCGCGCCGGCGAGCAGCTCGTACAGTCCCGCGTCGGCTCCGCGCAGCGAACCGCAGTACACGGGAAGGGCGTTGGCACCCCGCGCCTCGATCGCCTCGCACAGCGTGTCGACGAACCCGGTGTTGCCGCTGAGCTCGTGGGCCCGGTAGAAGAGCACCCCGATGGTCGGCCGGCCGCTCTCCCGCACGTACGAACCGTGCGTCCCGAACTCGGGCATCTTCTGCGGCTCGACGAACCCCTCACCGGTCAGCAGCACGGTGTCGGAAAGGAACCGTGCCATCTCCACGAGGTTGGCGGGCCCGCCCTCGACCAGATAGCGCAGCGCCTCCGCGACCACACCGGCGGGCACCGACGACTCGGCCATCAACTCGGCGTCGGGCACGGCCTCACCGCCGAGCAGCACGGTCGGCACACCGGACGACTTGAGATGGGCGAGCCCGTCCTCCCAGGCCCGTTTGCCGCCCAGCAGCCGTACGACGGCGATGTCCGCGCCCTCGACGAGCGCGGGCAGCTCCTCCGCGACATCCACCCGGGTCGGATTGCCGATCCGGTACGAGACACCGGAGGCGGCCCGGGCCGCCAGCAGGTCCGTGTCGGCGGTCGACAACAACAACACTGTGCTCATGCGGGTGCTCCCGGTGGAATGAAGGGCAGTCCTTGCGGCGCGCCCGACTCGATGAGTCGCCAGAGCGCGTCGGTGTCCGCGTGCTGTTCGACGAGATCGCCGAGCAGGTCGAGCTGTTCCTCGCGCAACCCGGCGAAGGAGGTGTCGGCGGCCGGCACGAAGCGGCGGCCCGCGGCGGCGGCCACCTCGCGCAGGAACGCCCGCCGGAACCCGTCGGATTCGAGCGAGCCGTGCCAGTGCGTACCCCAGACGCCGCCGACCCGGCACCCGTCCAAGAAGGGTTCCCCGCCGGTGACTTCGGCGACGCCGTGATGGATCTCGTACCCCTCGACATGTTCGCCGAGGGCGGTGCCGACGGGCCGGGTGAGGGTCTTCTCGCGGGCGAACCGCACCCTTACGGGAAGGATGCCGAGCCCTGTGACATGGCCTTGCCGGCTCTCGACTTCGTCCTCGATGTGCTCGCCGAGGATCTGGAAGCCGCCGCAGATACCGAGCACGGGCCGCCCCTCGGCGGCACGGCGGTTGATGGCGTCGGCGAGCCCACGCTCCCGCAGCCACGCCAGCGCCTTCACCGTCCCGCGCGTCCCCGGAACGACGACGAGGTCGGCGTCGGCCAGTTCCTCCGGCCGGTCCACGAACCGCACCACGACGCCCGGTTCGGCGGCGAGCGCGTCGACGTCGGTGAAGTTGGACATCAGGGGGACGGCGCAGACGGCGACCCGCAGCACGTCCTCCCCGACGGGCGGCGAGACGTTCGACTCCCGCACGGTCCCCCGCAGCGAGACCCGCAGCCCGTCCTCCTCGTCGATACCGAGCCCGTGCCGGAAGGGCAGCACACCGTAGGTCGGCCGTCCGGTGAGCCCGAGGAGCATGTCGAGCCCGGGTTCCAGCAGCGACACGTCCCCCCGGAACTTGTTCACGAGGAACCCGGCGACGAGCGCCTGGTCCTCGGGAGACAGCAGGGCGACCGTTCCGAAGAAGGAGGCGAAGACCCCGCCACGGTCGATGTCGCCGACGACGAGCACCGGGAGCCGGGCGTTGCGCGCGATTCCCATGTTGACGATGTCGGTCCGCCTGAGGTTGATCTCAGCCGGGCTCCCGGCCCCCTCACAGATCACCGCGTCATACGTGCCCCGCAGTTCGGCCAGGCACTCCAGCACGGTCCCGAGAAGTCGCTGCTGTCGCCCCCCGTGATAGCCCCGGGCGCTCATCTCCCCCACGGGCTTCCCCATGAGCACGACCTGACTGCTCTGATCGCCGCCCGGCTTCAGCAGTACGGGGTTCATGAGCGCCGTCGGCTCGATCCGGCACGCCTGCGCCTGCATGGCCTGCGCCCGCCCGATCTCGGCGCCCTCCCGCGTGACAAAGGAGTTGAGGGACATGTTCTGCGCCTTGAACGGAGCGACCTTGACCCCCTGCCGCACCAGCCACCGGCAGATCCCGGCGGTGACGACACTCTTGCCTGCGTCGGAGGTGGTCCCCGCGACGAGCAGCCCACCACCGAGGGCCCCGCCACCCATGAGGTGCGTCATGAGGTGCGCCCTTTCACCAGGGCCCGCGCGGCGACACTGACGCCGAGCGCGAGCAGACCGACGCGACGTGACAGCCGTACGGCCCGCTCGATGTCGTGAACCTCCACGGAACGCCCCTCCTGGTTCAGCACCGGCCGGTGCTCGACCCGTCCGCCGTAGGACAGGGTCCCGCCGAGTCGCACCCCCAGGGCGCCCGCGAAAGAAGCCTCCACGGGCCCGGCGTTGGGACTCGGATGCTTGCCCGCGTCGTCCCGCCAGGCCCGTACGGCCCCGCGGGGATCGCCACCGGCGAGTGTGGCCAGTGCGGCGGTGAGCCGCGCCCCCGGCCACCCCGCCACGTCGTCCAGCCGGGCGGAGGCCCACCCGTACCGCCGGTAGCGGTCCGACCGGTGACCCACCATCGCGTCAAGGGTGTTGACGGCCCGGAACCCGACCAGCCCGGGCACGCCACCCACGGCGCCCCAGACCAGCGCGCCCACCACGGCGTCGGAGGTGTTCTCGGCTACGGACTCGACGACCGCCCGGGCGATCCCGGCGGAGTCGAGCGCCTGCGGATCTCGTCCGCACAGATGGGGCAGCCGCTCCCGCGCACCCTCGATGTCCCCGGCCTCCAGCGACCGGCCGACGGTGCGCGCCTCTCGGCCGAGGGAGGTGCCGCCGACGACGGCCCAGGTTGCGGCGGCGGTGAGCGCGACGGAGGCGGTACGGGACGGACGTACGAGGCAACCGGCCGCCGTGGCAAGGGAGACGGCGCCTCCCACACACACGGCGGTGTGCAGCGCGCCCCACCCGCGGTGGTCCCGCCACAGCAGCCGTTCGACGGCGCCGGCGGCCCGCCCGAACGCGGCGACCGGATGCCCGCGGCGAGGGTCGCCCAGGATCAGATCAGCGAGGAGTCCGGCGGTGGCGCCGTACGCGAAAACGCGATCGGCACGCATCGGCTCAGCCGGCCGTGGGATCGGGCAGCGATCCGGTGCTGTACCTCGAACGGCAGCCGAGCATGGCGATATGTCCTCACTCAGGGTGTCCACGCCCTGGTTCGACGAGACCGGCGGCAAGAGTTCCTGGCTCCCGGGGTTACCTACCCCGGTGACAGTGGCGGGACCGCGCCGGATTCACACCGGCTTCCTCTTCTGCTGCCGTACATGGCTCCGGCAGTCCACCACGGGCCCCGAACACCCGTCAACTTGCCGTTGACCTGGAAAGGAGGACTGTGCTGAGCCCCACACCACGACCGGATCGGGGCGACGAAAAACGCCCGCCGCGCCCCTGACCACCGGTGAGGCGGCCACGGACACGGCGGGCGAGGAGGACGTACGCGGCTCTCAGGCCACGATCAGATAGATGCCGTACGCCACCACTGCCGCACAGGCGGCGAAGCACGCGTACGCGCCGGTGACCGCCAGCCCCGCCGACTCGCCCTGCGCGACCGCCCGTTCGCGGTGGGAGAGTCCGATGATGCCCAGGGTGAACACGCCCACCATGGCCACGGTGATGACGAGACTGACGCCGAAGACGGAGCCGAGGGCTGCCCAGTCGATCTTCATGTTGCTTCCTTCTTACTCGGACCAGGACGCTGGCTCGGACCAGGACTCAGAGGGCCGTGGCCGACGGCTGGACCGCGACCTCGGCCGGGGCCGGGATGGTGGCCGTCAGGTCGTCGACGACAGTGCCTGCCGGAGGCGGGGTCACGGCGGCGATGGCCGTCGTGACGACGCCGGGTGGCTCGGCGTCCGCCGTGTTTTCCACGGTCTCGCCCTCGACGTGGTTGACGTTGGTGTGGTCGATGACCTCGCGGCGCGACACGAGCCAGATCGCCGTGCTCGACGCGATGAGGAAGAGGGCCACCAGAGCCGTGCCCCAGTTGCCGAAACCGGTGACGTACTCCGCCAGCGCGCCCACAAGGGCCGCGGCGGGCAGTGTCAGTCCCCATGCCACGAACATCCGGGTCGCCGTCGACCAGCGGACGACGCCGCCCTTGCGGCCGAGGCCCGCACCCATCACCGAGCCGGACACCGAGTGCGTGGTGGAGAGGGAGAAACCGAGGTGGGAGGAGGCCAGGATGACCGTCGCCGCGCTGGTCTGGGCGGCGAAGCCCTGCTGGGGCTGAAGGTCGGTCAGACCCTTGCCCATCGTACGGATGATGCGCCAGCCGCCCAGGTAGGTGCCGAGCGCGATGGCCATGCCCGCGGAGAGGATGACCCACACCGGGGGATCGGAGTCGGGAGCGACAGCGCCGCCGGCGACCAGGGCGAGGGTGATGATGCCCATGGTCTTCTGCGCGTCGTTCGTGCCGTGGGCCAGGGAGACCAGGCCCGCGGAGGCGATCTGGCCGGCCCGGAAGCCCTTCTCGGCCGCCCTGCCCTCGGCCCGCTTGGCACCGAGCGTGTACGAAAGCCGCGTTGCCAGCATGGCCGCGACGCCCGCCACCAGCGGGGCGGCGATCGCCGGGATCAGCACCTTCGTCACCAGCACGTCGCCGTGGACGGCGCCGGTGCCCGCCGAGGCGATGGTCGCGCCGATGAGGCCGCCCATGAGGGCGTGTGAGGAACTGGACGGAAGCCCGACCAGCCAGGTCAGCAGGTTCCAGAGAATCGCGCCGACCAGCGCCGCGAAGATCACCTCGGGACGGATACCGCTCTCGTCCACGAGGCCCTTGGAGATCGTGTTGGCGACCTCGACGGAAAGGAAGGCGCCCACGAGGTTGAGCACGGCCGACATGGCGACCGCGACCTTGGGCTTGAGCGCACCGGTCGAGATGGTGGTGGCCATCGCGTTGGCGGTGTCGTGGAAACCGTTCGTGAAATCGAACGCAAGCGCGGTGACGACCACGATCGCGAGGATCAGCGAGAAGCTTTCCATTTACCCAGATTTCTTCCGTACGGTATTGGCTCTTGGACCGTAGGCAACCTGGATGAACGGAAGATGAACTGGTGGGGGATGCTGGGTGGCCGGAAACGGAGCGCCGTTCCCCTGGGGCTGCCGGACGGGCGGTGCCCGTGCCCGCTACCCCTCCGCGAACCGTTTGAGCTGGGCCGATGACCCGTTGAAGGGGTTCTGGTCGCCCGGCGGCGAGCCGCTGTTTCGGTACCGCCGGAACGTCCAGGATTTCCAGCCGCCGGACCGGCGGCTCTCCCTCGTCCACCGCGTTGTGGCGGGCCGGCCACAGTGCGTGCCTGGAAGTCAGGACGCCGCCGCTGTTCGCGGCGCCCCTCCGTGGCCGTGCCTGGCAGGATCGGGGCATGGCTGAGCAGCGACGGGACGGACGTGACGTGCGGGACGAGGCGCGGGGAGCGGGCGCGGGTGCGGTGCCGGGATCCGCCGGGCCGGACGAGTTGGCGCGCGCCTGGGCGGGGCTCGTCGCGACGGCCCGCCGCACGGTGGCCGACGGTCTGGTGGTCGGCACCTCCGGCAACGTCTCCGTGCGCGTCGGGGACACCGTCCTGGTCACCCCGTCCGGTGTTCCGTACGACCGGCTCACCCCCGAGGGAATCGTCGGCGTCGACCTGACCGGCCGCCAGATCCTCGGCACCCTGACCCCGACGAGCGAACTGCCCATGCATCTCGCCGTCTACCGTGCCACCGGCGCCCGCGCCGTCGTCCACACCCACGCGGTCCACGCGACCGCAGTCTCGACACTCGTACGAGAGCTGCCGCTGATCCACTACATGGCGGGCGATCTCGGCGGACCCGTCCGAGTGGCCCCGTACGCGACCTACGGCACCCAGGAGCTGGCCCGGAACATGCTCAGGGCCCTGACCGACCGCGCCGCCTGTCTCCTCCAGAACCACGGCACGATCGTCCACGGCGCCACCCTCGACCAGGCGTACGACCGCACAGCCCAGCTGGAGTGGATGTGCCGCGTCTGGCTGACGGCGTCGTCCGTACCCGGACTGTCCCCGACGCTCCTCTCGGAGGACCAGGTGGGAGAGGCGGCGGAGCGACTCAAGGGGTACGGGCAGCGGGGGGACGGGCAGCGGGGGTAGGGGAGAGGGGCTCGGATAAGGGGCGACGGCAACGGCTGCCGGGAAACGGGTGCGGCGGGGGAGACGCTTATCCCGCAGCCTCCTCCCGCTGGCCGTCGGAGCGCTCGGCGAGGACACTGGGTCCGTGCGCCCAGTCACCGCGACGGCCGCTGCCGTCACCGCAGCCCTGGCAGCAGGCGCCGCCAGTGTCGCCGCCGGCCGTTACGCCAGCGACGCCGCCCTCAAGGCGCCACCGGGCAGGCCCCTGCCCACCGAACCCCGGCTCACCGTGCACTCCACCGCCGCCGGCCGGGTCGTACTCACCCGCGCCCTGGCCTCCCAGCGCCCCGGCACCTACGGCCTCGCCGGTGACGGAACCCACGCCGTCGTCGGCCCCGTCCTGAACCACGCGGCCCACTCCGCCGACACCGTCGTACGCCGCCTCGAACGGGTCAGCCACGGCACCCTGGAACCCCGCGACAAGGTCTGGCTCACCCCGAACGTGTACGTCGGCGACCCCGGCACCGCTCTCGGGCTCGACCACCTCGACGTCGAGATCCCCGGCGAACTCGGCGCCCTTCCCGCGTGGTTCGTGCCCGGCGCCCGCAGCACCTGGGTGATCACCGTGCACGGCCTCGGCACCACCCGCGAGCACCCCCTGAACGTGCTGCCCTTCCTGCACAGCCAGCGCTTCCCCGTCCTCGACATCGCCTACCGGGGCGATCCCGGCGCGCCCCGGCCCTCGGACGGCCTCGGCCACCTCGGCGACACCGAGTGGCGCGACCTCGACGCGGCCATCCGGCACGCCCTGCGCAACGGCGCCGAGCACGTCGTCCTCTACGGCTGGTCCACCGGCGCCACCATGGCCCTGCGGGCCGCCGCCCACTCCTCGCTGCGCGAGCGGGTCTCCGGGCTGGTCCTGGACTCGCCGGTGCTCAACTGGGAGACCACCCTGCGCGCCCTCGCCAGGGCGCGCCGCACGCCGGGCGCGCTGCTCCCGCTGGCGGTACGGGCCGCCCAGGGCCGCACCGGCCTGCACGGCGACCGCATCGACGAGGCCGCCGACCCCTTCCGGCTCACCGTCCCGGCACTGATCCTCCACGGCCCCGCCGACACGATCGCCCCCTGGGGCCCCTCCCGCCGCCTCGCCGCCCGCCGCCCCGACCTGCTCACCCTCCACCAGGTCCCCGACGCCCCACACGGCGCGATGTGGAACGCGAACCCAGCAACCTACGAAGAAACCCTGCGCCGCTTCCTGACCCCCCTCATGTAACCGCCCCACCAACCCGGCCGCCTGGCCCGCCGGTTGCGTGCCTCCGCCTGCCCCGTCCGTTCCAGGTACTCCGGCCTGGTGGCTGCTCCCGGTGTACGTCCGTTGCGGGTGTTTTTGCCGGTGGGGTGCTCCCGGGTGGTGCTCTGGCGGGTTGCCTGCTCCTGGGGGTTCTGTTCGTTCCCGGTGCTGCGGGCCGGTTGCCCGCTCCCGGTGTTCCGTCCGCTCCGGGTGCTTCCACCGGGTGGGTGCTCGCGCCGGCCGGGTGGTCCTGCCGGTTGCCCGCTCCTGGCGGTCCGTCTGTTCCGGGTGCTCGCGGCGGTTGGTTGGTCCGGCGGGTTGCCCGCTCCCGGTGACCCTGTCCGTTCCCGGCGGTGCCGTCCGTCTCCGCAAGCCCCCGTGTGCTCCCGTCCGTCCCCCTGTCCCCGTCCGTCCCCGCTGGCTCCTGCCGTCCCGTCTCCTCCCAGTCGTCCCTTCCGCCCCGGCAGTCACGTCCGTCGCTCGCCCCGGGAAACGCCTGGTCCGCAACCCCGCATCCATGGGCGGCGGCCCTCCGAACCCCCTTCCGTTTAAGGCTGGACCACTGGCTTGAACAGCCCCCTGGACCCCCGCCCGCAACCCCTCCCTCAGTCGGCCCCGGGGCCCCTCGTGGCATTCCGTTTGGGTTTTCGGACCGTCAACCGGAAGACTGCACCCGTGACGTCCCGTATCCCGCGCGACTCCAGGCTTCGACTCGTCCGCCCGCGACCCCTGGCCGCCGCCCCACGAGCGATGAACCAGCGGCGCTCGCGCCGACCCGCCCCCCGTCCGCCCGAGGGCACACCCGCCCCGGCGGAACTGGCCAGAATGGCCCGCTCCGGACTCGCCGGCGCGGCCCGTGTCGCCCGCTGGGCCGACCCCGCACTCAGGCCCGGCCATGACGGCGGGTCCTCAGACGGCAGGGGCACCCTGTCCGCCGCCACCGCCGAACGGGCAGCCGCCGAACTGGGGCTGACCGCGGATCAGGTCCGCCACGACTGGGACACCGCCCGGCTCGCCGGCCTCGTCGAGGTGCACGGCGACATCGCACGCCCCGGCTGGCGCCTGCGCGCCTGGAACCGCGACGACAGCGCCGTCCTGCGCGGCTGGGTCGCCCTCTTCGACGCCTGGTCGATCGCCCACCCGGAGGCCGCGGACCACGAGCCCGCCGCCGTCGCCGAGGTCGTCTCCGCGATGCCCCAGGTGCTCTCCTTCCTCCAGCTGTCCGCAGGACCGGTCCCCATGGAGCAGCTCCTGGACCTCCTGGAGCAGCGGGTCACGGAACTGCGCACCGAGCGCTGCGAGATCCCGTACGGGCCTCAGCCCGAGCCGGTGTCACAGCAGCCGGAGGTGACCCCCGTCGAAGACACCCCGCTCGCTCCCCTCCTCGACTGGGCCCTGCACGCCCTGGCCTCCGTCGGCGCCCTCACCTACGGCGACGGCCACGCCACGCTCACCCCGCTCGGCAGCTGGGCGGTGTGGGTCAAGCTGGAGCAGATCTGCGTCGCCGCCCAGAGTCCGGCCGGCAACATCGAGCAGAACGCCGAGGACATGCTCCGCGGCTGCTCCCAGCTGCGTCCCAACGCGGCCCGCGCCGAGTACCGGGCCTGGCTCGCCGCCCGCCCCGTCGGCAGCGCCGTCGCCGAACTCCTCGACGCCGCCCGCGGCGAGGACGCCCTGCTGCGCGGCCTCGCCTTCGAGGCGCTCCGCGTGGTCGGCGGCCCCGCCGAGCCCGACGTACGCGCTGTGACGGAGAAGACCCCGCTGCGGCCGTACGCCCTGCTGTGGCTCGCCGAGCACGACGGGATCGACCCGGAGGACGCCCACGAGGTGCTCACCCGCGAGGAGGCCACCTGGATGTGGGTCGACACCGCCGCGGCCGTCGCCGACCACGGCGAGGCGCCGCTGCTCGTGCGTCACCTGGAGTCCGCGGTGCAGCCCACCATCCCGGCGCTCCTCGACGAGGTCCGCGCGGTGGGCCACCCCCGCACCGTCCAGGTCCTGGTCGCCCTCGCCGCCGCCCACCCCGACCCGGCCCTCGCCAAGGCCGTACGCCGAGCCGCCTTCCAGGTGCACACCGGAGGCAACTGACCGGAGGCGACCAGGGCCTGCCCGGGGCGGACGGAGGAGACGGTCAGGCCTGTATCTCGGGCGCGTACGTGCCGAAGCTCCAGATGTTGCCCTCGATGTCGCGTGCCATGTAGTCGCGCGAGCCGTAGTCCTGGTCCGTCGGGGGCATCAGGATCTCCGCGCCGTGCTCCAGGGCCTGCTGATGGTGTGCGTCGACATCGTTCACGACGACGTACACCCCGCACGGGCCCGCGTCCTTCATCGCCGTGTCGAAGACGCCGCCCCGGCCCTTCGAACCGAGCATCACCGCGCCGTTGCCCTGTACCAGCTCGGCGTGCAGCACCGAGCCGTCCTCCCCCTCGTACACCGACGCCTCGGTGAAGCCGAAAGCCTCCGTGAGCTGCCGGATCGCCGCCTTCGCGTCCGCGTACACCAGTGTCGGGTAGACGCTGGGACGCCCGCCGCCCGTGCCTGCCATGCCCATCACTCCCTCGGGTCCCGCTGCCGGAAAACCGCCGGAAAAACGGCCTGCGCCCAGTCTTGCACCGGCCACTGACAACACCCCGCCGAGCCGCGTCGACGGGCAGACCGGCGGCACGCCGATACACCACCTGAGCTGCGGCGCCGGACCGCGGGCCGAACGGGTGACCCGTCCCGAACACCCGCACGCAGAGAAAGTGCTTGCACGACCCCGTTAGACTTGGCCCATGGCCATTCTCCTCGCGCATTAGACGGCGGGAACGTCCTCAGCCGCCCACCCCGCCAACAACCCGCCCTGGAGCATGTCCGTGATCTCCGCCTCCGGTATCGAGCTGCGCGCCGGCGCCCGTGTCCTCATCGAGTCCGCCACCTTCCGTATCGTCAAGGGCGACCGCATCGGCCTGGTCGGCCGTAACGGCGCCGGCAAGACGACCCTCACCAAGGTCCTCGCGGGCGAGGGCGTCCCAGCGGCGGGCCAGATCGCCCGCTCCGGCGAGGTCGGCTACCTCCCCCAGGACCCCCGCACCGGCGACCTCGACGTGCTGGCGAGCGACCGCATCCTCTCAGCGCGCGGCCTGGACGCCCTGATCCGCAAGATGCGCGAGAACGAGCAGCGCATCGCCAACGGCTCGGGCGCCACCCGAGAGAAGGCCATGCGGCAGTACGAGCGCCAGGAGACGGAGTTCCTCACCAAGGGCGGCTACTCCGCCGAGGCCGAGGCCGCCACCATCGCCGCCGCGCTCAACCTGCCCGACCGGGTGCTCGGTCAGCCCCTGCACACGCTCTCCGGTGGTCAGCGCCGCCGTATCGAGCTGGCCCGCATCCTGTTCTCGGACGCGGACACCCTGCTGCTCGACGAGCCGACCAACCACCTCGACGCCGACTCGATCGTCTGGCTGCGCGACTACCTGAAGTCCTACCGCGGTGGCTTCATCGTGATCTCCCACGATGTCGACCTGGTCGAGACGGTCGTCAACAAGGTGTTCTACCTGGACGCCAACCGGGCCCACATCGACGTCTACAACATGGGCTGGAAGCTCTACCAGCAACAGCGCGAGGCCGACGAGAAGCGCCGCAAGCGCGAGCGCCAGAACGCCGAGAAGAAGGCCGCCGCGCTGAACGCGCAGGCCGACAAGATGCGCGCCAAGGCCACCAAGACGGTCGCCGCGCAGAACATGGCCAAGCGCGCCGACCGGCTGCTCGCCGGCCTCGACGCGGTGCGGGTCTCCGACAAGGTCGCCAAGCTGCGCTTCCCGGAGCCCGCCCCCTGCGGCAAGACCCCGCTGATGGCCGAGGGGCTGTCGAAGTCGTACGGCTCGCTGGAGATCTTCACCGACGTCGACCTGGCCATCGACAAGGGCTCGCGCGTCGTCATCCTCGGCCTGAACGGCGCGGGCAAGACGACCCTCCTGAGGCTGCTCGGCGGAGCCGAGAAGCCCGACACCGGTGAGGTCATCGAGGGCCACGGACTCAAGCTCGGCTACTACGCGCAGGAGCACGAGACCCTCGACCCCGAGCGCTCGGTCCTGGAGAACATGCGCTCCGCCAACCCCGACCTGGACCTGGTCGAGGTCCGCAAGACGCTCGGCTCGTTCCTGTTCTCCGGCGACGACGTCGACAAGCCCGCCGGCGTCCTCTCCGGCGGTGAGAAGACCCGCCTCGCGCTCGCGACCCTCGTGGTCTCCTCCGCGAACGTGCTGCTCCTCGACGAGCCGACGAACAACCTCGACCCGGCCAGCCGCGAGGAGATCCTCGGCGCGCTGCGCACGTACAAGGGTGCCGTCGTCCTCGTCACCCACGACGAGGGCGCCGTCCACGCGCTCCAGCCGGAGCGGATCATCCTGCTGCCGGACGGCGTCGAGGACTTGTGGGGAGCCGACTACGCGGATCTGGTGGCCCTCGCCTGACCGCTCGGCGGGGTCACGGGCACGTGATCGAATCGCTGATCCACTTCTTCTGGATCATTCGGCCGATCCGTGATCCATCATCTGTGTGAGATCTCCTCATACCGAGGTGTGTCCTACATCCATTTCACGGCCGGGCCCTTCATCGACAAGGGCCCGGCCGTTGCGCGTTCCTGACCAGGCAATTCACGGAACAACTCGTTCGGCCGTACGGACACGCACGTGCGGAATACCGAATTCCGGTTGTGGGGATGCGCTCCTGTCGTCAAAACCTTGTCTCACGGACCTTGCCGAATGGGTGGCCATGACGCGCTTGAGGGGTGATCATGAGAGGACCAGAGCGCACTTCCCACGAGGAGGCACGGGTGGCCGAGACTCTGAAGAAGGGCAGCCGGGTAACCGGCGCCGCGCGCGACAAGCTCGCGGCAGACCTGAAGAAGAAGTACGACTCCGGTGCGAGCATTCGAGCGCTGGCCGAAGAAACCGGTCGCTCGTATGGCTTCGTACACCGGATGCTCAGCGAGTCGGGCGTCACGCTCCGTGGACGGGGCGGGGCGACCAGGGGCAAGAAGGCCGCTTCGGCCTGAGCCCCGTCGACTCGTCGGCTTCGATGGTGACCACCCGGTCGGTCCGCTGACCGGCTGGGTGGTTACTGTGCAGTCACTTAGGTAGTCCCGCAGGGGACAGTCACCTGATCCGACCGCACTCATCGGAGGCGCCCCATGGCTTCGTTCGACCAGGACGTTGTTGGTCAAGGTCCCGAAGTTCCCGTACTCGACAAGGACGGCGTACGACTCACCGTCGACGACGCGGTCGCCACGGTGACACTGGCCAACCCGGCCAAGCGCAACGCGCAGAGCCCCGCTCTGTGGCGTGCACTGGCCGAGGCGGGCCGGCTGCTGCCGGGCACCGTGCGTGTCGTCGTGCTGCGCGCCGAGGGCAAGTCGTTCTCCGCCGGACTGGATCGTCAGGCGTTCACGCCCGAGGGGTTCGACGGCGAGCCGTCGTTCATCGATCTGGCGCGCAGTGACGACGCCACGCTGGACGGCACCATCGCCGAGTACCAGGAGGGTTTCACCTGGTGGCGGCGCACCGACCTCGTGTCCATCGCCGCAGTACAGGGACATGCCGTCGGTGCGGGCTTCCAGCTCGCGCTCGCCTGTGACCTGCGCGTCGTCGCCGACGACGTGCAGTTCGCCATGCGCGAGACCAGCCTCGGCCTCGTCCCCGACCTGACGGGCACCCATCCGCTCGTCGGCCTGGTCGGTTACGCCCGCGCGCTGGAGATCTGCGCGACCGGCCGCTTCGTTCAGGCCGAGGAGGCCGTGAACACCGGCCTCGCCAACATCGCCGTACCGGCCGACCAGCTCGACGACGCCGTACGCGAGCTTCTCGCGGCGCTGCTCGCCGCGCCCCGGGACGCCCTCGTCGAGACGAAGGCGCTGCTGCGCGGCGCCCAGGGCCGGACGTACGACGAACAGCGCACCGCCGAGCGTGCCGCCCAGGCCCGCAGGCTGCGGGACCTGGCCGGCGTCGGCGACTGACAGTTCGTACACGTACACGCGCGTGAGGGGCCGCTGCCCACCCGGCAGCGGCCCCTCACGCGTCCCCTGCCTGGCGCATCCCAGGCGCGGGTCCGCGCGGCCCCGCCTACTGTGGGTGGTGGAGGACGACCGAAAGGGGTGTACGGCGATGACCGACATGACCCAGCCCAGTGGGCCGGAGCAGCCAGGCGATCAGGGCGGTGACCCGCGGGCCGCCCAGCTCAGGAAACCGAACGTCACCAGGCGCGGCGGTGGCGAACCCGCCGACCGGGGGCGCACCACGATCGCCGACGGGGTCGTCGAGAAGATCGCCGGGCTCGCCGCCCGGGACGTGCTCGGTGTGTACGCGATGGGCAGCGGTCTGTCCCGGACCTTCGGCGTGGTCCGCGACCGGGTACCGGGCGGCTCCTCGAAGTCCGTCAGCCGTGGGGTGAAGGCCGAGGTCGGAGAGGTACAGACGGCTCTCGACCTGGAGATCGTCGTCGAGTACGGCGTCTCGATCGGCGACGTGGCCCGGGCCGTGCGCGAGAACGTCATCGCGGCCGTCGAACGCATGACCGGCCTGGAGGTCGTCGAGGTCAACATCGCGGTGACGGACGTCAAGCTGCCCGAAGAAGAGGAAGAAGAACCCGAGCCCCGGCTGCAGTGACGGATTCGGGGCATCGGCAAAGCACCGGGAAGGCAGGGCAGCATGAGCATCGCCGTGATCGGCATGATCGCCGGAATGGCGCTGGGATTCGCCGGGTACTTCGGTGGCTTCGGCGCGTTTCTGCTGGTGGCCGCCCTGGGCGCCCTCGGCTTCGTCGTCGGCCGGTTTCTGGAGGGTGACCTGGATCTGGGTGACTTCTTCCGCACCCGCGGCGACCGGCGGCGGTGACGCCCCGTGGCCGAGGAGCAGTCCGGTGACGAGCGGCCGGCAGACACACGTATGCCCCGCAAGGCCATGCCGGCCGTGCCGCCCGGTGAACGCGGTGCCACCCGGATCGCCGACCGGGTCGTGGCGAAGATCGCCGCGCAGGCGGCCCGCGAGGCGCTGGCCGAGCTGCCCCCGGACGCCGTACCCCCGCACGCCACGGTCGTCGTCCACCACGATCGCGCCCGCGTCCGCGTGATCCTCGAACTCCCGTACCCCTCGGATATCGGTGGCCAGTGCGCGACAGTGCGTCATCGGGTCGCTTCGCGGGTACACGCACTGGCGGGAATGGACGTGCCGGAGGTCGCCGTCGAGATCGAGCGGCTGCACCTGGCACCGCCGCACGGTGCGGCACCAGGGAAGGCACAGGGGAGGACGCGATGAGCGAGCCCCAGGGCTTCGACGGCTCCGGGAACACCCGAAGACTGCCAGTGCTGGAGAAACCGGACGACGTGCCGGCCGACACCGCGGGAAGGGGGCAGTCCTCGTCCACCGCCGCCTACGACCCCCTGCCCGTCCTCGGCGACGGGAAGGACAGGAACGGCCGCTTCTGGTCGGCGCGCCGCGTTCCGGCAGCCGTCGTCGCCCTGCTGCTCCTTCTCGTCGCGGGCGCGTTCCTCTACGACATCACCGCGGTACGAGCCCACCGGCAGGCCATGAGCTGGCGGAAGTCACTGGCCGGGCAACTCGCGGACCGTCCCCTCGACGACACCTGGGTCCTGGTCGGCGCCGGCGTCGCGGTGGCCCTCGGCGCCTGGCTCCTCGTCCTCGCCGTCACGCCCGGCCTGCGAGGCGTCCTGCCGATGCGGCGCACCCACACCGACGTCCGGGCGGGCCTGCACCGGGCCGCGGCCGCGATGGTGCTGCGCGACCGGGCCGTCGAGGTGTCCGGCGTCCAGTCGGTCCGGGTCCGGATGACCCGCACCAGGGCCGACGTCCGCGCGGTCTCCCATTTCCGCGAACTCGACGACGTACGGGCCGACCTGGACGACGTGCTCGCCCATGCGATCAGGAGCCTCGGCCTGTCCCGGCCGCCGGCCCTGTCGGTGCGTGTCGTCCGTCCCGGCCGGAAGGGGTGAGGACGGATGCCGCGCATCGTCAACCGCGTACTGCTGGGCCTGGCGGGCCTGGCGCTGATCGTCGTCGGCGGCTCGGTACTGGCCGTGGGGCTCGGTGCCCGATGGCCGACGTGGTGGATCCACGACGACCGCCACGACGTACTGCTGAGCGATGCCGAACGCACCCACTACCGGGACGCCGGCTGGTGGTGGCCGACGGTCCTCGCCGTCCTGGCCGCCCTGGTCCTCCTGTCCCTGTGGTGGCTCGCCGCGACCCTGCGCCGACGCCGCCTCACCGAGGTCCTGGTGGACACCGGCGACAACGAGGACGCCCTTCTGCGAGGCCGCGCCATGGAGAGCGCGGTCGCGGGAGAGGCGGCCCGCCTGGAGGGCGTGGAACGAGCCCATGTGACCCTGACAGGCAGCCGCACGTCCCCGGAGGCCCGAATCCAACTCCTCCTCCAGCCACACGCGGCCCCGGAGGAGGCGGTACTCCGCCTGACAACGGAGGCCCTGACCAACGCCCGCGACTCGGCAGGCCTCAAGTCCCTCCCGACAGAAGTGGATCTGAGGGCGGTCAAACACCGCGCGGAAAGGGTCAACTAGCAATCAAGGAGCACGAGCAACTCCCTGGGGGCGCGAGGAACTGCGCGACAAGCCACAACGCGCCCGCAGCCACCCCCTGGGGGCGCGGGGAACTGCGCGACAAGCCACAACGCGCCCGCAGTCAACCCCCAGGGGCGCGGGGAACTGCGCGACGAGCCACAACGCGCCCCGCTGTCACCCCCTAGGGGCGCGAGGAACTGCGCGACAAGCCACAACGCGCCCGCAGCCACCCCCTGGGGGCGCGGGGAACTGCGCGACAAGCCCCGACGCGCCCGCAGTCAACCACGGCGCTCAAAACCCGTGCCGCATCCCCCCGTCGACAGGCACCATGACCCCCGTCAGATAGCTCGCCGCAGGCGACAACAGAAACGCCGCCGTACGCCCGAACTCCTCCGGCTTCCCGTACCGCCGCAACGGAATCCGCGACTCGTTGGCGACCCGGGTCGCCGCCGGATCCGCCGACAACCCGTCCAGCTCGCGCACGCGATCCGTGTCGATGCGCGCCGGCAACAACCCCACCACCCTGATCCCGCGCGGCCCCACCTCGTCGGCGAGCGACTTGGCGAACCCGGCGAGCCCCGGCCGCAGGCCGTTGGAGATGGTCAGCCCCGGAATCGGCTCGTGCACCGAACCGGACAGCACGAACCCGACGACCCCGCCCGCCTCCAGCTCCGCCACCGCCGTACGGGCCAGCCGTACCGCCCCCAGGAACACCGAGTCGAACGCGGCCCGCCACTGCTCGTCCGTGTTGTCGGCGACGAACCCCGGCGCCGGACCGCCCACGCTGACGAGGATGCCGTTGAAGCGCCCGAAGTGCTCGCGGGCCGCCGCGACGAGCCGTTCCCCGACCTCCGGGTCGGAGTTGTCCGCGGCCACGCCCACCGCCCCCGGGCCCAGGGCCGCCGCCGCCTCCGTGACCGTCTTCTCGTCCCGCCCTGTGATGACCACTTTCGCGCCGTCGGCGACGAGTTCGCGCGCGGCGGCGTTGCCCAGTCCCCGGGTGGCTCCGGTGACGACGTACACCCGGTCCTTCAGTCCAAGATCCATGGTCCCTATCCTGCCCGGTTCTCGCCGTACAGGGTGAGGGCGGTGTTGACGAGGCCGATGTGGCTGAACGCCTGGGGGAAGTTGCCGAGCTGACGGTCGGCGATCGGGTCGTACTCCTCTGCCAGCAGCCCCACGTCGTTGGTGACAGCGACCAGGCGTTCGAAGAGGGCTTGCGCCTCCTTCGTACGGCCGATCATGTGCAGGGCGTCCACCAGCCAGAACGAGCAGGCCAGGAACACGCCCTCGTCGCCGGGCAGCCCATCGACCACGGGACCGTCCGTGCTGTAGCGGCGGACGAACCCACCGTGCCCCAGCTCGTCCCTGATCGCGTCGACGGTGCCGACGATCCTCGGGTCGTCCGGCGGCAGGAAGCCGACGCGGGGCAGGAGCAGTACGGCGGCGTCGAGTTCGCGGGAGCCGTAGAACTGGGTGAACGTGTTGCGCTCCGGGTCGTAGCCGCGTTCGCACACCTCCCGGTGCACCTCGTCGCGCATCGCCCGCCAGCCCTCCAGGTCGCCGCCGCTCAGCTTCGGGTTGAGCTCCAGCTGACGCACCGCGCGGTCCGCCGCCACCCAGGCCATCACCTTCGAGTGCACGAAGTGCCGGCGTGGGCCGCGCACCTCCCACAGCCCCTCGTCGGGCAGCCGCCACGCCGTCTCCAAAAACTCCATGAGCGCGCACTGCAGGCGCCACATGTGCGGCTTCGACGGCAGTCCCGAACGCCGGGCCAGCGCCAGCGAGTCCATGACCTCGCCGTACACGTCGAGCTGGAGCTGCCGTACCGCGGCGTTGCCGATGCGCACCGGGGCCGAGCCGCCGAACCCGGGCAGCCAGTCCAGCTCGAACTCGGGCAGCCGGCGCTCACCTGCGAGCCCGTACATGATCTGGAGGTCCGCCGGGTCGCCCGCGACCGCCCGCAGCAGCCAGTCACGCCAGCACTCGGCCTCCTCGTGATAGCCCACCGACAGCAGCGCGTTCAGGGTGAGCGTGGAGTCGCGCAGCCAGCAGTAGCGGTAGTCCCAGTTGCGTACGCCGCCCAGTTCCTCGGGGAGCGAGGTGGTGGGGGCGGCCACGATCCCGCCGGTCGGCGCGTACGTCAGCGCCTTGAGGGTGATCAGCGAGCGCACGACGGCGTCCCGGTGCGGCCCCTCGTACGTACAGCGCGCCGTCCAGGCCTCCCAGTCCGAGACGGCCGCGTCCAGTGCCTCGTACGGGTCGACGAACGGCGGATGCGGCTCGTGCGAGGGATGCCAGGTCAGCACGAACGCGACCCGTTCGCCCTCCGCGACGGTGAACTCCGAGTACGTGGTGAAGTCCCGGCCCCAGGTGCGCACCCCTTCGTCGGTGCGCAGCCACACGGCGTCCGGCCCGGCGACGGCCACCCGGTGCCCGTTCGTCCGGCGCATCCAGGGCACGATCGCGCCGTAGTCGAAGCGCAGCCGCAGCGTGCTGCGGACGGTCACCTCGCCACGTACGCCCTCGACGATCCGTACGAGATCGGGGGCGCGGTCGCGCTGCGGCATCAGGTCGGTGACGCGTACGGCGCCGTCGTCGGTCTCCCACTCGGTGTCGAGGACGAGGGTGCCGGGCCGGTAGGAGCGCCGGACGCACCGGTCGGCGCCCTCGGGGGCGATCCGCCAGTGCCCGTTGCTTTCGTCGCCGAGCAGCGCGGCGAAACAGGCGGCCGAGTCGAAGCGGGGCAGACACAGCCAGTCGACGCTGCCGTCCATGCCGACGAGCGCGGCGGTCTGGTGGTCGCCGACGAGGGCGTAGTCCTCGATACGAGGGATGCGGTGCTTCTGATGGGGGTGCACGAGGGGCGGGTTCCCGGTGTGGGGCCCCGGCATTCGGGCGAAGACGTCCTGTCACACGCCGAGATCTCCCGGTTACGTCACCCGGCCGTTCACGCCGAACGGGGTGGTGTCACACGGTGGCGGGCTCGGTGTCCGGCGAATCCCGCGCCTCATGTGCCGCGGCTTCGGCCTCCGCGCGGTCCCGGCGTTCCCGGCGGACGAGGATCACCCAGCCCAGGGGGACAGCGGCGGAGAACAGCCACCATTGGATGGCGTAGGCGTAGTTCAGTGCGGCGTTCTCGTCGCCCGGCTTGCCCAGCAGCTCCGGGGTGTCGCCCTTCGGTTCGGGTGTCGTCAGCACGATGTAGCCGCCGAGCACCTCGGCGCCGAGCCGCCGGGCCTCCTGCTCGCTGTTGATCAGCATGACCTGCCGGTCCGGCAGCCCCTTGAGGTTCTTGATACCGCTCGCCGCGGTCGTCTCGGCGGGCATCAGCCGCCCGGTGACGGTGATCTGGCCCTTGGGGGGCGCCGGGATCGTGGGGAACGCGGTCTGGCTCGGACCGTCCGACGGGATCCAGCCCCGGTTGACCAGCAGGACCTTGCCGTCGTCGAGGACGAAGGGGGTCAGGACGTGGTAGCCGACCTCGTCGTCGGAGTTGGTGCGGCGACGGACGACGACCTCGTGGTCGGTGTCGAAACGACCCTTGGCGCTGACGGTGTGGTACCGCTCGTCGGTGGTGACGGTGTGACCGGGGGAGGTCAGCTTCTCCACGGGCACCGGATCGGCGGACAGCGCGTCGGCGACCAGCTGGTTACGGGCGCTGCGCTCTTCGTAACGGTGCATCTGCCAGATGCCCAGCCTGATCATCGTGGGGATGAGGACGAGGGCGACCAGCGTGAGGATCACCCACTGCCGGGACAAGAGGAAGCGGTACACCCCACTGACGGTACAACTCGCCCGTGGGGTGCGTTCAGGGGGGTGCGTCCAGGGGGTACGGACCGGGACGCGGGCCTCTCGAACCCTCCCGGGCCGTCTCAGACCCTGTCGACGATCCCCACCCTCCCCTCCGCGCGTGCGCAGTGCGCCCCGCAGTACCAGTGGCCCTCGGCCTCGACGCCCTGCCCGATGATCTGGACCCGGCAGTGCTCGCAGATGGGTGCCATGCGGTGGATCGCGCAGGCGAAGCAGTCGAAGACGTGCACCGACCCCTGCGCGTGCACCTCGAAGGTCATTCCGTAACTGTTTCCGCAGACTTCACAACTGGCCATGGGCCACAGGGTGGGCCGTCGGCGCCGTGCGAGCGAGACGGCGCCGGGCGAGTCGGGCGCCAATCACCCGTCCGTACGGTCATCTCCCCGCCGCGGGTACCACGTCCCGCAAGAGCTGCCCGAAAGCCGCCTCGTCGATGACCGGCGTGCCGTACTGCCGGGCCTTGACCACCTTCGAGGTCATGGAGTCGGGGTCGTTGGTGACGAGCAGGCTGGTCAGCCGGGACAGGCTCGTCGCGACATGCAGTCCCGCCTCGACGGCCCGGTCCTCCAGCAGGTCGCGCTCGACCGAGGTGTCCCCGGAGAACGCCACCCGCATGCCCTGCCTGAGCGGCTGGCCGTCCTCGTAGCGCCCCGGGTTGGGGTACGGGCACGCCGGCCGCTTGCGGGACGGGCGCCAACTGGTCGGCTGATAGCTCCCGTAGCCCCCGGTGGCCTGCCGCCCGATCTGGGGGCGGGCGGAGCCGCCGGTCGCGGCCGATCCGGACCACTCCGTCAGCGGCCGGCACTCCAGCAGCGGCAGTCGTACGCCGCCCCGCGCCGCCGCGTGCAGACTGGGCCGGAACGCCTCGGCGAGCACCCGCGCGTCGTCCAGTGCGTGGTGGGCCCGCTGCTGGACGACCCCGTAGTGCGCGGCGAGGGTCTCCAGTTTGTGGTTGGGCAGCGGCAGTCCCAGCTCCTTGGACAGCGCGATGGTGCACAGCCGCTGCCGCACCGGAGCCTCGCGCTCCGCGCGCGCGTACTCCCGGGCGATCATCGACCAGTCGAAGACGGCGTTGTGCGCGACGAGCACACGGTCGGCGAGCCGGGACGCGAACTCCTCGGCGATGTCCACGAAGAGCGGGGCACCCTCCAGGGCGTCGCTCGTCAGCCCGTGGATCCACACCGGCCCGGGATCCCGTTCCGGATTGACCGTTGTGTACCAGTGGTCCTCGACCTCGCCGTGCGCGTCCAGCCGGTAGACCGCGGCGGAGATTATCCGGTCGTCCCGGGACAGACCGGTCGTCTCGACGTCAACGACCGCGTACCCCTGGGGATATGCGGTCGGCCACGGGGCGGGGGACGGCGTGGGCGTCAGGTCTTCGAGCATGGTCCCAGAGAATACGGGCCGCGACTGACACTCCGTCGCGCGCCTGTCGCGCGTCCGCCGCGCACCCGTTGGCGGAGACCGCCAACAAGCAAGCGCGTTCTGTGCTGAATACTTGTCAGTAACAACGTCTATGCGCCGCCTGTGTGGCGTCCTAACGTGCAGTCATGCCCAACCTCCCCGACGTCGTGGCCTGGTCGATACCCGCCTTCGTGCTGCTCACGGTCATCGAGATGATCAGTGTCCGGATCCACCCCGACGAGGACGCCGCCGGGTACGAGGCCAAGGACGCCGCCACCAGTGTCGGCATGGGACTCGGCAGCCTGGCCTTCGACTTCCTGTGGAAGATCCCGATAGTCGCCCTCTACACGGCCGTCCACCAACTCACGCCCCTGCGCGTCCCCGTGCTGTGGTGGACCGTCCCGCTCATGCTGCTGGCCCAGGACTTCTTCTACTACTGGTCCCACCGCGGCCACCACGTCGTCCGCATCCTCTGGGCCTGCCACGTCGTCCACCACTCCAGCCGCAGCTTCAACCTGACGACGGCTCTGCGCCAGCCCTGGACGACGCTCACCGTCTGGCCGTTCTACGTTCCCCTCGTCGCCCTCGGTGTGCACCCGGCGGCGCTCGCCTTCTGCTCCTCCGTGAACCTCGTCTACCAGTTCTGGATCCACACCGAGCGGATCGACCGCATGCCCCGGTGGTTCGAGTACGTCCTCAACACACCCTCGCACCACCGTGTCCACCACGCCTCCCAAGGCGGCTACCTGGACCGCAACTTCGGCGGCATCCTCATCGTCTGGGACCGGCTCTTCAGCTCGTTCGTCGCCGAGACCGAACGACCTGTCTACGGGTTGACGAAGAACATCGACACGTTCAACCCGGTCAGGGTCGCCACTCATGAGTACGTCGCGATCGTCAAGGACATCAAGGCGGCGGGCAGTTGGCGGGAGCGCGCCGGGCGGGTGTTCCGGGGGCCGGGCTGGCAGCCCGCACACCCGCGCCGGGAACCGGCCGAAGAGACCGTCGGCGCGTGAGGCCGGCCCGGGTTCTCCTCGCCGCCTTCGCCCTCACGGCGGCCGTCGACCTGATCTCCCTCGCGGCCGGCTCCGACACCGGACACGCCCTCGCCAAGCCCCTCCTGATGCCCCTTCTCGCCGCCCACGCACACCTTCGTGGCGCCCCGCGGCTCCTCCTCGCCGCCCTCCTTCTCGGCTGGGCAGGCGATGTCCTGCTGCTCTCCGACGCCGACCCGCCGTTCCTGGCCGGCATGGCCGCCTTCGCGGCCGGACACCTCTGTTACCTCGCCCTCTTCAGGACGTACGGCAAAGGGGACCGCACCGCGAACGGCACCCCACGCGCGCGCGGCGCACGCATCCGGCTCGCCGGGGCCTACGCCCTGGCCCTGGCCGGCACCCTCGCCGTCCTATGGCCCGGCCTCCCCGCCGAACTCCGCGTCCCCGTCACCGGTTACAGCCTCCTGCTGACCGTGATGGCCCACCGGGCCACGGCACTCGGCCTCCTCGCCGGCACGGGCGGCGCGCTCTTCCTGCTCTCCGACACCCTCATCGCGACCGGCGTCGCGGACCTGCCCCAGCTCCCCGCACCCGACTTCTGGATCATGCTCACGTACCTCGCGGCCCAGTGGCTCCTGACCGGCGGCGTACTCGCGGCGGCGAGAACCGCGACGCCCCCACCCGTCACGTCCAGCGGATCGGCACCGGCAACGCGGTGAGCAGCCCCGACACCGCGACGACCAGCCCCAGCGCGACGACCTCCGCGCGCGCGGGGGAGCAGGCGGTGAGCGGGTCGGCCGCCCGGCTCAGCCGCAGCCGCGCCCACAGGGCGAGGCCGGCGACGGCCACCACGAGGATCACCTTGGCGAGCAGCGTGCGGCCGTACGCCGTCGACGTGAGCTGGTCCAGGACCGTGCCCGGCGGCATCCGGCGGAGCGTGCTCCAGATGCCCGTGGCGGTGATCAGGGCGAGCAGAACGGCCGCCACGCGCGCGTAGAGGCCCAACAACGCCACGCGCGCCTCCCGGGCGGCGCCCCAGAGAGGCAACGTGCGCAGGACGTACAGCAGTCCGCCCACCCACAGCGCCGCGCAGGTGAGATGGACGAACGTCAGCGCCGAGCCGGTCAGCGGGTCGAGCTCCGGCGCCGGATGGGCCCGCAGCGCCTCCGCCACGGCCACCGCCGCCAACGGCCAGACCTGGATGGCCGGGCGCGCCGAGAGGGCGCACAGGCCCGCCGCGGCGAACCCGTTGACCTCCAGCAGCGCCAGCTTGCCGTCCCGGGACTCGTACAGGCCGCCCACGTCGATCGCGGCCAGGCTGTGCGGTACGAGGTTGCCGGTCGACACCACCGAGGCGAGCCCCAGCGCGGCGACGAAACCGACACCGGCCGCGTACGGCGCCCAGGCGCGCGCCCGCTCCGGTGGCGCCCCGGGAAGCCTGCCGGCCAGCCGGTGCACGAACATCTCGCCCACCGGAACGCACAGCGCGGCGAACAGCGCCGTCCGCAGCAGCCCGATCCCGCCCACGCCGGGCGCGGCGGCCTCCCCGGTGCCGTCCAGGGCGACGGACGGCCCGAGCAGCGGAATCAGGGCGGCCAGCAGCACCAGGACCAGTACGGCGACGGCCCGGCCGGTGCCGGGGCGTGAGCCGTCGGGCGTTCTCGCGGGCCGGTCCTCGCCGGACGGCCCGTCAGTCGGTCGTGTCAAGCCCACCCCAAGATCCTCACCGGCCGTGACGCCGTAAACCCCCACGTACTCAACGCTGTGTCTGCCTCAATACACCCAGCGCGCCCGATCGGTCCCCCAAACGCCGGGAGGCCGTGCCCAGTCGACCGGCCCGCCCGTGAAGGAGACCGGCGGTCGCGCGTACCGCAGCCGCCCCAGCGCGCTGTCCCGCTCGGCGAGCCACGCCTCCGGTCCGTCGTACGCGGAGTCAGCCGCGGGCATCCGCTGGCCTTGCTCCGCCCCGCTCGTCAGCCACCCGGCCGTGCCGGCCAGCGCCAGCCGCACGAACCGGCTGCCACCTTCCCGCACCTGGTCGCTCAGCGCCCGCAGCACCCCCGCCGCCAGCAGATACCCCGTGCCGTGATCGAGCGCCTGTGCGGGCAGGGCGCCCGGTTCCTCGGCCGACCCCTCCGCCACCGCGATGCCCGAGGCGGCCTGCACCAGGCTGTCGAAGCCCCGCCGCTCACCCCAGGGCCCGTACGCACCCCACGCAGACAACTGCCCCACGACCACTCCGGGCCTGCGCTCGGCCAGCGCTTCCGGCGAGAGCCCGAAGGGGTCCAGGGCGCCGGGCCGGTACCCGGTGACGACGACGTCGGCGCCGGCGAGGAGTTCCTCGAAGGCTCGCCGGTCGGTCCTCAGGTCCAGCACCGCCGACCGCTTCCCGAAACCCGTGTCGGTGTGCTGGTCCGGGAGTTCTGGCAGCTGAGGCGCGTCCACGCGCAGCACGTCCGCGCCGAGCAGGGCGAGCGTGCGGGTGGCGACAGGGCCCGCGATGACCCGGGTCAGGTCGAGGACCCGGACTCCGGCGGCGGGCAGCAAGGGGTCGGTGCCGATCGGCGCGAGCACGCGCGCGCGTGCCGAGTCCAGCCGCCCGCGCTCGACAAGGGGCCGCGCAGCCACCGCCGCGCCCTGCTCGTGCGCGGCCCACTCCTCGGCCGTACGCAGCGCGACGGCGAGGCCCCCGGCGGCGTACACGGTCTCCTCGGCCTCCACCGAGGAGCGTTCGGCGAGCGCGGCGGCGACGGACTCCGGGTCCTCGGACGTGCCCAGGGCGGCGAGCAGACGTGCTCGGTGATGCGGGTAGTTCGCATGGGTGCGCACCCAGCCGTCCGCCGTCCGCCAGAAGCGCGACAGCGGCGCGAAGGAGACCGGTGCGCGTCCGTCGACCAGCAGATGCCGCTCGCTGACGAGGGCCGTGGCGATCGCGCCGTCGTCCACACGAACCCCGGGCATCTCGGGCAACCCGGCCCGGAGGGCGCCCAGTTCCGCGGCGGCCAGCGCGCACGCGCCCACGCAGGCCCGCGCCGACTCCCGTACCGGAAGCCGTGATGCGAGTACTCCGGTGCGTACGACGGTCGAGATCCGGGCGGGGGCGGCGGGATCGCCGCCCAGCGCGGCCCAGGTGTACTCCGTGCTCAACACAGTCATAGGCGAACTATGCCGTGTGTACTGGATGGACATCCGTACGGGATCAACGCAGTGGGCCGGACAGCACGAGGCTGACCGGCCCACAGAGGAAAATCGATACCCCAGAGGATCAATACCGGGGAGGAGCTACTTCGTCACCGCGTCCAGGGCGTCGGCGACGCCGTGGCCGTAGAAGCCGTTGTAGTTCTTCCGGCCCTCGCACACCGCGTCGACCTTGCCGTCACCGTCGATGTCGTACGGGTCCGTGCACGGCGTGGCGTCCGCCTCGGCGTACAGGAGCGCCTTCACGAGGGCGGCCGAGGCGTGCGGGTGCGTCGACTTGATCAGGGCGGCCACGCCAGCGACGTGCGGGGTCGCCATCGACGTACCCGCCATGTAACCCCAGGTGCCGCCGGGCAGCGGGCCGAGGATCAGACCGCTGGTGGCCGGCGGGGCCGGCGTCTGGAAGCGGGTCGAGTCGCCGCCGGGGGCGGCTATGTCGATGACCCCCAGGCCGTGGTTGGAGAAGGACGACTTGATGCCCTTGGCGCCGGTCGAGGACACCGTCACCACACCCGGGAGCTGGGTCGGGATGTCGTAGCACTCGGACGGGTCGACGACCCGGTCCGAGGGCGTCGCGTCGTTGGGGGAGACCGGGTCGGTGATCTCGTCGGCCGCGAGGTCGTAGCTCTCGTTGCCGGCCGCCGCGACGTTGACGACGCCCTTGTGCTCCGCGTACCGCGTGGCCCGGGTGATGGCGTCGACCAGGGCCTTCTGGTCCGGGTCGTTCTTGCAGTTGAAGTACCAGGGGTCCGTGTAATAGCTGTTGTTCGTGATGTCGACGCCGTGCTCGGCCGCCCACACGAAGCCGCAGACGACGGCCTCCGTGTAGAAGTAGCCGGCCGTGGTCGACACCTTGATGCCGGAGACCTTCACGCCCGGCGCGACGCCCGTGACGCCGATGCCGTTCTTGGCGGCGGCGATCTCACCGGCGACGTGCGTGCCGTGCGGGCTCTCGCCCGTGGTCGGCCGCCAGGCCCCGTCGGTCGTGTCGGGCTTGCCCGTCACACAGTTGACCGAGGCGGCGCGGTCGAAGTTGGGCGCGATGTCGGGGTGGGTGTCGTCGACGCCGGTGTCGATCACGGCGACGGTGACCCGGCGGCTGCCGAGCGTCTTCTCGTGCGCCTTGTCCGCCTTGATGGCGGGCAGGTCCCACTGCAGCGGCTCCAGGGGGTCCTGGGCCGCGGTCGCGCCGGCGGTGGCGCTCGCTATCTCCGCCGCGGAGAGCGCCTTCGGGGCGCCCTCGTCGGTGGTCGACTGCGCGGGCAGCGGCGCGTTGCGCGTGTTGCCGGCCGACTGCACGCCCGGCACCTTGCGGATGAGCTTGGCGAAGTCGGGGTTCGTCGAGTGGACGACGACCACCCCGATCCGGTCGTACGACGTCACGATCGTGCCGCCGGCCTTCGCGATGGCCTTCCTGACGTACTGGGAGGGACCGAACCCGGGGAACACGTTGACGACATAGCTGAGCGAGGTCGCGTCGGCCGTGACGGGGGCTGCCTCGGTGTCGACCGCGACGGCCTGGATGTTCGGCAGGAAGGCGAACGCCGACGCCATGACCATCCCGACCGGGATCGCCACGGCGCGGCGGGAGCGCGAGTGAGACGCTGTCATAGAGGGTCTCCAGTTCCTTCGTTCGTGGACGTGGGGATCGTGCGGACTGTGCGGAAAGACCGGGAAACGTGGCAGAAGGCGCGGGTCACTTGACCGCGCGCAGCGCGTCGACGATTCCGAACCCGAAGAATCCGTTGACCCGTTTGCCGCCCTCGCACACCGCGTCCTGCGTGCCGTCACCGTCCTGGTCGTACGACACGGGACAGCCGGGGTTGTCGGCCTGGACCTTGAGCAGCGCCTGGAGCTGGGCCGGAGTCGCCTTCGGGTGCTTCGACTTGAGCAGCGCGGCGACGCCCGCGGCGTGCGGCGAGGCCATCGAGGTGCCCTGCAGGAAGCCGTACTCGCCGTTCGGCATGGTGGACAGGATGCGGCCGTTCTTCGACGGCGTGTCCGGTATCTGGTACTTGCGGTCGCCGCCGGGGGCCGCGATGTCGATGGCGCCGTTGCCGTAGGTGGAGTAGTACGACTTGACGTTGTCGACGCCCGTGGCGCTCACCGTGACGACACCCGGGAGCTGGGTCGGCACGTCGAAGCACTCGTGCGGGTCGATCGTGCGCGTGACCGTCGTCGAGTCGTCGGGGCTGGTGTCGTCCACGATCGCGTCGGAGTCCAGGTCGTGGCTGGAGTTGCCCGCCGACGCCAGGTTCAGGGTGCCCTTCTTCGTCGCGTACAGCTGCGCCCTGTTGACCGCGTCGGCAATGGCCCGCTGATCGGGGTCGTCCAGGCAGTTGTACAGCCAGGGATCGACGTAGTAGCTGTTGTTCGTGATCTCGACGCCGTGGTCGGCGGCGAACACGAAGGCGCACACGACGCTCTCCGGGTAGAAGAGCCCGTTGTCCGGGTCGCTCACCTTGATGCCGGAGACCTTCACGCCGGGCGCGACCCCGGCCACCCCGATGCCGTTGCGGGCGGCGGCTATCTCACCGGCGACATGGGTGCCGTGGTAGTCCTCGGCGGTGTACGGACGCCACGCACCCGCGCTGGTGTCCGCGACGCCGCCGACGCAGTTCGCCGACTGGGACGCGGAGAAGTTCGGGGCGAGGTCGGGGTGGGTGTCGTCGACGCCGGTGTCGATCACGGCGACGGTGACCTTACGGCTGCCCGGGTTGATCTTCGCGGCCTTGTCGGCGCCGATCGACCGCAGGTCCCACTGGTCGGCTTCGAGGGGCTCGCTCTCGGGGGTCCTGGCCGACACGGCCTCGACCTTGGCTGCCTCCGCGGCCGTCAGATAGTCCGCCGCGCCCTCGTCGGTCGTCCCGGCGGCCACCAGCGGTGTGGTCCGGGTGGCACCCGCGGACCTCACACCGCGCGCCGCGCGGATCTCCGCCCCGAACGAGGGGTTCGCGGAGTGGACGACGATCACACCGATCCTGCCGTACGTGATGACGACGGTGCCGCCGGCCTTGGAGATCGCCTTCGTCACCGCCCCGATCGTGTGATGGTCGGTGCTCTTGGTGTTGACGACATACGCGAGGTTCGGACCGTCGGCGGCGCGGGTGACGAAGGCGGCCGGTGCGGCGGCCGAAGCGGCCACGGGCAGGAAGCCGAGGGAGGCGGTCAGGGACAGCACGACCGGCACCGCGAGAGCGAGCCGGCGTCTGGAGCGCAGATGAGCCATGGGTTCTCCACATCATCCGGAAACGAGGCTCGCCCGGACAAGGATGGTTGCCGGGCAAGCGCGTAGCAGGGACGGACAACAGTTGTGTACGCGCGAAAAGGCGGGCACGGGCGCATGGCCCGCACCCCCGAATTTGCAGGTACATGACGGGTGGTACAGGGCGAAGCTATCCCGCATCGCCGCTGGCCAGCAATGACTTCCGGAGACCAGTTCGGAAAGAAGCGCGGGGAGTTGAACCGGTCCTCGCGTGGCGCCGTGACCTTGGGCAGGGAGCGCGAGGACCATCGGGCCCCTGTCGGATCACGCGTGGGGGCCCTACCATCGCGAGCCGACCCCCTGTGATCCAGATCACCGCGAGGTCAGAGAAGAGTCATGTCCGTACCCAGCCCGACCCCGTCCCCGAACGACCACGCACCCCCGTCCACTGTCGTGACCGCACCCGCAACGCGAGGAGACTCCGTGGCTACCGACGCACCGCCCCCCTCGAAGACAGAGCACCACTACCCCTCCACGGAGGAGTTCGTCGAGGTCCAGCAGAGCGCTGAGTTCGGTGAACTGCGCCGCGCCCACCGCTCCTTCGCCTTCCCGCTGACCCTCGGCTTCATCGCCTGGTACCTGCTGTACGTCCTGCTGTCGAACTACGCGGGCGGCTTCATGGGCACCAAGCTCGTCGGCCACATCAACGTCGCCTTCGTCCTCGGCATCGCCCAGTTCGTCACCACGTTCCTCATCGCCTGGTGGTACTCGCGGCACGCCGCCGCCAACCTCGACCCCAAGGGTGAGGCGATCAAGTCCCGGATGGAGGGCGACGCATGAGCCCCGTACAGCAGAGTGTTCTCGCGGCCGGGGAGGCCAGCGAGCACCGGCCGCTGATCATCTCCCTGTTCGCGGTGTTCGTCGTCGCGACCCTCGTCATCACCGTCTGGGCGGGCCGCCAGACCAAGAGCGCCGCGGACTTCTACGCCGGCGGGCGCCAGTTCACCGCGTTCCAGAACGGCCTCGCGGTCTCCGGCGACTACATGTCCGCCGCGTCCTTCCTCGGCATCGCGGGCGCGATCGCCCTCTTCGGGTACGACGGCTTCCTGTACTCCATCGGCTTCCTCGTCGCCTGGCTGGTCGCCCTGCTCCTGGTGGCCGAACCGCTGCGCAACTCGGGCCGCTACACCATGGGTGACGTCCTCGCGTACCGCATGCGTCAGCGTCCGGTCCGCACGGCCGCCGGCACGTCGACGATCGTCGTCTCGATCTTCTACCTGCTGGCCCAGATGGCCGGCGCGGGCGTCCTCGTCTCGCTCCTCCTCGGCATCACCTCGGACGCGGGCAAGGTCGCCATCGTCGCCCTCGTCGGCGTCCTGATGATCGTGTACGTCTCCATCGGCGGCATGAAGGGCACCACCTGGGTCCAGATGGTCAAGGCCGTGCTGCTCATCAGCGGCACGATCCTCATTACGTTCCTGGTGCTGCTGAAGTTCAACTTCAACATCTCCGATCTGCTCGGCACCGCCGCCGAGCGCAGCGGCAAGGGCGACGCCTTCCTGGAGCCCGGCCTGCAGTACGGCGCCACCGGCACCACCAAGCTGGACTTCATCTCCCTGGGCATCGCCCTGGTCCTCGGCACCGCCGGTCTGCCGCACATCCTGATCCGCTTCTACACGGTGCCCACCGCCAAGGCCGCCCGGAAGTCCGTGAACTGGGCCATCGGCATCATCGGCGGCTTCTACCTGATGACGATCGCGCTCGGCTTCGGCGCCGCCGCACTGATCGACCCGAAGGAGATCACCGACTCCAACCCCTCGGGCAACACGGCCGCGCCGCTGCTCGCCCTGCACATCGGCGGCGTCGACTCGACCTGGGGCGCGGTGCTGCTCGCGACGATCTCGGCGGTCGCCTTCGCGACGATCCTCGCCGTCGTCGCCGGCCTCACGCTGGCCTCGTCGTCGTCCTTCGCGCACGACATCTACGCCAACGTCATCCGCAAGGGGAAGGCCACCGAGAAGGAGGAGATGAAGGCGGCCCGCTGGTCCACCGTCTTCATCGGCATCGTCTCCATCGCCCTGGGCGCCCTCGCCCGCGACCTCAACGTGGCCGGCCTGGTCGCACTGGCGTTCGCGGTCGCCGCGTCCGCCAACCTGCCCACGATCCTCTACAGCCTCTTCTGGAAGAAGTTCACCACCCAGGGCGCCCTGTGGTCGATCTACGGCGGCCTGATCGTGGCGGTCGGCCTGGTGCTGTTCTCGCCGGTCGTCTCCGGCGACCCGAAGGCGATGTTCCCGGGCGTCGACTTCCACTGGTTCCCGCTGAAGAACCCCGGCATCATCTCCATCCCGTTCGGCTTCCTCATGGGCTGGCTCGGCACGGTCCTCTCCAAGGAGGAGCCCGACACCGGCAAGTACGCCGAACTGGAGGTGCGGTCCCTCACGGGAACCGGAGCGCACTGACGCCAGGCGTTCGTTCGCCGGCAAGGCATCGCGCGGGGCCGTCGTAGGGATCTACGGCGGCCCCGCGCCGCATCCTGTGGCATCGGGCCTGCCTCGATGTCAGTGGGGTCACGTAGGCTCGCAGGTGTAGGAGAACTTCTGTCCACACGATCCGCTACGAGGGAGGGGGCCCAGTGCTCATCGACACTTTCGGCCGAGTGGCCACCGACCTGCGCGTCTCGCTGACCGACCGCTGCAATCTGCGGTGTACGTACTGCATGCCCGAGGAGGGCCTGCAGTGGCTGGCCAAGCCGGACCTGCTCACGGACGACGAGATCGTCCGCCTCATCGACATCGCGGTCACCTCCCTGGGCATCGAGGAGGTCCGCTTCACCGGCGGCGAACCGCTGCTGCGCCCGGGCCTGGTCGGCATCGTGGAGCGGGTCGCCGCGCTGGCCCCGCGCCCCCAGATGTCCCTGACGACGAACGGCATCGGTCTGGGCCGTACGGCGACCGCCCTGAAGGCGGCCGGCCTGGACCGCGTCAACGTCTCCCTGGACACCCTGCGCCCCGACGTCTTCAAGACCCTCACCCGCCGGGACCGGCACAAGGACGTCCTCGCGGGCCTGGAAGCCGCCCGCGAGGCCGGACTGACCCCCGTGAAGGTCAACACGGTACTGATGCCGGGGTTCAACGAGGACGAGGCCCCCGACCTCCTCGCCTGGGCGGTCGAACACGACTACGAACTGCGCTTCATCGAGCAGATGCCCCTGGACGCCCAGCACGGCTGGAAACGCGACGGCATGGTGACCGCGGGCGACATCCTGACCTCCCTGCGCACCCGCTTCGACCTCACGGAGGAAGGCTCCGGCGAACGGGGTTCGGCCCCCGCCGAACGCTGGCTGGTCGACGGCGGCCCGCAGCGCGTGGGCGTCATCGCCTCCGTCACCCGCCCCTTCTGCGCCGCCTGCGACCGCACCCGGCTCACCGCCGACGGCCAGATACGAAACTGCCTCTTCGCCCGCGAGGAGACCGACCTGCGCACCGCCCTGCGCTCCGGCGCCCCCGACGAGGAGATCGCCCGGATCTGGCGCGAAGCCATGTGGGGCAAGAAGGCAGGCGCAGGCCTGGACGACCCGACCTTCGTCCAGCCCGACCGCCCGATGTCGGCGATCGGCGGCTGAAGCGGCTCAGGTGTCCGAGGACTCCCACTCCGCCAGCCTCACCACATCCTTGAGGAACCCCCGCACCCCCAGGAACTGGGACAGATGCTCGCGATGCTCCTCACACGCCAGCCACGTCTTCCGCCGCTCGGGCGTGTGCAGTTTCGGGTTGTTCCAGGCGAGCACCCACTCGGCGTCCGCCCGGCATGCCTTGGCGGAACAGGTGGGGGAGTCAGGGTCAGGGCCGATCATCCTGCGACCCTAACCCGGCGCGAACAGCGCTCAAAAAGGCGACGCCGAGCAGCCACGGGGGGAGCTGCCCGGCGTCGGTCTGTCGCTCCGACGGGGGATGCGGAGCGCGTACGAAGTATGCCACGGGTGACCGTCCGCCCGGCAATGGAACAGCGTGATTGATCTGAGCTTTTCTTGAGCTTGGAGACACCCTCCGCACTGACTTTTGGTCAGGCTTGCCCGCCCGGATCGCCCCCCGTATCGGCCGTCCGATCGCCCCCGGTGTCCTCCGCCGCGGATTCCGTGAAGCCCTCTCGAGGCCCGGGCGGCGCGATCATCGGCCGCACCGGAGCGGTCACGAACGTCGACGGGAGTCCCGGCGCGTTCTCGCGGCCGGCGTTGGCGATCACCACGGAGATATAGGGCAGGATCATGCCGAGAACCAGGGCCACGAACGCGACGTGCCGTTCGACGTTCCAGAGCGTCGCGGCGAGAACCACCGCCACCGTGCGCACGGACATGGAGATGACGTACCGGCGCTGTCTGGCCCGGACATCGTCCGCGAGCCCCTGCCGGGCCCCGGTGATCCGGAAGACCTGGGCGCCGCCGCTACTGCTCTGCTTCCGCATCACGTTCCACCATCCACCCGAATCGGACACGCCCCGGCCCGTACCCACACCGAACCAGGTCGGGGAACCAGGCCCGGACGCCTTCCACGTTACGCCGCGCCTGCGCCGCCTACGAGACCGGGGCACCTCCCGGCAGGGCGACCCGCCTGCGCCGTACCGCGTACCGAGTTGCCCGACATGCGCCGTAGCGCGAACGGCCCGACACTGGGCGTAATGCTCACGTAGAGCCGTACGAGGAGGCATCCATGGGCTGGTTGTGGGCGATCATCGTGGGATTCGTGCTGGGTCTGCTGGCCAAGGCGATCATTCCGGGCAAGCAGCACAGCCCGCTCTGGCTGACGACCATCTTCGGCATCATCGGCGCCATCGTCGGCAACGCCATCGCGCGAGCAATCGGCATCGACGCGACGAGCGGCATCGACTGGGGCCGCCACGCGCTCCAGCTCGCGGCGGCCGTCGTGATCGTGTTCCTGGGCGACATGGCGTACACGAGTATGCGCGGCGGCAGGAGACACCGCGCCTAACGGCACCGGGCTCACCGGTACGTGTGAAGGGGCGGCCCGATCCACCGGGCCGCCCCTTCACACGTACACGCACGCGACACACGCGGACCCGGTCAGCCGGTGACCTCCACCGCGGCCAGGTTCTTCTTGCCCCGGCGCAGGACCAGCCACCGCCCGTGCAGCAGGTCCTCCTTCGCGGGTACCGCGTCCTCGGCGGTGACCTTCGCGTTGTTCACGTAGGCGCCGCCCTCCTTCACCGTGCGTCGCGCGGCCGACTTGCTGGCCACCAGCCCGACCTCGGCGAACAGGTCGACGACCGGCCCCGCCTCGGCGACCCGGATGTGCGGCACCTCGGAGAGCGCCGCGCTCAGGGTCCGCTCGTCGAGCTCGCCCAGCTCACCCTGACCGAAGAGAGCCTTGGACGCGGCGATCACGGCTGCCGTCTGCTCGCCGCCGTGCACCAGCGTCGTCAGCTCCTCGGCGAGCGCGCGCTGCGCGGCCCGAGCCTGCGGACGCTCCGCGGTCTGCGCCTCCATCGCCTCCAGCTCCTCCCGGGACCGGAAGGACAGGATGCGCAGGTACGTCGAGATGTCCCGGTCGTCCACGTTCAGCCAGAACTGGTAGAACGCGTACGGTGTCGTCATCTCCGGGTCGAGCCAGATGGCGCCGCCCTCGGTCTTGCCGAACTTGGTGCCGTCCGCCTTCGTCATCAGCGGCGTCGCCAGCGCGTGCGCGGAGGCGTCCGGTTCCAGGCGGTGGATCAGGTCGAGACCGGCGGTGAGGTTGCCCCACTGGTCGCTGCCGCCCTGCTGGAGCGTGCAGCCGTACCTCCGGTACAGCTCCAGGAAGTCCATGCCCTGAAGGAGCTGGTAGCTGAACTCCGTGTAACTGATGCCCTGGTCGGACTCCAGACGCCGGGCGACCGAGTCTTTCGTCAGCATCTTGTTGACGCGGAAGT
Organism: Streptomyces sp. B21-083; assembly: GCF_036898825.1. Taxonomy (GTDB): domain Bacteria; phylum Actinomycetota; class Actinomycetes; order Streptomycetales; family Streptomycetaceae; genus Streptomyces. Next base: position 2,148,547 of record NZ_JARUND010000002.1, on the reverse strand, counting down.
GCTTGCCGATGTCCCGGAGGAACTCGATGGCCGACATACCGGCCGTCCAGTCCAGGTTGTTCACCATCACCGCGGCGTTCTCGCCCTCGAAGGACAGGAACGGCTCGATCTGGCCGCGGAGCCGGTTCACCCAGTTCGCGATCGTCTCCGGGTCGTTCAGCGTGCGCTCCGCGGTGGGACGCGGGTCGCCGATCTGGCCGGTCGCCCCACCGACCAGGGCCAGCGGACGCAGACCCGCCTGCTGGAGGCGGCGCATGGTGAGCACCTGGACCAGATGACCGACGTGCAGACTGGCCGCCGTCGGGTCGAAACCGCAATAGAACGTGACGGGACCGTCCGCGAGCGCCTTGCGCAATGCGTCCTCGTCAGTGGACTGGGCGAACAGCCCACGCCACTTCAGCTCGTCGACGATGTCCGTCACGGTTCTCGTATCTCCTTGAGTGGTCTTTCACGCAGTTCTACGGCAGCACGGCGGCTACCGGCAACGAGGTTATACGCCCTGACTGACAGAGCTCATATTGAAGTCCGGCACCCGCAGTGCGGGCATCGCGGCCCGGGTGAACCAGTCGCCCCACTCCCTCGGCAGCGTCTTCTCCGTACGCCCCGCCTCCACGGCCCGCCCGAGCAGGCCCACCGGCGACTCGTTGAACCGGAAGTTGTTGACCTCCCCGCTGACCTCGCCGTTCTCGACGAGGTACACCCCGTCGCGGGTCAGGCCGGTCAGCAGCAGGGTGGCCGGGTCGACCTCGCGGATGTACCAGAGGCAGGTCAGCAGCAGCCCACGCTCGGTGTTCGCGACCATCTCCTCCAGCGACCTGTCCTCGCCCCCGTCCAGGACGATGTTCCCGATCGCCGGGGTCACGGGCAGGCCGGTCAGCCCGGCGGTGTGCCGGGAGGTGATCAGCCGGTTCAGCCGGCCCTCGCGGATCCACTCCGTGGCGCTCAGCGGCAGCCCGTTGTCGAACACCGACTGGTCGTCGCCGGAGGAGTGGGCGAGCAGGAAAGGAGAGGCTTCCAGACCGGGCTCGTTCGGGTCGCTGCGCAGCGTCAGGGGCAGCTCGGTGAGCTGCTCGCCGAGGCGTGTCCCGCCGCCCGGCTTGGAGAACACCGTGCGGCCCTCGGCGGCGTCCCGCGCGGACGACGACCACATCTGGTAGATCAGCAGGTCGGCGACGGCGGTCGGCGGCAGCAGCGTCTCGTACCGCCCGGCGGGCAGCTCGATCCGCCGCTCCGCCCAGCCGAGGCGTACGGCGAGTTCGGCGTCGAGGGTGGCCGGATCGACGTCCTTGAAGTCCCGCGTCGACCGCCCGGCCCACGCGGACCGCGCACGGTCCGGGGACTTGGCGTTCAGCTCCAGCGTCCCGTTGGGCTGGTCATGACGCAGGCGCAGCCCCGTCGACGTCCCCACATAGCTCGACACCAGCTCGTGGTTGGCGAAGCCGTACAGCTCCCGGCCGCCCGCCCGCGCGCGGGCGAACGCCTCACCCAGCGCGGGCGCGAAGTCGGCGAACACCGCGGACGAGGTCTCGGCGGGCGCGTCCATGAAGTCCGGGGACTCCGGCACACCCCCGACCAGCGGCTGGGCGTCCTCCGCGGGCCCGGCGCCGCGCGCGGCGGCCTCGGCGGCCCGCACGAGCGGCTCCAGCTCGTCCGCGGTGACGGCCGCGCGGGAGACGACCCCGGAGGCCGTGCCCTGCTTGCCGCCGACGGTGGCGACGACCGTGAGCGTGCGTCCGCGCGTGACCCCGTTGGTGGTGAGGGCGTTGCCCGCCCAGCGCAGATTGGCCGTCGACTCCTCGTCGGCGATGACGACACACCCGTCGGCCCGGGACAGCTCAAGGGCCCGCTCGACGATCTCGTGCGGCTTGCTCGTACGGGCGCTCATCGACCGGCCTCCTGCGTGGTGTTCAGACTGTGCTTTCCCGGGAGATGACCCCCGGACCCCCAGCCAATCCCCGTGCTGGCGCTCATCGACCGGCCTCCTGCGTGGTGTTCAGAATGTTGACGCCCCTGAAGAGGGCCGACGGGCACCCGTGGGAGACGGCCGCGACCTGGCCCGGCTGGGCCTTGCCGCAGTTGAAGGCACCGCCCAGGACGTACGTCTGCGGACCGCCGACGGCCGCCATGGAACCCCAGAAGTCGGTGGTCGTCGCCTGGTAGGCCACGTCCCGCAGCTGCCCGGTGATCCGGCCGTTCTCGATCTTGAAGAACCGCTGCCCGGTGAACTGGAAGTTGTAGCGCTGCATGTCGATCGACCAGGAGCGGTCCCCGACCACGTAGATACCGCGGTCGACGCCGCCGATGAGGTCCTCGGTGGCCAGGCCGCCCGGGTCCGGCTGCAACGACACGTTGGCCATGCGCTGCACAGGCACATGCCCGGGCGAGTCGGCGTACGCGCATCCATTGGACCGCTCGAACCCGGTCAGCTTCGCGATCCGCCGGTCCAGCTGGTACCCCACGAGGGTGCCGTCCTTCACCAGGTCCCACGACTGACCGGCGACGCCCTCGTCGTCGTAACCGATGGTCGCCAGGCCGTGTTCGGCGGTGCGGTCCCCGGTGACGTTCATCAGCTCGGAGCCGTACCTGAGCTTGCCGAGCTGGTCGAAGGTCGCGAAGGACGTGCCCGCGTACGCCGCCTCGTAGCCCAGGGCCCGGTCCAGTTCGGTGGCGTGGCCGATGGACTCGTGGATCGTCAGCCACAGGTTGGACGGGTCGACAACCAGGTCGTACAGCCCCGCCTCGACGCTCGGCGCCCGCATCTTCTCGGCGAGCAGCTCAGGGATCTGTTCGAGCTCGGACTCCCAGTCCCAGCCCCTGCCCGTGAGGTACTCCCAGCCGCGTCCGACGGGCGGCGCGATGGTCCGCATCGAGTCGAACTCGCCGCTCGACTCGTCGACGGAGACGGCGGTGAACTGGGGGTGCAGCCGCACCCGCTGCTGGGTGGTGACGGTCCCCGCGGTGTCGGCGTAGAACTTGTTCTCGTGCACCGTGAGCAGCGAGGCGTCGACGTGGTTGACACCGTTCGCCGCGAGCAGCCGCCCGCTCCACTCGGCCAGCAGCCCCGCCTTCTCCTCGTCGGGCACGCCGAAGGGGTCGATCTCGTACGACGAGACCCAGGTCTTGTCGGAGTGCACCGGCTCACCGGCCAGCTCCACCCGCTCGTCGGACCCCGCCGCCTTGATCACCTGTGCGGAGAGCTTGGCCATGGCCACGGCCTGCGAGGCGACCTTCGCGGCGGCGTCCATGCTCAGATCCACGCCCGAAGCGAACCCCCATGTGCCGCCGTGCACCACCCGCACCGCGTACCCCAGGTCCGTGGTGTCCGACGATCCGGACGGCTTGGCGTCCCGCAGCCGCCAGGAGGCGCTGCGCACCCGTTCGAACCGGAAGTCCGCGTGGTCCGCACCGAGCGCACGCGCGCGGGCGAGGGCGGCGTCGGCCAGGGCACGTAGGGGCAGTGCCAGGAATGACTGATCGACCTCATGGGCCATGAGCGGCCTCTCCTTGTCACGGTGGGTGCGGCGTCTGTCTCGCAGTGAATCATGCGGGTCCGACATCGAGGCATCCAACGTATTCACCCCGATCAGGACAGCGCACGAGACCGCCGCCGACCGGCACACCGACTGTAGGGACCCGACAGGACCGGGGGTGAGCCACTGTCGGTGCCCGATTGTCCGCCGGTACGGACGGACCGATAGGTTTTCGGGGAAGCAGCCTGTCAACCCGGGTGTATCGGACAGGCCCCGAACCGCTATCGAAAGGGTGATCCGTTGAGCCGCTCGGTTCTCGTCACCGGAGGCAACCGGGGCATCGGCCTCGCCATCGCCCGCGCGTTCGCCGAAGCCGGCGACAAGGTCGCGATCACGTACCGCACGGGTGAGCCGCCGACCGCGCTCACCGAACTGGGCTGCCTCGCGGTCAAGTGCGACATCACCGACACCGAGCAGGTGGAGCAGGCCTACAAGGAGATCGAGGCCGAGCACGGCCCGGTCGAGGTCCTCGTCGCCAACGCCGGCGTCACCAAGGACCAGCTGCTGATGCGGATGTCCGAGGAGGACTTCACGTCCGTCCTCGACACCAACCTCACCGGCACCTTCCGTGTCGTCAAGCGGGCCAACCGCGCCATGCTGCGCGCCAAGAAGGGCCGCGTCGTCCTGATCTCGTCGGTCGTCGGGCTGTACGGCTCGCCGGGACAGGCCAACTACGCCGCCTCCAAGGCCGGCCTGGTCGGGTTCGCCCGCTCCCTCGCCCGTGAGCTGGGCTCGCGCAACATCACCTTCAACGTGGTCGCGCCCGGTTTCGTCGACACCGACATGACCAAGGTCCTCACCGACGAGCAGCGCGCGGGCATCGTCTCGCAGGTGCCGCTCGGCCGGTACGCGCAGCCGGAGGAGATCGCCGCGACGGTGCGGTTCCTCGCCTCGGACGACGCCTCGTACATCACTGGAGCCGTCATCCCTGTTGACGGCGGACTGGGAATGGGTCACTGATCACCATGAGCGGAATTCTCGAGGGCAAGCGTGTCCTGATCTCCGGTGTGCTCACGGAGGCCTCCATCGCCTTCCACACCGCCAAGCTGGCCCAGGAGCAGGGCGCGGAGATCATCCTCACCGCGTTCCCCCGGCCCACGCTGACCGAGCGCATCGCCAAGAAGCTCCCCAAGCCCACCAAGGTCCTGGAGCTCGACGTCACCAACGAGGAGCACCTGGGTCGTCTGGCCGACCTCGTCGGTGAGGAGCTCGGCGGCCTCGACGGCGTCGTCCACTCCATCGGCTTCGCCCCGCAGGACGCCCTCGGTGGTAACTTCCTCAACACCCCGTTCGAGTCCGTGGCCACCGCCATGCACGTCTCGGCGTACTCCCTGAAGTCGCTCACCATGGCCTGTCTGCCGCTGATGCAGAACGGCGGCTCCGTCGTCGGCCTCACCTTCGACGCCCAGTACGCCTGGCCGCAGTACGACTGGATGGGCCCGGCCAAGGCCGCCCTGGAGGCCACCAGCCGCTACATGGCACGCGACCTGGGCAAGCAGAACATCCGCTGCAACCTGGTCTCCGCGGGCCCGCTCGGCTCCATGGCCGCCAAGTCCATCCCGGGCTTCGGCGAGCTGGCCTCCGTGTGGGACGCCCGGTCTCCCCTGGAGTGGGACCTCAAGGACCCCGAGCCGGCCGGCCGCGGTGTCGTCGCCCTGCTCAGCGACTGGTTCCCGAAGACCACCGGCGAGATCATCCACGTGGACGGCGGGCTGCACGCGATCGGTGCGTGACCGCTGCCGCTGCCGTCCAGGCTCGGCCGACATGGCGAGGGCCCGCGTTCCGTTCCGGCGCGGGCCCTCGGCATGTCGCTGTGTCATCACCCGTTCGGCTTATCCGGCCGGGCGGGGGAGCGGGGTAACCGGGCACTCTGGATTACGCGTTCACCGCGTTCCCTCCAGCACGAGGAGGTCCCCTTGTGCCTCTTTCCCGCGGCTTCGCCCCGCTCCTCGTCGCCGTCGCTCTCATAACGACTCTTCCGTACGAGGCCGTCCCGGCCGTTTCGCACGCGCGCGTGGACGGACGACAAGGGGAGCGGCCCGAGCCCTTCGGCTCCACCTGCTACACCCGGGTCACCGGCTCCAAGGTGACCGCGTACTGCCACAACCCCTACGTGGCCGCCGACCGCGTATGGCTGCACATCGAGTGCGACCGCTGGTGGGACCTCGACAGCGACGGCTCCGCGGTCGAGGCCGGGCCCGCCCAGACGGTACGGCTCACCGGCCGCTGCTGGAAGGAAGTCCGCTCGGTGTGGGTCAGCCACCAGAGGCGGACGCCCTGAGCCGGCACACGAACGGATAGCCGGCCGCCTCCCTGGCGGCGGCCGTCGCGTCGCCCGCGCGGATCGCCTCGACGAGCGGGGCGTGGTCCACGTACGACTGAGGGGTCAGCCTGCCGCCCACGTCGTCGCGCAGCCAGTCCCGCAGCACCTCGCCCAGGTCCGCGTACATCGCCGTCATCACGTCGTTGTGGGACGCGGCCACCACAGCCATGTGCAGGCTCGCGTCGGCCGTCACGAAAGCCTCCGCGTCGCCGGACGCCCAGGCATCCTCCCGGCGCGCCAGAAGCGCGTCCAACTGCTTGAGGTCACGTTCGGTGCGCCGCAGCGCCGCCAGCTCGGCCGCGCCCGACTCCAGCGTGGACCGCAGCTCGGCGATGTGCCGGCGGTCCGCGTCGGCGAACCGGTGGTGCATCACACCGGCCAGCTCACTGGTCGCCACGACGTAGGTGCCCGAACCCTGGCGGATGTCCAGCAGCCCGTTGTGCGCGAGGGCCCGGACCGCCTCTCGGACCGTGTTCCGGGCCACTCCGAGCTGCGCGACCAGCTCGGGTTCGGTCGGAATCCGGGAGCCGACGGGCCACTCGCCCGAGGTGATCTGGTTCCGCAGTGCGGCGATGACCTGCTCGGACAGGGCCGATCGGCGGGGATGGCTCAGCGGCGGCATGGCCCATTTTCGCACGGGGGATTACAACCAATCATCCTATGATTTTATGCTGGGTGTCATGGCGAGCGACGAAACCCGGACGACGTCCACGACCAGGCCCGTACGCGGTACATCCGAGTCCCGGAGCGAGACCGGGACCACTCCCACGCGCGCGTGGCTCACCCGGCTGGTCGTCGTCGGCATCGTGCTGTCCGCCCTCAACCTCCGCCCCGCCATCACCAGCCTCGGTGCCCTCCTCGAAGAGGTGCGCGGCGGGCTCGGCATGAGCGGCACCACAGCCGGCGTGCTCACCTCCGTACCCCCGTTCTGCTTCGCCCTCTTCGGCGTCATGGCACCGCGCCTGGCCCGTCGCTTCGGCGCCGGCGCGGTCGTCTGCGCGGGGATGGTCGCCATCGCCGCCGGACTGGCGATCCGGCCCTGGACGGGCAGCGCGGCCGGCTTCCTGGTCGCCAGCGCGCTCGCCCTCATGGGCATCGCGGTCAGCAACGTCCTGATGCCGGTCATCGTCAAGCGCTGGTTCCCGGACCGCGTCGGTTCCATGACTGGCCTGTACTCGATGGCCCTCGCCCTCGGCACCGCCGCCGCGGCGGCGATCACCGTGCCCATGACCGAAGCGCTGGGCGGGAGCTGGCAGCGGGGACTGACCGTCTGGGCGGTTCTCGCTGCGGCCGCGGTGCTCCCCTGGATGTTCCTGCTACGGGACCGGGGCGCGGGCGGGTCGGACCGCGAGGCGGCCCCCGCGCGCGGGACACCCTCCACGGGGGAGGGGACCGGCGCACTGCGTATCACCCGCAGCCGTACCGCCTGGGCGCTCGCCGTGTTCTTCGGGCTCCAGGCCACCGCCGCCTACGTCACCATGGGCTGGATGGCGCAGATCTTCCGGGACGCGGGCGTCCCGGCCGGAACCGCCGGACTGCTGCTCGCCGTGACCATGGCGATGGGCGTGCCCCTCGCCTTCGTCATCCCGCGCGTCGCGACCCGTCTGCCCCACCAGGGGCCCATCGTGATCGCGCTCGGCTGTTGCGGACTTCTCGGATACGCGGGCCTGTACATCGCACCGGCCGGCGGCATGTGGGCCTGGGCGGTACTGCTCGGCATCGCCAACTGCGCCTTCCCGCTGGCCCTCACGATGGTCGGGATGCGGGCCAGGACGGGCGCGGGCGTCTCCCAGCTGTCGGCCTTCGCCCAGAGCGCCGGCTATCTGATATCCATCCCCGGGCCGCTCGTCGTGGGCGTTCTCTACCAGCACAGCGGCGGCTGGGGGCTGCCGCTCGCACTGATGGCCGGCCTGATGCTGCCGCAGATGGTCGTGGGCGTACTGGCGGGACGTGATCGCACCGTGGAGGACGAGGCGGCCTCGGCACCCCGGGGCCACGGGTGAGCGATACGGGTGCGAGACTGGCCGTATGCCAGTGCTCGACCCGAACCCCCAGAACGGCCAGAAGAAGATGCTGCTCGTCTTCGGCTCGTTCTTCGCCATCTTCGTGATCATCGCCATCGTCGCGACGATCGCCTCACCATGAGAGCCGTTGGTGGGGGTATCCCCACCATCCCTTAGGGGGCGAGTCTCAGGGTCAAGTGGGTGGATCACCGGATGGGTTGAGGCCCGCGGGTTCCGTAACTTCGAGGTGTGGCCGCGAGACGCGGGCCACGGACGGCTCGAAGACCCACGGAGGCATTATGTCGGCCCGCACGCACTCCCGGCCCCTTCCGGCGACCACGCGTGGAGTCGACATACGGCTGCCATGGTGGGCCCTGGCGCTGCCGACGATCGCGTTCGTCGCCCTGCTCGCGCTGATGCTGAACCCTACCGACGCACAGGCGGCGGCGGGCGACCCCCTGATCGCCCACTTCCTTGAGCGCGCCCGGGACCTGGTGACGCGTTGAGCGCCGTCAACGCCCCATTCCCACCTGCGGAGCCGCCCGTCAACTCCCTGCGCCCGATGGCGTGTTTCATGCGAAGCTGGATGCCATGAGCGTCGCAGAACCCCGCAGGATCGTCCTCTTCCGGCATGCGAAAGCCGATTGGCCGCAGGTGACCGACCACGAGCGGCCACTGGCCGACCGAGGCCGCAAGGACGCCGCCGTCGCCGGGCGCAAGCTGACCGACAGCGGCATCTCTCTCGACCTGGCCCTCTGCTCCACCGCCACCCGGACCCGCGAGACATGGAAACTCGCCGTCCAGGAACTCCCGCAACGGCCGAAGACCGTCTACGAGGAGCGGATCTACGAGGCCTCACCCGGCGAGCTCATCGCCCTGCTCAACGAAACCCCGGACGACACGCAGAACGTGGTCCTGATCGGCCACAACCCAGGAGTGCAGGCCCTCACCGACATCCTGGCCGGCGAATCCGAGGACGACCCCCGCACCAGACTGACCGACCGCGGCTTCCCGGCGGCGGCCTTCGCGGTGCTCTCCTTCACGGGCTCCTGGAAGTCCCTGGAGCCAGGCACGGCGACCCTGCTCGACTTCTGGGCACCGACGGAGTAGATCCCGGCGACAACACGCGGCACAGGCTGTGGGCAGACGTTCCGTGAGCATGAGGCGGAACGGGCGGCCACACAGCCTGTGACCCGCACCCGCACCCGGCGACGAAGCACAAGCCCCTACCGCACCGCCGCCTCTGCCGCCTCCGCCGAGAAGGGTCGGCGCTCCGCCCCTCCCAGCGGGCTACTCCTGGGTGTCCGCCGCCTCGACCTCTTCCCGAGTGACACCCAGCAGATACAGCACGGTGTCCAGGAAGGGGAAGTTCACCGCGGTATGCGCCGCCTCCCGCACGACCGGCTTGGCGTTGAAGGCGACGCCGAGCCCGGCCGCGTTCAGCATGTCCAGATCGTTCGCCCCGTCGCCGATCGCCACGGTCTGATCCAGCGGCACCCCGGCCGCCGCCGCGAACCGCCGAAGCAGCCGGGCCTTGCCCGCCCGGTCCACGATCTCGCCGACGACCTTGCCCGTCAGCTTCCCGTCGATGATCTCCAACGTGTTGGCCTGGGCGAAGTCCAGCCCGAGCCGATCCTTGAGATCGTCCGTGACCTGGGTGAACCCACCCGAGACGACACCGACTTCGAAGCCGAGCCGCTTCAGCGTACGGATCAGTGTGCGCGCACCCGGCGTGAGCCGGACCTCGCTGCGCACCTTCTCCACCACCGACTCGTCGAGCCCCTTGAGCAGCGCCACGCGCGCGTGCAGCGACTGCTCGAAGTCCAGTTCCCCGCGCATCGCGGCGGCGGTCACCTTGGCCACCTCGTCCTCGCAGCCCGCGTGCGCGGCGAAGAGCTCGATCACCTCGTCCTGGATGAGTGTCGAGTCCACGTCCATGACGACCAGACGCTGCGCCCGCCGGTGCAACCCGGCCGCGACCACCGCGACGTCGACACCGAGTGCCGCCGCATCGGTGACCAGGGCGGTGCGCAGCGGCTCGGTCGCGACCCCGGAGACGGCGAACTCGACCGCTGTCACGGGGTACTTGGCGAGCCGGAAGATACGGTCGATGTTGCCGCCCGCCCTGGTGATCCGGGCGGCGATCGCAGCGGTCGACTCGGCGGTCAGCGGATGCCCGAGCACGGTGACGACGGAACGCCCGAGCCCACGCGGCCGGTTGTCACCGAGTCCGGAGATGATCTCCGCCTGCATCTTCACCGACTCCGCCCAGCTGTGGACGGTGGCCCGAAGATCGCCTTCGATACCGGCGGGCGGCTGGGTCACGAGCGCGCACAGCACCATGCGGCCACGCGTGACGACCTGCTCGATGTCGACGACATCCACGGAGTAGGCGGCAAGCGTGTCGAACAGACCGGCGGTGATGCCCGGCCTGTCCTTGCCGAAGATTTTGACGAGAAGGGTGGGTACGTCAGCGGTCTGCGTAGCGTTCATGGTGTTTCCACCGTATCCGGCACCCAGTGCCTCCCGCGCACGCGGTCCGCCTGACGGACGGCGAACAGTACGTTTCGTGAGGGTGGCGAAGACCTTACGGGCAGGTCAGCGCCGTCCCTTGGGCGTCCCCGGCGGAGGGGGCGGCGCAGGCGGTGGCGGCGGCGGGGGAGGGGTCCGCTTCTCCGGTACGGGCCCCGACGAGCCGCCGCCGGGCCGTCGCGGAGGCGGCGAGAGAGGCCTGGCCATGGTGGGAAGCCCGTACAGGTTCTCCGGCGGTTCCTCCCCCTCCCCCTGGCCGGGAACACCCGACTCGGGTGCGCTGCTCCGGTCGGGCGACCGCGCTTCCGTGGACGGGGCATCGGGCGCCCAGCCGCCCTCGTAAGACGGCTGTCCGTCCGGGCTCCACCCGCTCCCGCCCGGCCGCGCGTCCTCGGGTTCCACAGGCCCGTCGGGCAGCCGTAGATACGGATTCGTGTCGCGGTTGGGCGGCCGGTACGGCGAACCGGGCGCGTACGGGCCGGCATACGGATCCGGGCCGCCGACCTGCTCCGGGCGAACGCCGTACCCCGCTTCCCCGGCCGCCGTGCCCGCCACTCCGCTCGCCGCCACCGTCCCCTGCGGCCGGCCCGGCCCTTCCGCGCTCGCCCACACGTCACCCAGTGCCAACGGCACCGCCCGCCACCCCGCCGCCCCGCTCACGTACGCCAGCAGCGCGCCGGCGGCTCCCGCTCCCGCGCCCCACACCGCACCCAGCAGCACGGCCGCGACCAGCTGCCCGCGCAGTTCGATTCCGGCGCCGAACGCGTCGAAGCCCAGGACCGAGATCGAGGCGTCCACGGAGACCTTCGCCAGCCAGGCGAGCAGCGGCAGCGCCACCGCGGTCACCACCCCCAGCCGCAACGCGCACCGGCCGGCGAAGCGCAGGGCACCGGGATCCCGTACGGCGAGGGGCACCCGCCCCCTGACGTCGTCCGGCGCGACACCCCGGGCCAATGGTGTCCGTGCCGCCGCGAGGATGCCCGCCAGCAGCATCAGGAAGGCCGCCGCGACCCCCAGCAGCCATACCCGGCTGTCCAGTTCCGCCAGCCTGCCGAGACTGACCGACTGGTCGTCCGCCGAGCTGAGGAGCCGGTCCAGGGGATCCGGGAGGACGTTCACCAGCACCCCGGACGCGCTGCCGTCGAACGGGACGAACAGACCGATCGCGACACCCAGCCAGACCCCGTTGGGGGCGCCGAGCAGGGCCGCGCCCGCGATGCGCTTGGGGTGGGCGTCGCCGATCGCCGCGTACCCGGCTGCCGCGAACCCCGCCGCGACCGCCACCAGCGCCACGGTGACCAGGGCGGAAGCCGCCGGACGTACGACGCGGTGGACCGCTTCCCAGCCGCACGGGAGGGGAGTGCGGCGGGAGGCCAGCAGGGCGATCGCCAGGACTCCGGCCGCCCAGCCCAGGCCGCCGAGCAGGGTGGGGAGCGTGTCGACGGTGAAGCCGACCGCCGCCTTCGCGTCGATCAGGTCGCCGACCCGGTCGGGCAGCAGGCCGCTGATGTCGCCGAGCCCCGGGATGTCGATACCGCCGCCCCCGGTGCCCCCGCCGCCGCCCGTGCCCGGCAGATCGCCGAGGCCCAGCGCGCCGCCGTCGATCGTGATGACGTCATGCCCCGCCCAGGCCAGCCCGCCCAGGGTGGCCACGAAGAGGGCGATCACCGCTCCCGTGCGCGCGAGGAGTTCGGACGGGGAGATCACCGCCCCCGCCCCGCGCAGGGACCGTAGGAAGAACCACGACAGAAGCACAGCGCCCACCAGGCCGACCCCCAGTGGCGCGATCTCGACGGCGGTGGCCGCCTCCGCTCCTTTCAGGCCGAAGGCCGACACATCACCGGACGGCGTGACCGAACCACCCGCCCCAAGGACCACAACCGCCGCGGTCATCGGCCCTAGCGAGGCCGTGGCGTCCGCCTCCAGCAGATGCAGACCGAGCGCCGCCGTGCCCGCCATCGCGATCAACGCCCAGCTCACAGCGGAGATCGCGGAGAGCAGCACGTTCCCCCACGGCACCCGCCCGCCCTGCTCGGCCGTCTCGATGTTCATCGTCAGCCCCCGATCCGCGCGGCGGCGGTGCACCGCGCGTGTCCCCCTCGCGTGGGATTACCACTCTCCGGGCCGGTTTCCACCCCGTCAACGGCGCGTCGCCGTCCGCTTCCACGCCCCTTCCGCAAGGCCCGACTTTCGGTCAGGGGGCTGAGCCTGAAATAGTTCCCCACGATGTTCGACATCCCTAGACTCCCCGTGTTGGGGCAGATATCGGGGGACAACTCAGTGGGGCATGGAGTGCCGGAACTCGTACTGGAATTGAACGGACGGACCTGGACTCTCGATTCGTCCAGGCCCTACACCCTCGGACGTGATCCGCAGGGGGACATCGTGCTCGATGACGCCAGGGTCTCCTGGCGGCACGCCACGATCAGCTGGGGCAGCCGCAGCTGGGTCATCGAGGACCACGGAAGCACCAACGGCACCTTCGTGCAGGGGCAGCGGATCCACCAGATGGAGATCGGGCCGGGCTCGGCCGTCCATCTCGGCAACGCGACCGACGGCCCGCGTCTGAGCCTCTCCAGCGGTGCCGCCTCGGTGGCGACGCCGCAGGTGGCGCAGGTGCAGCAGCCGTTCGCGGCCCAGGGCGCGAGCCCCAGCTGGGCCCAGCCGCCGCAGCAGCAGGCGCCCGAACAGAGCTGGCCGCAACAGCCTGAACCACAGCAGCAGGCCGCCGCGATCCCGCAGCAGCAGGGCCCCGGCGCGGGAGCGGCGGCGGGGGCGCCGCCGGTGTACGGCGACCGCAGCCCGACCACCTTCCACCAACTGCACCTCGGCCGGGTGATGCGCATCGGCCGCGCCCTGGAGAACGAACTGGTCGTCTCCGACCTCCAGGTCTCCCGCAACCACGCCGAGTTCCACGCGACGCCCGACGGCCGCTTCGAGATCCGCGACCTGGGCTCGCACAACGGTACGTACGTCAACGGTATGCCGATCGCCAAGGGCGGCACGGCGCTGCTCGGCCAGAGCGACATCGTCGGCGTCGGCCACTCCACGTTCCGCCTGGTCGGCGACCGTCTGGAGGAGTTCGTCGACACCGGCGAGATCTCCTTCTCGGCGCGCCATCTGACGGTCACGGTGGACGGCGGCAAGCAGATCCTCAAGGACGTCTCCTTCGGTGTCCCGGAGAAGTCGCTGATCGCGGTCATCGGCCCGTCGGGCTCCGGCAAGTCGACGCTCCTGAAGGCGCTCACGGGCTACCGGCCCGCCAACCAGGGCGACGTCCTCTACGACAACCGCAACCTGTACAAGCAGTTCGCCGAGCTGCGCCAGCGCATCGGTCTGGTCCCCCAGGACGACATCCTGCACAAGGAACTGACCGTCAAGAAGGCCCTCAAGTACGCGGCCAAGCTGCGTTTCCCCGCCGACACCACGACGGAGGAGCGCGAGCACCGCATCGGCGAGGTGCTGCGCGAGCTGAAGCTCGACATCCACAAGGAGAAGAAGGTCACCTCCCTCTCCGGTGGCCAGCGCAAGCGCGTCTCGGTGGCCCTGGAGCTGCTCACCAAGCCGTCACTGATCTTCCTGGACGAGCCGACCTCCGGCCTCGACCCGGGCATGGACCGTGACGTCATGCAGCTGCTGCGAGGCCTCGCCGACGACGGCCGCACGGTCCTCGTCGTCACGCACTCCGTGGCCGAACTGGCGATCTGCGACAAGCTCCTGGTGATGGCGCCGGGCGGCGCCGTGGCGTACTTCGGACCGCCCGAGGAGGCACTGAACTTCTTCGGCTACGACACCTGGGCCGACGTCTTCTCCTCGTTCGAGAACTACCGCGACTACGACTGGGCGGGACGCTGGAAGGGATCGCAGCACTACCAGATGTACGCCGCGGACATCGACGCCGTCGCCCCGCAGTCCGTAGACATGCCACCCGCACAGGCCATGCGCCCGCCCAAGCCGCAGGGCTGGGGCTCCCAGCTGATGACCCTGGTCCGGCGGTACGTGACGGTCATCGCCTCCGACAAGGGCTTCCTGGCGCTGACGGTGATCCTGCCCGCGGTGCTCGGCGCGGTGAGCCTGCTCATCGACCCGGACAAGACCCTGCTGCCCGGCAAGATCAACAAGAGCGGCCTCAACGTCCCGAACGGGACGGCCACCACCGTGCTCCTCATCCTCGCGGTGGGTGCCTGCTTCGCCGGAGCCGCCAACTCGGTCCGTGAGCTGATCAAGGAACGGGTCATCTACGAACGGGAGCGCGCGACCGGTCTGTCGCGCTCCGCGTATCTGATGTCCAAGGTGATCGTCCTCGGCTTCATCACGGTGCTGCAGGGACTCATGGTCGGCGCGATCGGCTTCTCCAGCCGCACGATCCCCGACGAGGGCCTGATCTTCGGCAAGTTCGTACTGCTCGAACTCTCCATCCCGATCATGGCTCTCGGCTTCTCGTCGATGATGTTCGGCCTGGTCATCTCCTCCCTGGTGAAGACCTCCGAGAAGACCATGCCGCTGCTCGTGATGTTCGCGATCATCCAGGTCGTGTTCACCGGCTGCCTGTTCATCCTGCACGGCAACATCGGGGTCAACGAGTTCTCGTACCTGATGCCGTCCCGCTGGGCGGTCGCCGCCGCGGGCGCCACGCTGGACTTCAACAAGATCAGCCCGAACGTCGACGACCCCGGCAGTACGGACCCTCTTTGGGACCACACGGCCACCGCGTGGGGCATCGACATGGTCGCGTTGATCGCCCTCGGCGTGATCTGCGGGTTCTTCGTGGCCCGCTTCCTGCGCCGCCACGAGCCCGAGGTCATGCGCAAGTGACGACGGCCGTACGACGGTGAAGGGCGGCACCCCCTGGTGGGGGTGCCGCCCTTTCGCCTGTACGAGTCAGAGGTCCGCGCAGGCCTCAGTACGCGCTGTTGACGTTGTCGATCGAGCCGTACTTGTCGGCCGCGTAGTTGGCGGCGGCCGTGATGTTGGCGACCGGGTTGTAGATGTTCGTCGACGTACCGGAGACGTGGTACGCGTTGAAGGTCGGCGGGATGACCTGGAGCAGACCCTTCGACGGGATGCCGTTGATGGCGTTGATGTCCCAGTTGTTGATCGCGTACGGGTTACCCGAGGACTCCCGCATGATGTTGCGGTACAGGCCGTTGTAGGAGCCCGGGATGCCCTTCTTCCCCATGATGGAGAGGGACTCGCGGATCCAGCCGTCGAGGTTGTTCGGGTACGACTTGGCGGCGGCCTTCCTGAGCGCGGCACGCTTGGCGGACCGGCTCGCGGCCGTCCTCGCCTCGCGCTCCTTCGCGGCCTTCGCCGCGGCCTTCTTCTTCGCGGCCTTCTTGGCCGCTGCCTTCTTCGCGGCAGCGGCGTCGGCGGCCTTCTTCTTCGCCGCGGCGGCCTCGGCCTTCACGGTCGCACCGGCCAGCTGGTCGGTGATGCTCGCCTTCACGTCCTTGAGCTGCGCCTGGTCGAACACCACAGGAGCGGCGGAGATGGCCTCGGAGGCGGGCTGCGCGTCGCCGCTCGGCGCGAGGGTGAACGCGAGGACGGTGACGCTGAGCGTGGCGGCGCCGGCGATCGCGAGCTTGCGGGTCCTGGCCGACATACGACTACGACCAGGAGCGGTGGTGTTCTTGGGCATGGCGGTAGGACCTCTTCGAATGGCGCGGAGGTCGCTCGGCGTCCCAGCGGGACAGGGGTGCTTCCGGCACAAACGCCGCGGGGGAACCCGCGGCGCTGAGCGACGACAGCCATTCTTAGCGGCCGCAAAAAGGTGTGGCAAAGGTGTGACGTACTACGGGGGGTAGTGGACCCGGGCGGGGCAAAATAGGACAGATAGGAGCGTCTTTCCCGCTCACCGAGTGGGCGTTTGTCTCCTATGGGCCCTAGTAAGTGATGTGGACCCTATGTGCGGGGTCACAGGGAGCGGACAGTCGTTTCACTGTTAGTTGCGAGAGCAATGCTCAGTGTGAGGTTCCGTTTCCGGCCTCGGCCGGGAGGAGGAGATGCACGTCCCCGAACTCGTGCCACAGGTACCGCTCGCGCACCGCCTCCTCGTACCCCCGGTCGATCGCGGCCCGCCCCGCGACCGCCTCCAGCATCAGCAGATGCGATGCCTCCGGCTCGTGCAGCCCCGTCAGCAGCCCGTCCACGACCCGTACGCCGCGCTCGGGCGTCACCACCAGGTCGGTCCACCCCTCGGCCGCCCGGACGACACCGTCCGGCCCCGCCGCGGACTCCACCGCCCGCACAGCCGTCGTACCGACCGCCACGACCCGCCCGTCCCCGGCCCGGACGGCGTTGATCAGCCGCGCCGAGGCCTCCGGCACCGCGAACCGCTCCGGATACGGCGCCTCGTGCGCCTCCGCCGACGCGACCCCGGTGTGCAGGCTGACGGGCGCGAACCGCACGCCGCGGCTCACCAGCTCCGTCACCAGCCGCGCGGTGAAGGGCCGCGCGGCACTCGGCATCTCCGCACTGCCCGCCCCGTCGCGGGACGGCAGCGCGAACACCGTCTGATACACGGACAACGGCTGATCCCGTTCCGTATAGGAGTAGCGAATGGGCCGCCCGTACTCCCGCAGCAGAGACAGCACCTGCCCGTCCACCCGCGCCCACCACAGCCGGTGACCTCGCCCGGTCAGCGGCTCCTCAAGAACCAGCCCCACACCCTCAGGCAGCCGCACAACCGCCCCCGAGACACCCGCACGCGCGCGCGTGGTGCCCGTCCCATCGGGATCCCGCAGCTCGACGGCCCACCGCCCGTCGTCCCCGCACATGGAGAAGTGCACCACCACGCGCGCGTGCCCCACCCGCCCGTCCACGGCCGCGGCCAGCGTCGACGACGTGTTGACGACGAGCAGATCCCCGGCCCGCAACTGCCGGGGCAGCTCGGCGAACCGGTGATGCGACACCGCGGTCCCCCGCGACACGAGCAGCCGTACGTCGTCCCGGTCCAGCCCCGGCCCGCGCTGCTCGGCCGGCACCCGCGCCGACAGCTCCCGCGGCACCTGTACGGCCGATGTCATCGCGCCTCCATCAGGGACGGCGCCGAATACCGCCCGCTCGCCGGCCGCTCGTCCAACAGCCGCAGAAAGGCGGGTACGACACTGCCGGGCTCCGGACGCGGATCCTCGTCGTCGGGTACGGCCGCCGTGTACAGGTCCGTCCCCATGTCCCCGGGATCGACCGCCCAGACCCGCACCCCCGGCTCCTCCTCCCCGAGCACCGCCGCCAGCTGGTCGAGCGCCGCCTTGGAAGCCCCGTAGCCGCCCCACGTCTCGTACGCCTCGGCCGCGGCGTCCGAACTGACGGTGACGACCGCTCCGGCCGCCGACCCCCGCAGCAGCGGCAGCGCCTCCTTGACCAGGCCCAGCGCGGCCACCACGTTCACCTCCAGCGCCCGCCGCAGCCCCTCCAGGGACAGCTCCTCCAGCCGTACGAGCGGTTCGGCGCCCAACGCGCTCGCGTTGCTCACCAGGAGATCGACGCCGCCCAGCTTCCGCGCCGCCGACACCAGCCCGGCACGATGACCGGCGTCCGTGACATCACCGGGGAGGGCCTCCACCCGTCCTCCGTACGCGGACAGCTCCTCGGCGGTGGTGCGCAGGACCTCCGGGGTTCTCGCGTCCAGTACGAGATCCCAGCCCCGGCGCGCGAGCGCCGACGCCAGCGCCCGCCCCAGACCCTTGGAAGCCCCCGTGATGATCGCAACCGGCATGACAGCGTCCCCTCGTCCTCGGCTCGGCCGCCGGTGACCGGCAGCACACCCAACGTAGGAACGGGACAGTCCCGGCCGCCTCGTGCGTCGGCCGCATCGCACCGGGGCCCTTCGCCCTAGGGCTTACGGCCCAGGCAGGGCCGACGCGGGTCGGATACGCACTGTCACACCCCGCCGGTACCGTGAGGGCATGAGTCAGGGACCCCGGTCCGGCCTGGCCGCGGTGAGCGCCGCGCTGCTGGCCATGAGCAGGCACCTGGAGGTGCGCGACGTCCTCAAGACGATCGTCGCCTCCGCCAGAGAGCTGCTCGACGCGCAGTACGCGGCGCTGGGGGTCCCGGACGACCACGGCGGCTTCGCCCAGTTCGTGGTCGACGGCGTCAGCGACGCCCAGTGGAAGGCCATCGGCCCGCTCCCGCGCCAGCACGGCATCCTCGCCGCGATGCTGCGCGAGGCCCGGCCCGAGCGCCTGGCCGACGTCCGCGAGGACCCACGCTTCGAGGGCTGGCCGTCCGCCCACCCCGACATGTCGGACTTCCTGGGCCTGCCGATCCGGGACGGCGACGAGGTACTGGGCGCCCTGTTCCTGGCCAACAAGAGGTGCGCGAAACCGTCCGGCGGCTGCGGTTTCACCGAGGACGACGAAGACCTCCTCGCCATCCTGGCCCAGCACGCGGCGATCGCCCTGACCAACGCCCGCCTCTACGAGCGCAGCCGCGAACTGACCATCGCCGAGGAACGCTCACGCCTCGCCCACGAACTGCACGACGCGGTCAGCCAGAAGCTGTTCTCCCTGCGTCTGACCGCACAGGCAGCCGCCACCCTCGTGGACCGTGACCCCGCCCGCGCCAAGGGCGAACTGCAGCAGGTGGCAGCGCTCGCCGCGGAGGCGGCCGACGAACTGCGCGCGGCGGTCGTGGAGCTCCGCCCCACCGCGCTGGACGAGGACGGCCTGATCGCCACGCTCCGCAGCCACATCCAGGTCCTCGACCGCGCCCACTCCGCGCACGTGACCTTCGACAGCCACGGGGTCCGCGCCCTGCCGGCGGCCCAGGAGGAGGCCCTGCTGAGAGTCGCCCAGGAGGCCCTGCACAACGCGCTGAGACACTCCGGGGCGGCCCGCGTGGAGGTGACCCTGGCAAAGCGCGGCCAGGGTGGCGCGGCCCTGCGCGTCACCGACGACGGCAGCGGCTTCGACCCGACGGCGACACGCAGCGCCGGACGCCACCTCGGCCTGGTCTCCATGCGGGACCGGGCGAGCGGGGCCGGCGGCAGGCTGGACGTGGAATCGGCCCCCGGAAAGGGCACCACTGTCGAGATGGAGGTCCCCGGTGGCTGACGCGATCAAGGTTCTGCTCGTCGACGACCACCAGGTGGTCCGCCGAGGACTGCGCACGTTCCTTGAGGTGCAGGACGACATCGAGGTCGTGGGCGAGGCGTCGGACGGCGCCGAGGGAGTCGACCGCGCACAGGAACTGAAACCCGACGTCGTCCTCATGGACGTCAAGATGCCGGGCATGGACGGCATCGAGGCGCTGCGCAGACTCCGTGAACTCGACAACCCCGCGCGCGTGCTGATCGTCACGAGCTTCACCGAGCAGCGCACGATGGTCCCCGCACTCCGCGCGGGCGCCGCCGGGTACGTCTACAAGGACATCGACCCGGATGCCCTCGCCGGCGCCATCCGTTCCGTGCACGCGGGACACATCCTGCTCCAGCCCGAGGTCGCCGACGCGCTGCTGACCCAGGAGGAGAGCCACTCGGGCCAGGGGAGGGGCGGCTCGCTCACCGAGCGGGAGCGGGAGGTGCTGGCCCTGATCGCGGACGGCCGCTCGAACCGGGAGATAGCCCGCGCCCTGGTGCTGTCCGAGAAGACGGTCAAGACGCATGTCTCGAACATCCTGATGAAACTCGACGTGGCGGACCGTACGCAGGCGGCGTTGTGGGCGGTACGCCACGGTATGGCCTGATGGCCGACAACTCGGAACGTTCCCTTCCGGGCTGAGATTCATACCGTCGTGGGAATGTCCCCCGGATGGCGCATCCTTCGTGGATCTCCGGCGTTCTCCAGTGCGTGCCGCGGCGAACCTGCCGCGGTGAACACAATGGGAGGGCTCAGACATGAAGAACCTTAAGAAGGCCGCTGCTGTGACGATGGTGGCGGGCAGCCTGGTCGCCGCCGGTGCCGGTTTCGCCTCCGCCACGGAGGGCGCTCACGCGAGCGGCCAGGCCGTCGGCTCGCCGGGCGTCGTTTCGGGCAACCTCGTCCAGGCCCCGGTGCACATCCCGGTGAACGTGGTGGGCAACAGCGTCAACGTCATCGGCGCGCTGAACCCCGCCTTCGGCAACCTCGGCCTCAACCACTGAGAAACCGCGCCAGCAAGGCACTGAGGCCCTGACCTACGGCCTCCTGGGTACGCCCGGGAGGCCGGTCGGGGTAGGCATCTCAGCCCGTCCGGCGTTTGAGGACGAGGCCCCTTCAGGGCCGACAGCGGGGGCCCGGGGGGCGCAGCCCCCAGAAGACGCCCACACCAGCGGACCCGCACCGCACAACAGACCTCACCGCACTCCCCGCTCCTCCACAACGGAGTTGTACGCCGCGACCTGCGCCCGCCGAGCCGTCCGCTCCACCGGCCGCAACGCCTCCGCCCGCGCCGACATCTCCGACGCGCTCACCGCCCCGCCCGGCCCGTTCTCGGAAGCCACCGAGATCAGCAACCCCACCCGCTGCGCCAGCTCCAACACCCGTACCGCCCGCGGCGGATACCCCGGCGCCAGCACCTCGCGCCCCCGCTCCGCCCGCGCCCGGTACGCGTCGATCGCCGCCTCCGCGACCGGCCCCGACCCGGCGACGTCCAACCGCGCCAACACCGCCGTCGCGTCCCGCAGCGCCTCCGCCAACTCCCGCTCGGCCTCCCCGAGCGACGGCACGTCGGCGGGCGGTGCCTCACGCACCTGCAGGCAGTGCCAGATCACCTCGACGTGCACGTCCCCGGCCGGCCCGGCCTCGTACACCTCCGGCACCAGCCCCAGCGCGGCACCCTCGCAGATCACCGCCTCCTCCGCCTCCAGCGCCCGCGCGTTGAACTCGGAGGGCCCGCTCAGCCCGAGCGGATGCCCGGGCGCGGGCAACGCGAGCCGAAGCCCGGACGCACCGAGCGCCCGCAGCCGCCCCAGCGCGAGCGTGAGACCGACGGGCGCCGACTCACCGGGCACCCCCTCGACCCGGTGCACCGCGTCCTCCCCGACGATGGCCAGCACCGCGTCGTCCGGCGAAACAAGTCCGGCCAACAGGGCATTTCCCCATGCGGCCAGTCGTCCTGAGCGTGGTTCCGAGAGCATGCCCCCACCCTAAGGACCGACCGAGGGGGAGGACGGGCCGACCGGTGGCGTAGATTTCGTGGGGGGCTGCGCCCACAGGCGCACATGAACGCGAGACTGGCCGACACTGCATTGGGAGACAACCCGCTCATGAGCGATGTTCTGGAGCTGGAGGACGTATCCGTGGTCCGCGAGGGCCGGGCTCTGGTGGACCAGGTCTCCTGGTCGGTCAAGGAGGGCGAACGCTGGGTCATCCTCGGCCCGAACGGCGCCGGGAAGACGACCCTCCTGAACCTCGCTTCCAGCTACCTCTATCCCAGCCAGGGCACCGCCACCATCCTCGGTGAGACCCTCGGCAAGGTCGACGTCTTCGATCTGCGTCCACGCATCGGCATGGCCGGCATCGCCATGGTCGAGAAGCTGCCCAGGCGCCAGACCGTCCTCCAGACGGTGCTGACCGCCGCGTACGGCATGACAGCCGGCTGGCAGGAGGAGTACGAGGACATCGACGAACGGCGAGCCCGCGCCTTCCTCGACCGCCTCGGCATGAGCGACTACCTCGACCGCCGCTTCGGCACCCTCTCCGAGGGAGAGCGCAAGCGCACCCTCATCGCCCGCGCCCTGATGACCGACCCGGAGCTGCTGCTCCTCGACGAGCCCGCCGCGGGCCTCGACCTCGGCGGTCGCGAAGACCTCGTACGCCGTCTCGGCCGTCTCGCCCGCGACCCGATCGCCCCCTCGATGATCATGGTCACGCACCATGTCGAGGAGATCGCCCCGGGGTTCACCCACGTCCTGATGATCCGGCAGGGCAAGGTGCTCGCGGCCGGCCCCCTGGAGCTCGAACTCACCTCCCGCAACCTGTCGATGTGCTTCGGCCTTCCCCTCGTCGTCGAGCAGCGCGGCGAACGCTGGACCGCGCAGGGCCTGCCGATGGCCTGACGGCACACGAAGCACCATGTGGAACAACTGGAAGAACCCTGTGCCAAGTTGATCGGCGTACTGTCGGTGACCAGGCCCGCGGACCTACCATGACGATGTGAACGACATCGACGCATGGGTGTGGTGGCTCGTCGGCGCGGTGGCGCTGGGTATCCCGCTCGTGGTGACCGCGATGCCGGAGTTCGGCATGCTCGCCGTGGGCGCGCTGGCGGCTTCCGGTGCGGCCGGACTCGGCGGCGGAGTGGTCGTCCAGGTGCTCGTCTTCGCCGTCGTGTCGACCGCGCTCATCGCCGTCGTACGGCCCATCGCGACCAGGCACCGCGCGGACCGGCCCCAACACCGCACCGGAATCGACGCGTTGAAGGGCAAACAGGCCGTCGTCCTGGAACGCGTCGACGGCGCCGGTGGCCGGATCAAGCTCGCCGGAGAGATCTGGTCGGCCCGCTCCCTGGACACCCAACTCGCCTACGAAGTAGGCCAGGAGGTGGACGTCGTCGAGATCGAGGGGGCCACGGCGATCGTCATGTGACCTCTGCACGGCGCAAGTGATCGGAACGTCCCACAGGCACCCGACGGTCTGTCACACTCGACCAGCAAGATCTTCGACAAGCAAGATCTTCAACAGGCATACGATCTTTCCGTAAGCGCCACGGCGGAGAAGGGTACGGGGATCCACGATGGAACCCATCATCATCGTCCTGATCATTCTGGTGGTGTTGGTCTTCATCGCCCTGATCAAGACCATCCAGGTCATTCCACAGGCCAGCGCAGCCATCGTGGAACGGTTCGGCCGGTACACGCGGACACTCAACGCGGGCCTGAACATCGTCGTTCCGTTCATCGACACCATCCGCAACCGCATCGACCTCCGCGAGCAGGTCGTGCCGTTCCCGCCGCAGCCGGTGATCACCCAGGACAACCTGGTCGTCAACATCGACACCGTCATCTACTACCAGGTGACGGACGCGCGCGCGGCGACGTACGAGGTCGCCAGCTACATCCAGGCCATCGAGCAGCTCACCGTCACCACGCTCCGCAACATCATCGGTGGCATGGACCTGGAGCGGACCCTGACCTCCCGCGAGGAGATCAACGCGGCCCTGCGCGGAGTCCTCGACGAGGCCACCGGCAAGTGGGGCATCCGCGTCAACCGCGTCGAGCTGAAGGCGATCGAGCCGCCGACCTCCATCCAGGACTCGATGGAGAAGCAGATGCGCGCCGACCGTGACAAGCGCGCCGCGATCCTCACCGCCGAAGGTATCCGCCAGTCCCAGATCCTCACCGCGGAAGGTGAGAAGCAGTCCGCGATCCTGCGCGCCGAAGGTGAGGCCAAGGCCGCCGCCCTGCGCGCCGAGGGCGAGGCCCAGGCCGTCCGTACGGTCTTCGAGGCCATCCACGCCGGTGACCCGGACCAGAAGCTCCTCTCCTACCAGTACCTCCAGATGCTCCCGAAGATCGCCCAGGGCGACGCCAACAAGCTCTGGATCGTCCCCAGCGAGATCGGAGACGCGCTCAAGGGCCTGTCCGGCGCCATGGGCAGCTTCGGCAACCTGGGCGGCGGCGGTTCGGGCGACGGAGGCAACTCGGGCGGTGGCGGCACCGAACGCCGAGAAAAGCCGTCAATCACAGACTGACGGCAGTGCCCCGCGCCCTGAAGGGGCGCGGGGCACTGCGCGACAAGCCACAACCAACCCGCGGCGAACGAACAACCGGTGGACCCCGGACAAGTCCCACCCGCACGAACCTACGCCGCCGGCTGCGCCAACCACTCAGGCAGCGCAGCAAGATCATCCTGACCGAGAGACAAAAGCATCGCGTCCGCAGGCGACGGCTCGAACGGCAGCCGCAACAGCGGCATCCCCGCCTGCTCCGGAGTCCGGGCCGCCTTGCGGTGGTTGTCCTCCGAGCACGACGCGACGGTGTTCAGCCAGGAGTCCTGGCCGCCCTGCGCCCGCGGCACCACGTGGTCCACGGTCGTCGCCCGCCGACCGCAGTACGCGCACCTGTGCCGGTCCCGGACCAGCACACCCCGCCTCGACCACGGAGCTTGTCTTCGGAACGGCACCCGGACATAGCGGCAGAGCCTGATCACACGCGGCGCGGGTATGTCGACCGCCGCTCCGCGCATACGGATCTCGGGGTGGGCCTGCTCGACAACAGCCTTGTCCTGCAGCACCAGAACGACGGCCCGGTTCAACGTCACCGTCGACAGCGGCTCGAAGCTCGCGTTCAGTACCAGCGTGTCCCGCATCCAGCCCACCTCCTCTGCTCACCGGCCCACCGCGTGACGGGCGGGCTTGGATCAACTCTGGCCGGGCACGCCGAGATGGACAACGCAATAAAAAATGCCCGCCTCTGATCACTTCCATGACCAGAGGCGGGCAAACGTTCAATGAACGTCAGTCTTCGGCGGAAACCTCGTACTCACCGACGAGTTGGGCACGCGCGATCGCGTGGAACCGGAGGTTGAAACCGATGACCGCGGGCGACGCGTCCGCGTCCGGACCCAGCTTCTCCTGATCCACGGCGTACACCGTGAACACATACCGGTGCGGACCGTGCCCGGCCGGCGGCGCCGCACCGCCGAAGTCCCGTGTGCCGTAGTCGTTGCGCACCTGGACCACGCTCTCGGGCAGCCCGTCGAACTTCCCGCTGCCCGCGCCCGTCGGCAACTCGGTCACCGAGGCCGGGATGTCGAACGCGACCCAGTGCCAGAACCCGCTGCCCGTGGGCGCGTCCGGGTCGTAGCAGGTCACCGCGAAACTCCTGGTCTCCGGCGGGAACCCCTCCCACCGCAGCTGCGGCGAGGTGTTGCCGGACGCGTAGACCTGAGCGTCCTTGAGTGTCGCACCCGCCTCGACATCCTCACTCGTGACCGTGAACGACGGCACGGGCGGATGGAAGTCGTGCGGCAGCGGCGGCCTCTTGAGCTCGGTCACCTCGGTACCTCCTGGGGAGATCGGTTCGTATCTGTATCTGTATCTGTATCTGCGTCTGTAGCGGGCCGGGCCGACAACGCCGTTCGGTGCTCCCGGACCCTCCTGACTGGGCCCTGCGCGCGTTCTCCGGCTGCTAGAACCAGCTGCGCTTGCTGCCGACCTCGGCCAGCCACTGGTTCAGGTACGCCGCCCAGTCGGTGCTCTGGTAGTCGTGCAGCCCCACCTGGAACGAGCGGAAGGTGTCACTGCCCTCGCTGAACAGCCCCGGCTTCTTGTCCATCTCCAGCACGACGTCCATCGAGTGCTCGTCGGCGACGAAGCTCAACTCGACCTGGTTCAGGCCCCGGTACTGAGACGGGGGGAAGAACTCGACCTCCTGGTAGAAGGGAAGCTTCTGCCGCGTACCACGAATGTGGCCGCGCTCCAGGTCCGCGTTCTTGAAACGGAAGCCCAACTGGACGAATGCGTCCAGGATCGCCTTCTGCGCGGGCAACGGGTGCACGTTGATGGGGTCCAGATCACCGGAGTCGACCGCACGGGCGATCGCCAGCTCGGTGGTCACCCCGATGTTCATGCCTCGCAGTGGCTGACCGTCGATCATCGTGACCGGCGTCTCCCAAGGGATCTCCAGCCCGAACGGCACGACGTGCACGGCACCGGCCTGTACCTCGAAGGCGCCGCCCAGCCGCACCTTCGTGAACTCGATGTCCTGCTTGTACTCCTGGTCACCGCCCTCGACCTCGACCTTGGCCTGAAGCCCGACGGACAGCCCCTCGATCTGCTGGTTGACGGAACCGCCCTGGATCCGCACCTCACCCTGGACGACACCGCCCGGAACGACGTTGACCTCCGTCAACACCGTCTCGACCGAAGCCCCACCGGCACCCAGGCTCGCGAGCAGCTTCTTGAACGCCATGTCTCTCCCTTGTCCAGCGATCCTTGCGATCCCTTGATCCTTAGAAACGCGATCCGGCCGTGGCCGGTTCCGTCCTCACCCTGGCAAGCCGGACGCTTCCTGGCCACCCCGCTCGCCGAGACACACCTGCACTACGCTCGGACGGCATGATCGCGCCCGCTGACCGTACGCCCCTCTCCAGGGAGTTCTTCGACCGGCCGGTACTGGAGGTAGCCCCAGATCTCCTCGGCCGCGTCCTCGTACGCACCACTCCGGACGGTCCGATCGAACTGCGCCTCACAGAGGTAGAGGCGTACGACGGCCCCAACGACCCCGGCTCCCACGCCTATCGAGGCCCCACACCCCGCAACAGCGTGATGTTCGGTCCGCCCGGTCATGTGTACGTCTACTTCACCTATGGCATGTGGCACTGCATGAACCTGGTGTGCGGCCCCGAGGGCACGGCCAGCGGGATCCTGCTCCGCGCCGGCGAGATCATCGAGGGTGCCGAGCTCGCCCGCAAACGACGAATTTCAGCCCGAAACGACAGGGAACTGGCCAAAGGCCCGGCTCGCCTGGCCACCGCCCTTGATGTGGACAGAGCCCTCGACGGTACGGACGCCTGCGCGGCCGGGGCCGCGTCGATCACGGTCCTGACCGGCACCCCTGTCACCACCGACCAGGTGAGCAGCGGTCCGCGCACCGGCGTGGCCGGCGACGGGGGTGTCCACCCCTGGCGTTTCTGGATCACCAACGACCCTACGGTCAGCCCCTATCGGGCCCATGCACCCCGTCGTCGCTCAACTTGACGCCCCCTTGGGGGGTCCGTAAGGTAGTCCGAGCCGCTTGACCCGGGTACGGCGATCGCCTGCAGCCGGAAGTGGCCAACCCACTACCTACGACTCCCTCTCAGCGGGGGCAATTTCGGCGTGCCTGCACCCTGAATTGCGAACGCGCGGAACTCGATTATGAGTTACCGAGGGAATCGGCTAACGTAGTGAATGTCGAAAGGCCGACAGGCGAAAGCCAAAAGCCCGAGGCACTCCCGCCGACAGGGAATCGGATCAGAAAATGATCTGATAGAGTCGGAAACGCAAGACCGAAGGGAAACTGCCCGGAGGAAAGCCTGAGAGAGTCTCTTGGGTGAGTACGAAGGAAGCGTCCGTTCCTTGAGAACTCAACAGCGTGCCAAAAATCAACGCCAGATTTGTTGATACCCCGGCTCACAGAGTTATCTGTGGGTTGAGGTTCCTTTGAAGTAACACAAACACAGCGAGGACGCTGTGAACGGTCGGGCTTATTCCGCTTGACTGTTCCGCTCTCGTGTGTGTGCGCCGGCTGTATTAATTTACTGGCCGAGCAAACATTCACGGAGAGTTTGATCCTGGCTCAGGACGAACGCTGGCGGCGTGCTTAACACATGCAAGTCGAACGATGAAGCCTTTCGGGGTGGATTAGTGGCGAACGGGTGAGTAACACGTGGGCAATCTGCCCTGCACTCTGGGACAAGCCCTGGAAACGGGGTCTAATACCGGATAATACCTTTCCTCGCATGGGGGTGGGTTAAAAGCTCCGGCGGTGCAGGATGAGCCCGCGGCCTATCAGCTTGTTGGTGAGGTAGTGGCTCACCAAGGCGACGACGGGTAGCCGGCCTGAGAGGGCGACCGGCCACACTGGGACTGAGACACGGCCCAGACTCCTACGGGAGGCAGCAGTGGGGAATATTGCACAATGGGCGAAAGCCTGATGCAGCGACGCCGCGTGAGGGATGACGGCCTTCGGGTTGTAAACCTCTTTCAGCAGGGAAGAAGCGAAAGTGACGGTACCTGCAGAAGAAGCGCCGGCTAACTACGTGCCAGCAGCCGCGGTAATACGTAGGGCGCAAGCGTTGTCCGGAATTATTGGGCGTAAAGAGCTCGTAGGCGGTCTGTCGCGTCGGATGTGAAAGCCCGGGGCTTAACCCCGGGTCTGCATTCGATACGGGCAGACTAGAGTGTGGTAGGGGAGATCGGAATTCCTGGTGTAGCGGTGAAATGCGCAGATATCAGGAGGAACACCGGTGGCGAAGGCGGATCTCTGGGCCATTACTGACGCTGAGGAGCGAAAGCGTGGGGAGCGAACAGGATTAGATACCCTGGTAGTCCACGCCGTAAACGGTGGGAACTAGGTGTTGGCGACATTCCACGTCGTCGGTGCCGCAGCTAACGCATTAAGTTCCCCGCCTGGGGAGTACGGCCGCAAGGCTAAAACTCAAAGGAATTGACGGGGGCCCGCACAAGCAGCGGAGCATGTGGCTTAATTCGACGCAACGCGAAGAACCTTACCAAGGCTTGACATACACCGGAAACATCCAGAGATGGGTGCCCCCTTGTGGTCGGTGTACAGGTGGTGCATGGCTGTCGTCAGCTCGTGTCGTGAGATGTTGGGTTAAGTCCCGCAACGAGCGCAACCCTTGTTCTGTGTTGCCAGCATGCCCTTCGGGGTGATGGGGACTCACAGGAGACTGCCGGGGTCAACTCGGAGGAAGGTGGGGACGACGTCAAGTCATCATGCCCCTTATGTCTTGGGCTGCACACGTGCTACAATGGCCGGTACAATGAGCTGCGATGCCGTGAGGCGGAGCGAATCTCAAAAAGCCGGTCTCAGTTCGGATTGGGGTCTGCAACTCGACCCCATGAAGTCGGAGTTGCTAGTAATCGCAGATCAGCATTGCTGCGGTGAATACGTTCCCGGGCCTTGTACACACCGCCCGTCACGTCACGAAAGTCGGTAACACCCGAAGCCGGTGGCCCAACCCCTTACGGGGAGGGAGCTGTCGAAGGTGGGACTGGCGATTGGGACGAAGTCGTAACAAGGTAGCCGTACCGGAAGGTGCGGCTGGATCACCTCCTTTCTAAGGAGCATCTAGGCCGCCAGGCATTGCTTGGTGGTCCAGGGCCATTACGTCGGCATACGTCCGGCGGTGGTTGCTCATGGGTGGAACGTTGATTATTCGGCACCTCAGTCATCTCGGGCTGTGAGTACTGTCCTTCGGGGCGTGGAAAGCTGATCTGAGTGGTAAGGGGTGTCGGGCACGCTGTTGGGTGTCTGAGGGTATGGCCGTGAGGTTGTGTCTTCAGTGCCGGCCCCAGTGAACTCGCCTGTCAGGGTGGGGTGGTGGGTGGTTGGTCGTTGTTTGAGAACTGCACAGTGGACGCGAGCATCTGTGGCCAAGTTTTTAAGGGCGCACGGTGGATGCCTTGGCACCAGGAACCGATGAAGGACGTGGGAGGCCACGATAGTCCCCGGGGAGTCGTCAACCAGGCTTTGATCCGGGGGTTTCCGAATGGGGAAACCCGGCAGTCGTCATGGGCTGTCACCCACATCTGAACACATAGGGTGTGTGGAGGGAACGCGGGGAAGTGAAACATCTCAGTACCCGCAGGAAGAGAAAACAACCGTGATTCCGGGAGTAGTGGCGAGCGAAACCGGATGAGGCCAAACCGTATACGTGTGAGACCCGGCAGGGGTTGCGTATGCGGGGTTGTGGGATCTCTCTTTCACAGTCTGCCGGCTGTGAGGCGAGTCAGAAACCGTTGATGTAGGCGAAGGACATGCGAAAGGTCCGGCGTAGAGGGTAAGACCCCCGTAGTCGAAACATCAACGGCTCGTTTGAGAGACACCCAAGTAGCACGGGGCCCGAGAAATCCCGTGTGAATCTGGCGGGACCACCCGTTAAGCCTAAATATTCCCTGGTGACCGATAGCGGATAGTACCGTGAGGGAATGGTGAAAAGTACCGCGGGAGCGGAGTGAAATAGTACCTGAAACCGTGTGCCTACAAGCCGTGGGAGCGTCGCTCACAGAGTTTACTCTGTGGGTCGTGACTGCGTGCCTTTTGAAGAATGAGCCTGCGAGTTTGCGGTGTGTTGCGAGGTTAACCCGTGTGGGGAAGCCGTAGCGAAAGCGAGTCCGAATAGGGCGATTTAGTAGCGCGCTCAAGACCCGAAGCGGAGTGATCTAGCCATGGGCAGGTTGAAGCGGAGGTAAGACTTCGTGGAGGACCGAACCCACCAGGGTTGAAAACCTGGGGGATGACCTGTGGTTAGGGGTGAAAGGCCAATCAAACTCCGTGATAGCTGGTTCTCCCCGAAATGCATTTAGGTGCAGCGTCGTGTGTTTCTTGCCGGAGGTAGAGCACTGGATAGGCGATGGGCCCTACCGGGTTACTGACCTTAGCCAAACTCCGAATGCCGGTAAGTGAGAGCACGGCAGTGAGACTGTGGGGGATAAGCTCCATGGTCGAGAGGGAAACAGCCCAGAGCATCGACTAAGGCCCCTAAGCGTACGCTAAGTGGGAAAGGATGTGGAGTCGCACAGACAACCAGGAGGTTGGCTTAGAAGCAGCCACCCTTGAAAGAGTGCGTAATAGCTCACTGGTCTAGTGATTCCGCGCCGACAATGTAGCGGGGCTCAAGCGTACCGCCGAAGTCGTGTCATTCCAGCACATACCCCCAACGGGGGCTGGGATGGGTAGGGGAGCGTCGTGTGCCGGGTGAAGCTGCAGCGGAAGCTAGTGGTGGACGGTTCACGAGTGAGAATGCAGGCATGAGTAGCGATACACACGTGGGAAACGTGTGCGCCGATTGACTAAGGGTTCCTGGGTCAAGCTGATCTGCCCAGGGTAAGTCGGGACCTAAGGCGAGGCCGACAGGCGTAGTCGATGGATAACCGGTTGATATTCCGGTACCCGCTGTGAAGCGTCAAACATTGAACCAGGCGATGCTAAGTCCGTGAAGCCGCCCCGGAGCCTTCGGGCAAGGGGGAGTGGTGGAGCCGACGGACCAGACCTGCAGTAGGTGAGTGATGGGGTGACGCAGGAAGGTAGTCCATCCCGGGCGGTGGTTGTCCCGGGGTAAGGGTGTAGGCCGTGCGATAGGCAAATCCGTCGCACATTGAGGCTGAGACCTGATGCCGAGCCGATTGTGGTGAAGTGGATGATCCTATGCTGTCGAGAAAAGCCTCTAGCGAGTTTCATGGCGGCCCGTACCCTAAACCGACTCAGGTGGTCAGGTAGAGAATACCGAGGCGTTCGGGTGAACTATGGTTAAGGAACTCGGCAAAATGCCCCCGTAACTTCGGGAGAAGGGGGGCCATCACTGGTGAGGAGATTTACTCTCCGAGCTGGGGGTGGCCGCAGAGACCAGCGAGAAGCGACTGTTTACTAAAAACACAGGTCCGTGCGAAGCCGTAAGGCGATGTATACGGACTGACGCCTGCCCGGTGCTGGAACGTTAAGGGGACCGGTTAGTCCAACTTCGGTTGGGCGAAGCTGAGAACTTAAGCGCCAGTAAACGGCGGTGGTAACTATAACCATCCTAAGGTAGCGAAATTCCTTGTCGGGTAAGTTCCGACCTGCACGAATGGCGTAACGACTTCTCGACTGTCTCAACCATAGGCCCGGTGAAATTGCACTACGAGTAAAGATGCTCGTTTCGCGCAGCAGGACGGAAAGACCCCGGGACCTTTACTATAGTTTGATATTGGTGTTCGGTTCGGCTTGTGTAGGATAGCTGGGAGACTTTGAAGCGGGCACGCCAGTGTTTGTGGAGTCGTCGTTGAAATACCAGTCTGGTCGTGCTGGATGTCTAACCTGGGTCCGTGATCCGGATCAGGGACAGTGTCTGATGGGTAGTTTAACTGGGGCGGTTGCCTCCTAAAGAGTAACGGAGGCGCCCAAAGGTTCCCTCAGCCTGGTTGGCAATCAGGTGTTGAGTGTAAGTGCACAAGGGAGCTTGACTGTGAGACCGACGGGTCGAGCAGGGACGAAAGTCGGGACTAGTGATCCGGCGGTGGCTTGTGGAAGCGCCGTCGCTCAACGGATAAAAGGTACCCCGGGGATAACAGGCTGATCTTCCCCAAGAGTCCATATCGACGGGATGGTTTGGCACCTCGATGTCGGCTCGTCGCATCCTGGGGCTGGAGTCGGTCCCAAGGGTTGGGCTGTTCGCCCATTAAAGCGGTACGCGAGCTGGGTTTAGAACGTCGTGAGACAGTTCGGTCCCTATCCGCTGCGCGCGCAGGAACATTGAGAAGGGCTGTCCCTAGTACGAGAGGACCGGGACGGACGAACCTCTGGTGTGCCAGTTGTCCTGCCAAGGGCATGGCTGGTTGGCTACGTTCGGGAGGGATAACCGCTGAAAGCATCTAAGCGGGAAGCCTGCTTCAAGATGAGTGTTCCCACCCACTAGATGGGGTAAGGCTCCCAGTAGACGACTGGGTTGATAGGCCAGATCTGGAAGCCCGGTAACGGGTGGAGGTGACTGGTACTAATAGGCCGAGGGCTTGTCCTCAGTTGCTCGCGTCCACTGTGTTAGTTCTGAGACAACGAACAGTTGTCGGCTTTTGAGCTAGAACATCTAACTGAAAAGTGTGCTTGTTCGCTCGAAACCAATAGGGTTTCGGTGGTCATAGCGTGAGGGAAACGCCCGGTTACATTCCGAACCCGGAAGCTAAGCCTTTCAGCGCCGATGGTACTGCAGGGGGGACCCTGTGGGAGAGTAGGACGCCGCCGAACAATCTTTGGAGGACCCCTGGTCCCAGCGTTCACGCTGGGACCAGGGGTCCTTTTGTTTTTTAAAGCACACACCGCCCGGAGCGCGCCGGCTAGTCGGCTGCGCGAGAATGACTTGCGGTACCGAAGACAGGAGTCACCCATCATGTCCACCAACTCTCCCGACGAGCGCCCGGAGCGCGACCCGCGCCGCCGGGACAGTGGTGACCGCGGCGACCGTGGCGGGTACCGAGGGGCGCCGCGCCGCGACAACGATCGCCGCGACGACCGCGGCGGTTCCGACCGTGGCGGCCGACCCGCGGGTGGTTACGGTCGCCGTGAGGACCGGCCGGCGGCCCCCCGTCGTGACGACCGGGGTGACCGGCCCGCCGGCGGAGGTTTCCGCCGCGACGACAACCGTGGCGAGCGTGGCGGTGCTCCGCGCCGTGACGACCGCCGTGACGGAGACCGCGGGGCTCGTCCCGCTTTCCAGCGTGACAACCGTTCGGACCGGCCGGAGCGCTCCGACCGTCCGGCGGGCCCCCGTCGCGACGACCGGGGTGACCGTCCCGCTTTCCGTCGGGATGACAACCGTGGTGGTGGCGGTGACCGCGGTGGTTTCGTGCGTCGCGATGATGATCGTGGTGGGTTCCGTGGGCGGAGCGACGACCGCGGTGGCCGTCCCGCCAGTGGCGGTTTCCGTGGGCGTGATGATCGTCAGGACGACCGTGGTGGTCGTCCCGCCGGCGGTGGTTTTGCCCGTCGTGACGATCGTCAGGATGACCGTGGTGGTCGTCCCGCCGGTGGCGGTGGGTTCCGTCGTGACGACAACCGTGGTGGTGGCGGTGACCGCGGTGGTTTCGTGCGTCGCCATGATGATCGTGGTGGGTTCCGTGGGCGGAGCGACGACCGCGGTGGCCGTCCCGCCGGCGGTGGTTTCCGTGGGCGTGATGATCGTCAGGACGACCGTGGTGGTCGTCCGGCCGGCGGTGGTTTTGCCCGTCGTGACGACGACCGCGGGGACCGTGGCGGGTTCCGTCGTGAAGATGATCGTGGTGGGTTCCGTGGGCGGAGTGACGACCGTGGTGGTCGTCCTGCCAGTGGTGGCTTCGGTGGGCGTGACGACCGGTCGGCGGCCCCCCGACGTGATGACCGACGGGACGGAGAGCGTTCTGGGTTCCGTCGCGATGATGATCGTGGTGGGTTCCGTGGGCGGAGTGACGACCGCGGTGGCCGTCCCGCCGGCGGTGGTTTCCGTGGGCGTGATGATCGTCAGGACGACCGTGGTGGTCGTCCGGCCGGCGGTGGTTTCGTCCGTCGTGACGACCGTCAGGATGACCGTGGTGGTCGTCCCGCCGGTGGCGGTGGGTTCCGTCGTGACGACAACCGCGGTGGCGGCTCCGCCGGAGGCGGCGGGTTCCGTGGGCGGGACGACAACCGCGGTGACCGTGGTGGCTTCCGGCGTGATGACGACCGCCGTGAAGGCGACCGTCCCGCTTTCCGCCGGGACGACAACCGTGGTGGTGGCGGCGACCGCAGTGGCTTCGTCCGGCGTGACGATGACCGTGGTGGGTTCCGTGGCCGGAGTGACGACCGCGGTGGCCGTCCCGCCAGTGGTGGCTTCCGTGGGCGTGACGACCGTGGAGGTCGACCCAGCGGCGGTGGTGGTTACCGGGGACGTGACGACAGCCGGGGCGATGACCGGCGTGGCGGCGGGTTCCGTGACGAGCGTGACAGGGACCGGGAGCCGATCAAGCGGCTGCCGATCGCCGAGGACGTCACGGGCGACGAGATCGACAAGGACGTACGCCAGGAGCTGATGAGCCTGCCCAAGGGGCTGGCCGAGGAGGTCTCCAAGAACCTGGTGATGGTCGCCCGGCTCATCGACGAGGACCCCGAGGGTGCTTACGGGTACTCGCGGGTGGCCCTGCGACTGGCTTCGCGCGTGGCCGCCGTACGAGAGGCGGCCGGGTTCGCCGCGTACGCGAACCAGAAGTACAGCGAGGCGCTGGCCGAGTTCCGTGCGGCACGGCGGATGACCGGGAACGTCGACCTGTGGCCCGTCATGGCCGACTGCGAGCGGGGGCTCGGGCGGCCCGAGAAGGCGCTCGACATGGCCGGGGCGCCCGAGGTGCACAAGCTGGACAAGGCCGGACAGGTCGAGATGCGGCTCGTCGCGGCCGGCGCTCGGCGTGACATGGATCAGCTCGACGCGGCCATCGTGACCCTGCAGAGTCCCGAGCTGGCCTCCAACTCCGTACAGCCGTGGACCGCGCGACTGCGGTACGCGTACGCCGACGCGCTGCTCGCAGCCGGGCGCGAGGACGAGGCACGCGAGTGGTTCGCCAAGGCCGTCGAGTCCGACAAGGACGGCAGCACGGACGCCTCGGATCGCCTTGCCGAGATGGACGGTGTGGAGTTCGTCGACGCCTTCGACGAGAGCGAGGACACGGACGAGGACACGGACGGGGACGGGGTCGAGCTCGTCAAGGGCGTCGAGTCCGTCGAGATCGAGTCCGCCGCCTCGACCGAGGCTGTGGAAGCGGCTTCGGCCGACGACGACATTGACGACCCAGACGACATGGGTGACTTGGACGCCAGTGACGACGAGGTCTCTGACGACGTCGAGGACGACAAGCGCTGATCTGCGGTAGTCGGCGAAGGGCGGGATCCCGGTCAGGGGTCCCGCCCTTCTGCGTTTCAGTGCGCCAGGCTGCGCAGGACCAGGCCGGAGGCCGGCTTGGGGCCGAAGGACGTCGACTTGCGGGGCATCGTGACGCCCTGGCGGGCCAGGTCGCGTACGACCTCCTCGCGGACCGGGTGCATCAGGACGGCCGTACCGCCTTCCTGCTCAGCCTTCTCCACCGTCGCCGCAGTGTCATGGATGTACGCGATGTGCGCCGGGGAGTCCTCGGGGATGTGCCAGACGTGGTCGAGGAGTGTCGCGTGCAGGACCGTCGCGTCCAGGGTGCGCCAGGCCTGTGGCCGGCCGGCCGGGACCGTGCGGGCCAGGAGAGCCTCGTCCGGGCGGTCCACGAGGTGGAAGGCGCCGTCGCCGGCCAAGAGGAAGGCGTTGCCCGCGGTGGCCGCCTCCGCGAGGGCGGTCAGCGCGTCGGCGAGCGGGACTGCCAGGTGGCGTACCCGGAAGAGGCCCTCCAGGGCCGCCAGGGCCTCCGGGACGGGGAGGCGGTGCAACAGGCGGTGGATCGCGCGTACGCGCAGGGGGTAGCGGACGGTGTTCACGAGGAGTACCAGACCGTGGTCCCAGGGGCTGGGGGACGGATGCTCCGCGCGTAGACGCAGATACGTCGCCCAGCGGTGGTGGCCGTCGGCGATGAGGGCCTGGTGATGTGTCAGGTCCGCCTGGATCCCGGCGAGTTCGGCGGGGTCGGTTACCGCCCACAGGCGATGGCCGAAACCGTCCTCCGTGGTCGTCGAGAGCAGCGGTGGACGGCCGGCGGCGCGTTCGACCACCGCGCTCGTGGTGTGCTGCGACGCGGCGGCGGAGTCGTCGCTCCGGTAGGTGAGGAGGAGGGGTTCGAGGTTCGCGGTGGTGGCGCGCATCAGGGCCGCGCGGTCCGCCACGACGTGCGGCATGACGTCCTCGTGCGGCAGGACGACGCCTTCCGACGGCTCCGACAGGCGCAGGGCGCCGATGACCCCGCGTTGGAGGTGGCCCGTCGTGTCGCGCTGCTCGTAGACGTACAGGGCGGGTTCGGGGTCGGCGGTCAGGATGCCCTCGGCGAGCCAGTCGTCCAGGGTGTCCGCCGCCTGTTCGTTGCGGATGGACGGGGTCGCCGCCTGGGGGAGGATCAGCCGGACGATGTTGTGCGGGTCGGCCGATTCGAGGTGTATCAGGCCGTCAGGGCGCACGATGACGTCGTACGGCGGGGAGGTCACGGCGGCCAGGCTGCCGACCCGGTCGGGGTCGTAGCGCAGGCCCCGGAACGGGGTCAGTTGAAGGCCCGTGCGAGCCGGTACGTCCGCGGGACCTGCAGTGTTCATTGGTGCATCGTAGGGCTGTCAGTGGCATGGGGGATGATCGGGGGAAAGCCGGTCGAGCGAGGAGCGATGCACAATGAGCCAGACCGTCAGGACGCGGCCCGGAGGCAGTGCGCGGACCCTCAGTGAGGCGTACGACACGGCGCTGCTCGACCTCGACGGGGTGGTGTACGCGGGGGGCAACGCGATCGTGCACGCCGTCGAGTCGCTCGGTGTCGCGCGGGACGGTGGGATGCGGCTCGCCTATGTCACCAACAACGCGTTGCGCACCCCGGACGCGGTGGCCGAGCACCTCACCGAGCTGGGCATAGCGACGAAGGCCTCGGACGTCATCACCTCGGCGCAGGCCGTGGCCCGGTTGATCGCCGACCAGGTGCCGGCGGGCGCGCGTGTGCTGGTGATCGGCGGCGAGGGACTCCGGGTCGCACTGCGCGAGCGGGGGCTCGAACCCGTGGAGTCGGCCGAGGACGAGCCGGTGGCTGTCGTGCAGGGGTACGGCGGGCCCGAGTTGCCCTGGGGGCGGTTCGCCGAGGCGTGCTATGCCATCGCGCGCGGGGTGCCCTGGTTCGCGTCCAACACCGACCTGACGATTCCGAGCGCGCGCGGGATCGCGCCGGGCAACGGGGCCGCGGTGGAGGTCGTACGCATCGCGACCGGGGCCGAACCGCAGGTCGCGGGCAAGCCGTTGCCGCCGATGCACAGGGAGACCGTGCTGCGGACAGGGGCCGAGCGTCCACTGGTCGTCGGGGACCGGATGGACACGGACATCGAGGGCGCGTTCAACGGGGAGGTCGACTCGCTGCTCGTGCTGACCGGCGTGGCGGACGGCGCGCAGCTGCTGGCCGCGCCGCCGCAGCACCGGCCCACCTATGTCGACGCCGACCTGCGGGGGCTGCTGACCGGGCAGCCCGACGTGACGGACGAGGGCGACGGTTTCCGGTGCGGGGGATGGACGGCGAGCGCGGGGGAGAAGCGGCTGGAGCTGACAGGGGACGGGGAAGCGCTCGACGGGCTTCGCGCGCTGTGCGCGGCGGCCTGGACGGCCGCGGGGGACGGCACGTGTGCGTTGGACGGAGGGAAGGCGCTGGCGCGGCTGGGGTTGTGAGGGAAGGAGGCTCGGGGCGCGCCCAGGGACAGGCAACGAGGCGATAGCGAGGGTAGGCTAACCTAACCTTGTGTTTGTCGACAGCCCTCCTGAACCTCGCGCGGAGACCGCCCCCGCGCCCCCGAAACGTCGGGCGATACGGGCCGTCGGGCTCGTCGTCTCGCTGGGGATCCTGCTTCTCGTCGCCCTCGCGAGCATCGCGATCGGCGCGAAGGAGCTGTCCCTGGAGCAGGTCTGGCACGGCCTGTTCCAGGACTCGGGGACCTATGGCGACGTCGTCGTGGGCGAGCGCGTCTCGCGCACCCTCCTAGGCCTCCTCGCCGGTGCCGCACTCGGGTTGTCCGGAGCCGTTCTCCAGGCGCTGACCCGCAACCCGCTGGCCGATCCCGGACTGCTCGGCATCAACGCGGGCGCCTCGGCGGCCGTCGTCACCGCCATCACCTTCTTCGGCGTCACCTCACTCAAGGGCTACGTCTGGTTCGCGTTCCTCGGAGCCGCCGCCGTCGGCGCGCTGGTCTGGTTCCTGGGTGGCAGCCGGGGTGCCACGCCCGTGCGGCTCGCTCTCGCGGGCACCGCGATCAGCGCCGCGCTCTACGGCTATCTCCAGGCCGTGATGATCACGGACGACGCCGCGCTCAACAGGATGCGCTTCTGGACGGTCGGGTCGCTGGCCTCGGCCACCGACGACACCATCACGCAGGTCCTGCCGTTCATCGTCGTCGGCACCGTCCTCGCGCTGCTGCTCGCCCGGCCGCTCAACGCCGTGGCGATGGGCGACGACACCGCCCGCGCCCTCGGTGCGAACCTGAACCGCACCCGCGCGCTGTCCATGGCCGCCGCGACCGTGCTGTGCGGGGCCGCGACCGCCGCCTGCGGACCGATCGTCTTCGTCGGGCTGATGGTTCCGCACGTCGTCCAATCCTTCACCGGCCCCGACCTGCGCTGGATCCTGCCGTACGCCGCCGTCCTGTCACCGGTGCTGCTGCTGGGCGCCGATGTCATCGGGCGGATGGTCGCCCGGCCCGCCGAACTCCAGGTCGGGATCGTCACCGCGGTCATCGGCGGGCCGGTCTTCATCTTTCTCGTACGACGGCGGAGGACGGCGCAGCTGTGAAGAGCAACCTTGTCCGGCCCGGCCGGGGAGGCGCCGGCGCAGGACGTTTCGTACGGGTACCGGGGGGCCTTTCCGTCCGCCTCGACGTGCGTGCGCTGGTCGTCGTCGTGGCGCTGCTGCTGGCCGCGCTCACCGCGAGCGTGGTGCTGATCGGTACCGGCGACTTCCCGATCCCGGCCGGCGACGTCCTCAGGACGCTGCTGGGCGACGGGAACGCCGGCCAGGAGTTCATCGTCAACCAACTGCGGCTGCCCCGGGTGCTGGTCGGGCTGCTGGTCGGGGCCTCGCTCGGGCTGGGCGGTGCCCTGTTCCAGGCCATCTCCCGCAATCCGCTGGGCAGTCCGGACGTACTCGGTCTCAGTCAGGGCTCGACAGCGGGTGCGCTGGTCGTGATCGTGCTGTTCTCGGGGAGCGCTGCCCAGGTCACCGCCGGGGCGCTCGTGGGCGGGCTGGTGACCGGGCTCGCCATCTATCTGCTGGCCTGGAAGCAGGGCGTGCACGGCTACCGGCTGGTGCTCGTCGGCATCGGGGTCTCCGCGGTCGTCACGGCGGTCAACGGCTACCTGATCACCAAGGCCGACCTCGTCGACGCGGCCCGCGCGGTGGTGTGGATGACCGGCTCCCTCAACGGGCGTGGCTGGGACCAGGTCTGGCCGCTGCTGTGGCTGTGCGCGGTCCTCGTACCCGTGGCGCTCGCGAACGCGCGCGGGCTGCGGATGACGGAGATGGGCGACGACGTGTCGTACGCCCTCGGAGTGCGCGTCGAGCGCGTACGACTGGTGCTGATGCTGGCCGCCGTGCTGCTCACCGCGGCCGCCACGGCCGCCGCCGGTCCCGTGGGCTTCGTGGCGCTGACCGCGCCGCAGCTCGCCCGGCGGCTGACCCGCTCGCCCGGCCCCAACCTGGTGGCGTCCATGTGTATGGGCGCCACCCTGCTGATCGTGGCCGACTGGGCCTCGCAGCGGCTCTTCGGCGCCGACCAGCTGCCCGTGGGGGTGGTGACCGGTGTGCTCGGCGGGGTGTACCTGCTGTGGCTGCTGGTCACCGAGCGGAAGGCGGGCCGGATATGAGCGGGCCGGCGAACGAGCCGACCGGGAGCGGTCCAGTGAACGAGAACGTCGAGAAGGGCACCCACACCGTGAACCGCCTGTCCGCAGAGAGCGTCACCCTCGCCTACGACCAGCGGGTGATCGCCGAGCAGCTGTCGGTGGAGATCCCCGACAACTCCTTCACCGTCATCGTCGGCCCGAACGCCTGCGGCAAGTCCACGCTGCTGCGGGCCCTGTCGCGGATGCTGAAGCCGAGTGAGGGCCGGGTGCTGCTCGACGGGCAGGTCATCCAGTCGATGCCCGCGAAGAAGGTCGCGCGGACCCTCGGGTTGCTGCCCCAGTCGTCGGTCGCGCCCGACGGGATCACCGTCGCCGACCTGGTGGGCCGGGGCCGCTACCCTCACCAGGGCATCCTGCGCCAGTGGTCCCACGACGACGAGCGGATCGTACGGGAGTCCATGGAGTCGACCGGCGTCGCCGAACTCGCCGGTCGATATGTCGACGAACTCTCCGGCGGCCAGCGCCAGCGCGTGTGGATCGCCATGGCGCTCGCCCAGCAGACACCGCTGCTGCTGCTCGACGAGCCGACGACCTACCTCGACATCCAGCACCAGATCGACGTCCTCGACCTCTGTGCCGAGCTGCACGAGGAACAGGGCCGGACCCTGGTCGCCGTACTGCACGACCTCAATCACGCGGCCCGCTACGCCACACACCTGATCGCGCTGCGCGAGGGCGCCGTCATCGCCGAGGGCGCGCCGGGTGACATCGTCACCGCCGGGCTGGTCGAGGAGGTGTTCGGGCTGCGCTGCCAGGTCATCGACGATCCGGAGACGGGGACGCCACTGGTGGTGCCGGCCGCGCGCAAGGTCCGTAGCAGGCTGGCTACAGGAGTTTCCTGAGGCGGAACAGGTCCCGCAGGCCGGCCTCCAGTTTCACCCGGCCCGAGCCCCACGCCTTCGCGAAGTTCAGCTCCCCGGCGACCATCGCCAGCAGGTCGTCGCCGGTCATGGTGAGCCGGATCTCGGCCTTCTCCCGGGGCGGACCCTGGAGGGTGTCCCGCACCTCGATACGGCCGCCCCGAAGGCGTCCTACGAAGGTGACGTCCAGGTCGGTGATACGGCAGCTCAGCGAACGGTCCAGGGCCGCCGCCTCGCGTACGTCCCCGCTCGCGCCCGCCATGTTGTCCGAGAGCTTGTCGAGTGCGCTGCGGCACTCCTCAATCGTGGCCATCGCGGACGACGGTACCTCAGCCGTTCGGGGTAGCGTCGGGGCATGAACGACTCAGTGCCCCTGGCCCCGGGCCCGGCGGAGACTCCCGTTCCGGATCCGGTTCCTGGCGCGGTCGCGGAAGCGGCCGTCGAACCCGAGGCGGACCCCGCCGCGCCGGCCCCGCTGGACCTCCCCCGCGCCCCCACGGGCGACGCCGACGTCGACGCCCTGCTCGGCCGG